>CAIKTE010000116.1 GCA_903830285.1 uncultured Chitinophagaceae bacterium | reverse complement strand
GTTTCGTTTCTCAGATCATTCAGTAATTCTTCTTTTGTCATAGTAGCAAAATAAAAAAACTAAGGTTAAGAATAAATTGAACACAGATGACACTGATAGTATGGATGAAAACGGATTATATAGGTTGCGTAGCAACCTATGACGATACAAATTTATTATTTTCAAGAATGATCCGCGATCATCAGTTGCATTCGTGTCATCTGTGTCCTATTATTTATTTACGCTGCAGCATTGGATAATGATCGATCGTTTCAAATACATTACGCGGATCCTGTTTCAATAGTTGAATGAACCTGCTTAATGAATCTGCAAATTGTTTCTTCTCGAATAATCTGTCATGCGATAAAATAACAATGGCATTCTGTTCAACAGTACTGCCATCATCGAACTTCTGATTGATCCTCTTCACCATTTCTGTTGCACTTTCTTTGGGCTGTTTTTGTTTTCCGTTTTGTGCCCATTCCATATCCCAACCAACAATTTGATAACCATTAGCGTCTAATTTCTTGATCAATGGATTCTCTGCTTTTTGTCCGTGGATCACACCTTTCGAAGCCCATGTATTATTACCGGGTAAGCGAATGATCTTAACGCCGATCTGCAGTTCTTTTTCATTCTTCATGAAATCATTGTATGCACTGTCGGGCAAAGAATAGAATTTTGCATACTTATCATTGAAACCATGACTGAAACTATGGTTGGCCAACAAGAATTGCGGATAATCATTTCTCAGTGAGTCGATGATCCTTTTTTTGAAAGGACCTACCTGATTAAACCCTACTGCAAAAAATGTGGCTTTCACATTTTGTTCTTTGAAAACATTTTTACAGTTCACTGTTCCCGGAGGTTGAGGACAATCATCCCAGGTTAAAAAGATATAGCGTTTAGAGCTATCGTATTTAATGGGAGTGCCGGGAATTGGTTTTGCAATTACTTTTACCGAATCTGCATTTACTTTTTTCTGTTCTGCATTATTGCAGGCTGCCAGCAATACAAATATTGCTGCAGATCCAATCAGATATATATTTCTCATGTTCTTCATTTGTTGCAAAAGTAAACGCTGCGCAGTTCAATACAATTGCTTATTTATTCATGTAGTGTTAATAAAGACTTTAACATTTAAGACGAGATGTCACCCTGTCCATAGGACTCCGTTGGAGAGGCACTCGAAGGGTGAATTCGATTAACAGATGCTTTTCGTTTAACATGCTTCGAGAGCCTCAGCATGACATCATAAGTTTAACTTAATGCATTTGTCATACGAGTGCTTATTCAAGAAGCAGAATATATTATTATAACTATTTCCTTTTTTTTGAGTTATTTTATGTTCAATTAATCTGTACAGAACTATTTAATCAACGATACCACCACCACCATGGACTATTCATCTTTTTGTAAAAAGAATATTGAATACGGGAACTCTGCCGACAAATTCGCTGCTATTAGAAAAGAAGCCTATGCTCAGTTGGATAAAGAAGCCCATGTTTATCTGGATTATACAGGTGGCAATCTTTATTCAAAAGGACAGATCGAAAAGCATTTTCAGTTTTTACAGGAACATATTTTTGGTAATCCGCATTCGACTAATCCAACTTCGATGGTATCTACCCAACATGTCGAAGAAACAAGAAAAGCTGTATTGGACCATTTTAATGCCGGCGATGATTATTACTGTGTGTTTACTGCCAATGCTACTCAGGCATTAAAAATAGTGGGAGAGTCATATCCCTTTGATCACAAGAGCCATTTTTTATTATTGTTTGATAATCATAATTCCGTGAACGGCATCAGGGAATTTGCTAAAAGAAAAGCAGCAGGTTTCGAATACAGTCCTGTTTATATAGAAGATCTCCGGATCGATGAAGCTAAACTCCTTCAAAAATTAACATCCGGCAAATACAAGCATAATAAGCTTTTTGCGTATCCTGCACAATCCAATGTATCAGGAGTGAAGCATGATCTGAAATGGATCGATATTGCTCATGAAAATGGCTGGGATGTTTTACTGGACGCAGCTGCATTTGTTCCCACCAATACCTTAGACCTTCAACAGGTGAAGCCTGATTATGTATCCTTATCATTCTACAAAATATTCGGATATCCAACAGGAGTGGGGGCATTACTGATTCAGAAGAATGCTTTTGAAAAGCTGGATAAGCCCTGGTTTGCAGGAGGTACGGTATCTTATGCATCGGTGACCATGCCTGAGTTTTTTCTGGTAGAAAATCAGGAACGTTTTGAAGAAGGCACTTTGAATTATTTATCCATACCTGCAGTAAAGATCGGATTGGATTGGATCAATGAATTAGGTATGGACACCATTCAAAAAAGACTATCGGCTTTAACAGAATATCTCATCAGTGAATTGAATCAACTGAAACATGCGAATGGGAAGATGCTGATACATGTATTCGGACCTAACAGCAATGATAAAAGAGGATCAACGATCATCATGAACTTTTTTGACAGTAATGAAGAAAAGATCGATGTAAGTGAGATCGAAGTAAAAGCCACAGCCAACAATATATCTATCAGGATAGGTTGCTTTTGTAATCCGGGCATTGATGAGATCACCAATTGCATAACTTCTGAAGAGTTGTCAGTGTTTTATTCTTCCAGAGATGACGCGCATTATGATAAGATCCATTTCCTGGGAAGAATGCGCGGTGCCATCAGAATATCACTTGGGCTGATGTCGAATTATGAAGACTGTGAAAAGTATCTGGGTTTTTGCAGAAGCTTTTTACATTAATAATATCCTAAGATTTAGATTTCAATACAGGTCATAACAGAAAAGCCATACTTATTTAGTATGGCTTTTCTGTTATAAGTTATTCATTTATATGAACAGCATATGCGTTCCCAAGCCCTCAGCCTCTTTGTAAAAATCACCAACAGTTAATACGCCATCCACATCAGGATACATATCTTCCTTAGTATAATGGAACATTTCCATGGCTAATTTGCAAGCCCATAATTTTACGCCTGATGCTTTTAATATGTCCAGAAATTCACGCACTTCCGGCATATCTAATTTCTCCATTTCTTTTTTCATCATAGAAGTAGCCAATGCTTCCATACCGGGTAAGCCTCCGATCATGGTTGGCATATGCATGGCAGGATTGCCCACCGTGGCCACATGCAGATGATCTAGTTTTTTATTATGCAAAGCCTCCAGTCCGAAGAAAGTAAAGAACATTTCTGCTTCAATACCTTCCATTCTGGCACCGTTCGCTAAAACAAATGCTGCATACACATTTTCAATTGATGCTTTCGAAAGAATGATCATCATCTTTCTGATCTCGCCTTTATATTCACTCATAATTGATAATTTTTATTGTTAGAAATTAAATACACCCTACAGGTTTAGGAATGCCTGCAATTTTAGTTGCTGTTTTTAAAGGCCCTACAGGAAACAACGCATAGAATTCTTTGATATCTACTACTCCGCTTTTGCCGATCTTTCGAATGGTTAAAGGCACTTCATTTTTAAATTCATTCTGTATATAATTGATCAGTTCCCAATGTTTGGGTGTAAGAGTAATATTGTTTTCTTTGGCAAGTTCTTCGCCAATCTCCTTGTTCCATTCTGCAAAATTTGTTAAGTAGCCTTCTTCATTTACCTGAACTGTTTTTTGTGCGATTGTCTTTTCCATAAAAAATATTTATTCGTTAATTAAAATGTTTTCCTGCTGTGCTCATATTGGCGGAAACAAATGGAATGGGTGTTCCTTTTAATAATACATTCCAATAGATCCATCGGAAAGCGAGTTTGCCCCAATGATTCATTCGGCTTTCTTTCAATAATTGCAATGGACCAATACCTGCAAATGGAAATGTTCCTTCAACAGGTTCATGAGTATAATTGAAGTCGATCAATAATGCTTTGCTGTTTCCTGTTTCAATAAAACAATTGGCATGTCCGTCAAATGTTGCTGAAAGCGTTTCCTCTTTTATAAAGTGAAGAATATTTTCTGTAAGAATATCCGCTTCAAAGTGTGCAACAGAGCCCGCTTTCGAAGCAGGTACATTCGTTGCATCGCCGATCACGAAAATATTGGCATGCGCTTTTGACTGTAATGTTTCTTTATTGGTGGGAACATAATTTAGTTCATCACCCAGGTCTGATCTTTCCATTAATGCATCGCCTTTGTTTGTTGGTACTGTGACCAAGAGATCGAAAGGGATTGCTTTTCCGCCATAATCAACAATGGTTTTATTTTCATTGTCAACTTCTGAAATGGCAAAGTCACTTTCAATGGCAATGTTCTTTTCTTCCAACAAATGCTCCAATGCAGCAGTAGATTTTGGTTTTGTAAATGCACCGCTTAAAGGAGTAACATAAGTAATGTTTACTTTATCGCGTATTTTTTTATGTTTAAAATAAGAGTCGGCCAAGAATGCAAATTCTAATGGAGCTACGGGACATTTGATCGGCATCTCAGTGATATGTATCACGAGGTTTCCTCCCTGCCAATCACGCAGTTTATTGCGCAGTGCTAAAGCACCTTCAAAAGTATAAAAATCAAAAACAGAATGTTGCCACTCTGCGCCATTCATTCCTTCTGTTTCTTCAGGAGCTATCTTGGCACCCGTGGCAATGATGAGCAGATCATACTGTAACTGATCACCGCCTGCCATTTGAATATAATTATCTGTGGCAACGATACGGTCAATTTTCTTTGTGATCAAATTGACGTCTGAAGGAATAAAATCCCGGATAGATTTAATGATATCTTCCGGTTGATAGATATCGAAGGGAAGAAATAAATAGCCCGGTTGATAATGATGTTCTGTTCTTTCATCCACAATATCAATAGTCCATTCTTTTCTGTTGAGTTTATGATGCAGATGATTTGCCATCATGGTTCCTGCTGTACCTGCACCTAATATCACCAATCTTTTCATAAAAAATATTTAAGTAAAATGGGAATGATCAGGGCACAAAGTTCAATGGGAGTGAATCGCTCTTGTGTGATGTTAGTTACATTCGAACATGATATTTCTCATAAAAAACTGCAATTCGAAGATGAGAACCGAACGATAAAATAAAAGCCTTATTCTGATGAATAAGGCTTTTACCTGTTAAGATTGTAGGATCTTTGGTTTTTCAATAGGTCATAGGGCAATAAAAGCAATCATATGACTTATATATTTCAACCGCTCTCAGTTACAATGATTTTAAAGTTTTTTTAATCCAGTTTAAGGAGATATTAATAAAACAGCCCTGTTTCTTTCGAAACAAGGCCTGCATGTGTTTTGTTAAACGATACACTAAGAATAGATATTCGCAGCGGTATGTTATATATGCAGGGTAAATTTATTTAATTATCTGATTTGGGAAAATTAAGTTTTTAAAGTGTTGATAACCGATGCGGGAAACAAGGATCTCGCAAAATATTTCATTCCTTAATGCTGCTGTCAGAATTTGAATACGGCGACAGTGCCAACATCATAAGTTTCAATGCTGGCTGCAATAAAATTTCTTAGATTTAATGGTGATTCTGAATTGCAATCTTACTAACATCGAATTAAAGCATTATGCAATGATATTTTAAAATGAAGCGAAGCAAAAGATAAGTTTAGGTTCGTATACTGATGTCTGTAAAACCTTTGCAGTAGGTAAGATCTAGATGCTATTGCTTCAAGTGTTGCCATAAAAAAAATAAAAACAAAAAATAAAATCTGGTATGAAAAAAATATTTGTGATCGGAAGTGCAACAATGGATATGGTCGTGAAAGCCGATAAACATCCCTTGCCCGGCGAAACTTTATTGGGCGGTCATTTCTTAATGAATCCGGGTGGTAAAGGCGCCAATCAGGCCGTAGCTATTGCAAGGCTTGGCGGCGATCTGAGCTTTGTTGCCAAATTGGGCAATGATATTTTCGGTAAACAAATTGTCGAAGGATATCAAAAAGAAAACATGAATATCGAATATGTATTTATGGATGATCAAAATCCTTCCGGTGTTGCATTGATCATGGTAAATGCTGCCGGCGAAAATTGTATAGTAGTTGCACCGGGTTCGAATGCTAATTTATTGATGCGTGATATTGATAAGTTAAAAAACTTAAATGAAGCAGCGATCATTTTGATGCAATTAGAAATACCCATGGATACGATAGAATCCATTGCAAAGATCGCAAAAGCAAATCATCAAAAGCTGATCTTAAACCCTGCACCCGCACAGCATTTAAGTAATGAATTATTGAATGGATTGTTTTTAGTAACACCCAATGAAACAGAAGCTGCCATACTTACGGGTATCGAAGTGTCCGATGATAATTCGGCAGAGAAAGCTGCTGATATATTATTAAACAAGGCTGTCGAAAATGTGATCATCACATTGGGTAAGCAGGGTGCTTATTTTAAAAATAAGCTGCAATCATTCAGAGTAAATGCGCCCGTAGTAAATGCAATCGATACTACTGCAGCCGGCGATACATTCAGCGGTGCTTTAACCGTTGCTCTTACTGAGAATATGGACTGGAAGGAAGCCATTGAATTTGCAGTAACTGCTGCGTCTATATCTGTAACAAGAATGGGAGCTCAGGCATCCGTTCCATATAGAAATGAAGTTTTGATCAAATCATAAAATCAAGCATATGTTCATTGTAGAAAATTACAGCCTAGCCATTTTATTTTGTGTGATCACCATGTTCTGTTGGGGCTCATGGGCTAATACAACAAAGCTTACCAATAAAGAATGGCGATTCGAATTATTTTATTGGGATTATGGTTTTGGTATTTTACTGACCACATTATTACTTGCTTTTACATTGGGCAGTAATGGAATTGGGGGCCGTGCTTTTTGGGATGATATGCAGCAAGCCGGTCATGATAATATTCAAATGGCATTGATCGGCGGTGTTGTTTTTAATCTTGCCAATATTTTATTGGTAGCAGCAATCGCGATCGCAGGAATGTCTGTTGCCTTTCCGGTTGGTATCGGTATCGCATTGGTATTAGGAGTTATTGTAAATTATATTTCCAATCCGCAGGGAAATCCTGTTTTGATCTTTAGCGGTGTGGTATTGATAGCGGTTGCTATTTTTCTCAATGCAAAAGCCTATCAGAAATTGCGATCAACAGCAAATGTTTCCAAAAAGGGATTGATACTTTCTGTGATCAGCGGTTGTCTAATGGGACTATTTTATAAATATGTGGCTGATTCAATGGCAAAAGATTTTGTGCATCCTGAAGCCGGGAAATTAACACCCTATACA
This sequence comes from uncultured Chitinophagaceae bacterium, assembly GCA_903830285.1. Classification (GTDB taxonomy): domain Bacteria; phylum Bacteroidota; class Bacteroidia; order Chitinophagales; family Chitinophagaceae; genus CAIQDX01. The sequence goes on along the minus strand of CAIKTE010000116.1, from coordinate 60,660 downwards.
GCACTAGTGTTTTTCGCCATTGGAATTGTATTAAGCAGTTTTGTCTTTAATTCCATTCAAATGAAAAAACCATTTATGGGAGCAGCTGTTTCTTTTGCAGATTATTTTAAAGGGAAAGCGAAAGATCATCTGATCGGGATCTTTGGCGGACTGATCTGGTGCATTGGAATGTCGTTAAACATCATTGCTTCAGGTAAAGCGGGGCCGGCTGTTTCTTATGGTTTAGGTCAGGGTGCAACAGTTGTTGCAGCCATTTGGGGAATATATGTATGGAAAGAATTCGATAATGGGCCAAAAGGAACTAAACTGATCTTGAATCTGATGTTGATCTTATATATACTAGGATTGGCCCTGATAATTGTATCAAAATAATTTATTAATTATCCAGTCAGTTAAATTTTTAGTATGTATTTGAGAAGCGCTGACTATATTTATCAATCATATAATTATATATAGTTGATAAATATATTTCCTAAACATGCAGCTAATTGTTTTTTTTATTTCTCTTTGTATAAATAGGGATGATCAAGACAATCGATACAAACTTAGAAACTTTATCTATCATTTAGATTCTCTTATAACGAGTTGATGCTTGCGAAAGAAGAAATAAAGGACTTACAAAGAAAAATTGCTATCCACAATGATCAGGCTGCTTTTGGTCAGTTGTATGTCGCATTTATGCCTGCACTCGTTCAATTTGCACAATCGATACTGAAGAATAAAGAATTGGCGGAAGAAGTGGTATCTGATGTATTTATGAAAGTTTGGCAAAACAGGAATAGCCTGATCAATGTAGATAATTTCAAACTCTATCTATATATCAGTACTAAAAACACTTCTTTCAATTATTTGTCACGTCATTTCAGGAAAGACGTCGTTTCATTGGATGAAATGAGCTTATCACTCGCCAGTATTTCATATAACCCGGAACAAATGATGATGACTTCTGAAGTGATCAACCGCATCAATTCAGCCATTGCCATGCTTCCACCCAGGTGCAAAGTGATCTTTAAACTGGTAAAGGAAGATGGATTAAAGTACAAGGAAATAGCAGATCTACTTAATATTTCAGTCAAAACGATTGATAATCAAATGGCTATCGCGGTTAAAAAGATCGGTAATGCCATCAACTTCGACCTCAAAAAGGAATTCAATTTCCCTCCAAATAAGCAATAGGAAAAATATTTTAACTTTCCTTTAGTAGATTTTCTTAACTTATGTGTCCTTACCAATACTCATGGAAAACACAGGAACCGATAGAATTTGGGAATTAATGTCCCGAAAGCTTTCTAACGAAATGACAATTTCTGAATCTGATGAATTAGAACTTCTCCTGAAAAAAGAACCTGTTCAAGCCTATTCCTTGGAAATCATGGAGGACCTTTGGAAGTCACAACACATTCAGGATCGACAATATGCTGAATATAAATACCAGGAACTGTCTCTCAGAATGCAGAAAGAGGGATTATTGATTGAAGATTCAACTGATGGAGATGAGCATTTGATTAGCGGAGCAGATAAAAATTTACCTCTATTTTCCCTAAAAAGGATCAATAAAAAAGTACTGCAGATCAGTGCTGCTGTTGTATCCATTGCAGCAGTTGTTTTATTATTGCTTAATCTGAGCAATATTCAGAGTTCTCCGGCATCGCCTACAAAAACCAGCGAGATCACGACTAAGAATGGCAGCAAGACCAATCTTGTTTTACCTGACGGCACTAAGGTTTGGCTGAATGCAGGCAGTAAACTAACCTACAATAATGACATCTTCGGAATTGAATTAAGAGAAGTAAATCTAATAGGGGAAGCATTTTTTGATGTTACTAAAAATCCGGAAAAGCCTTTCGTGATCCATACCCAGAAAATGGATATTAAAGTATTGGGAACTGCTTTCAATGTAAGATGTTACCCAAATGAAAGGAAAACAGAAACAAGCTTGCTCAGAGGAAGGATCGAAGTGACACTGAAAGACAGACCTAAAGAAAAGATCTATCTGAGCCCCAATGAAAAGCTGACTTTGCTTAACGGGAATATCGTTACCGATGAACCGGTGGCCAATAAAAAAGTAAAACACAGAACTGAATTGATCGAGCCAACGGTTACTATTGGACATATCACCCATAAATTAACAGATAGTACCATTATTATCGAAACATCCTGGATCGAAAATAAACTTGAATTCAGGAGTGAATCTTTTGAAGACGTTGCTTCCAAAATGGAAAAATGGTATGGAGTAAAGATCAATATTCAGGATGAACGTCTGAAACAGGAGCATTTGACCGGTTCTTTTGAAACGGAAACTGTTGATCAGGCCTTATCTGCCTTACAATACACCACTAAATTCAATTTTTCGATTAATAAAAATGCCATTACAATCACCAAATAAAACAAATATGATAAAATAACAAAACTAACTGACTAACGATGCTAAAAAAAAACGGGAAATGAGCAAACATTTCCCGCCAAGGATTAATGGAAAAACTAGTATGAACCCGACCAAGGAATTCAAGTTTTTCTTATTTACTTAACCTTAGATAATAAAAGTATGAAAAAATCTAAACCTGAGAATGCATTTATCAAAACGGGCATTCTTAAAGTATTGCTGTTTATGAAACTAACCATTGCCATACTACTCATTTCGCTAGTTCAAGTCTCCGCGAAAGGGTTGGCTCAATCAAAAGTTAGCCTTAAATTAAATTCTGTAGAACTTAAAAAAGTATTGCTTCAAATTGAGAAAAAAAGCAGTTATCGTTTTTTGTATAACGATGATGCCATTTCAATGACTAACCCTAAAATAGATGTGAATGTTGAAAATGCGCTGGTAACAGACGTATTGAACAGCATTTTTGCGGGTACCAATCTTACGTATAAAGAACTGGGACACAAACTGATCGTCTTATCCTCAAAAGATAACATCATTGCTGATATAAAAGTAACGGGTAGAGTGCTTGGATCTAATGGCGAACCGGTTCCTGCGGCAACAGTTAGAGTAAAAGGAACTGCTGTTGTTACATCAGCCGATGTGAACGGTTATTTTTCTATTGTTGCTCCCGATAACGCCACATTAGTGATTTCCTCTGTTGGTTATGATCAGAAAGAAGTTGCGATCGGCGGCAAAAAAGATTTGAATATTGTTACATTAAAGGAATCTGAAAAAGTACTGGATCAGGTAGTTGTGATCGGTTATGGCTCTGCTAATAAAAGAGATTTGACCGGTTCTATCGTTAAAGTGCAGGGAAAAGAAGTTGCCGACAGACCCAACACAAACCCTGTGGCCTCTTTACAAGGTAAGGTTGCAGGTTTATCTGTTGTAAATAACGGAACTCCCGGAGCTGCTCCGGATATTCGTATCCGCGGTACAGTAAGTATCGGACAGGTACATCCTTTATATGTAGTGGACGGTATATTTAATGATAATATCGATTATTTGAACCCCAATGATATAGAATCAATCGAAATATTGAAAGATCCTTCTTCATTGGCGATATTTGGTGTGAAAGGTGCTACCGGGGTGATCGCGATCACTACAAAGAAAGCTAAAGCCGGACAAACTACTATCAACTTCAATACTTCTTATGGATTTAAGAAATTGGTTGATAAAATTCAAATGTCCAATGCTGCACAATTCAGTACTTTATTTGCTGAAGAAAATGCAAACAACGGTGTTGCTACTCCTGACTATTCGGCTTTAACTGCCAATACAGATTGGATCGATGCTGTTACAAGAGTTGGTAATTTCAGCAATACCGGTTTAAGTATTGCAGGAACAACAGAAAAGAACAAATTCAATTTTGGTGCCAGTTATATTTCTGATCAGGGGATCGTGAAAAATCAAGAATTAAGCAAGATCATCCTATCATTAAGTGATGAATTTAAAGTGACTAAAGGCATTAAACTGGGCGTTAATTTTAATACCACCAGAACACATAACCCTTATGATGCAACCCAGATATTAGATCAAGCAAGAAAAGTAATGCCACAGGTATCTGCTATACCCCAAACATTTACAGTGGCAGACCCTTATACAGGTATTAGCGGACCACAAAGTATTTATTCAGGACTAGATGTTGCATTACAATCTGCAGGTGTGGTTAACCCATTGTTACAATTACAAAACGAATGGGATAGAACAAAAGATTATGAGAACAGATATGTAGGTAGTGTTTATATAGATGTGAATTTTGCAAAGTATTTTAACTTCAAAGCAACTTTGTATGGGGATGTAAGTACGCAGGATAAACGTCATTATACACCAATGTATTATGCATTTAATCCGATGAACAATACGCCTTATCTATCTTCTTCACAAACAGCATTTACTGAAAATGTAAATGACTGGAAAAAATATCAGCAAGATTATATGCTGACTTTCAAGAGAGTATTGGGCGACCATAGCTTTACTGCTTTAGGTGGTTTTACAACTTATTACAGTGGCTATTTTGGCAGACAAACTGCTTTGAAACAGGGAACAGACGCTGCAAGTTTACCTATACCTAACGATCCAAGATTCTGGTATGTAAGTTCAGGTCCTTGGGGTGTAGTGGATCCAACCAATACCAATTCTGCTCAAAGTGAATATTCAACAGTCTCTGCATTAGGTCGTATTTTATATAATTACAAAAGCAAATACTATTTAAATGCTTCTTTACGTAATGATGCATCTTCTCAGATCCCTGCTCAAAATCGTAACCAGTTATTCTGGGCTTTAGGTGCAGGATGGGAGATCAGTAAAGAAGATTTCATGAAAAATCAAAAAGCATTTGATTATCTGAAATTGAAAGGTTCTATTGGTGTGCTGGGTAATCAAACCGCTTCTTATTTGGATGGAACACCACTTCCATATCCGTCATATCCTAATTTGAATACAGGGATCAATGCTATTTTCGGAACCAATATTTTTTCTGCTGCTCAGCAGTCCTATATTGCCAACCCTAATTTAAAATGGGAAACTGTAAATGCTTCTGAAATTGGCATAGAAGGTAATGCATTCAATAACCGTTTACATTTTGAATTCAACTATTACAATAAAGTGACCAACGACCTGATGACCTATGTTGACAGATCAGCACAGGGTTTACAGAATGAATTGATCAATGGTGGTAGTTTAAAGAACACGGGTGAAGAATTAGCTGCCACATGGAATCAAAAAATAAACAAAGATTTCTCTCTGCAAATTGGCGGCAATATCACATTCATGAAAAATACAGTGGTAAGCTTAGCCAGTGATCTTCCTACCGGCTTCTTAAGCAGAGCCTTCCAGAATAATGGTAGTGCAGAAAGCAGAACAATGGTTGGACAACCTATCGGTTCTTTCTATGGTTATACCGTAGCTGGTTTATATCAATCCTATGCTGATATCTTGGGTTCACCGATCGCTTCATCAATCGGAGCATACAGACCCGGTGATTTTAAATTCAAAGATATCGCCGGTCCGGGTGGAACAGGCCCTGATGGTGCTGTAACTTCTGATGACAGATCAGTAATCGGAAATCCAACACCTAAGTTCATGTATGGTGGTTCCATCAATCTTACCTATAAGAGATTCACATTGGGTATTGACGTAGGTGGTGTTTATGGCAACAGTATCTTCAGAACTTGGGGATCTCTTGAATCTCCTTTCCAGAGAGTAAACTATGCTGCATTCAAAAACAGCAGATGGCATGGTGCCGGTACCTCTAATTGGGAACCGATCATTAGTCAGGCAGACAGAATTAACTATAATGGATCTACCTACAATATTGAAGATGGAAGTTATTTCAGAATCAGAAATCTTCAATTAGGGTATACACTTGATCCAAAAATATTAGCAAAATGTAAAGTTACAAACCTGCGGTTATTTGCTAATATTCAGAACTTAAAGACATGGAAACATAATAATGGCTATAGTCCTGAATATGGTGGTGATGCTACTGCATTCGGATATGATAATGGAGGTGGTGCCATACCAATGGTTACAACCTTCGGTCTGAATGTAACATTTTAATAATATTTTAAATGAACCATTATATGAAAAAAAATATTAAAACTTTTGGGAGCTTACTACTGGTAGCTACCTTTTTTCTAACAATAGCGGGTTGCAGTAAATTTCTTGATAGGCAACCCTTAACTGCAACGCTTAACGACTTAAATCAGGGGGCTTTAGAGGCTCAAAGTTTAGGTCTATATAATACACTTAGAGGATATGCAGGATTCTCTTCTTTGCCCTGGATAGATTTTCACAGTATCAGAGATGACGATGCACAGAAAGGAAGTAGTACGACCGATGGTGCAGAGATCAATACTGAGTTTGAAACATTCCAATACACCAAAGATGATTGGGCAACCGATACTTACTGGAATGATCATTTTTACATGATTAATTTATGTAACAAGGAACTGTATTGGGCAGATTCATTAAAAGTTACAGATCCTGCTTCCGTAAGAAATATTGGAGAAGCTCATTTCTTCAGAGCTTATTCTTTCTTTGAATTGGTAAAAGCTTATGGTCAGGTTCCGCTGATCAATTTCTATTATACCAATGCAGCTGCAGGTAATAAACCAAAAGCAACGATCGCTGACTTATACGCTCAAATTGATGCTGATCTAAGTGCTGCTTCAACCATGTTGCCTTTGAATTGGCAGGTTGGAGGAACTAATAGATATCCCGGCAGATTAACCAGTGGTGCTGCCAATACATTATGGGCACAAACCTATTTGTTCAGACAACAATGGGCTAAAGTGGTTTCTCTTTGTAATACAGTGATTGGTTCCGGACAATATGGACTCGCATCCAACTTTACAGATATTTGGAAAGACGGTTTGAATGGTGCCGGTAAAAACGGTGTAGAATCCATATTTGAAATGCAGGCTAATTGTGGTGCTAACGGTACAAATGATAATGGACAAGACGGTTGGGGTACATCTCAAAATATAAGACAAGGTGGTGCAACTGTTGCATGGAATTTAGGTTGGGGATGGAATGTTCCTACACAGGTGCTGCAAAATGCATGGGATTCAACAGATCCAAGAAAATCCATGACCATTTTATATTCAGGCCAATTTGATGGCGGACCTGCTCAGGGCGGTTATGGTGCAACACTTCCTCCATATGCTCCGGGTGCATCTTTGGATCAGCCGTATTGGAATAAGAAATTATATTCTGATCCTTCTATGAGACAGTATACCGGAAAAATAAATAGTAATGGTGGTGCTGATTGGATCAATCACAGGATCCTGCGTTATGCTGATGTGATATTAATGTTGGCTGAAGCAAGCAATGAATTAGGTGATGGTGCAACAGCTGCTAAAAATTTGGAATTAATTAGGGCCAGAGCAAGAGGTGGTAATGCGGTTTTACCTGCTATACCATTTACGAATCAGGCTCAAATGAGAACAGCGATCAAGAAAGAAAGAAGATGGGAATTTGCAATGGAGGGAGTTCGATTCTATGATTTAGTAAGGTGGACACCTGCTACTGACGGTATCGATGCACCATCTGCATTGGGAAGCTTAGGCTATCAGAGTAAAAATGCTTTGTATCCTATTCCACAGCCTGCCATCAATTTGTCAGGAGGTGTATTAGTACAAAATCCTAATTATTAAAACAGCAAATACTCTTTGCCTGTTGTAACAAACAGGCAAAGAGTTTAAACTTCTTTTCACCCATAAATAATTTGTCATGAATTTTATAAACAAAGCAACTCAAGCTGCCCTTTCCATCTTGGTTTTGGGCACGATCATAACCGGTTGTCAAAAAATGGACAGACCTGCGTTAGGTGACTATCCTCAAGATGCGAGCCTTCCCGGAGGTCCGCTTAAATTTTATGCGGCTTATGACGGAACAACTGCCAATAAATCGATGGCTGCGGTAGATAGTATCAAAGCAAATTTTGGAGTAGTAAATGGCTCCGGAACTTTTGTTACCGGAGGAATTTCTGGTAATAGTTATCAGGGTAGCGGTGGAACCGGTTTTATTCAATATCCGTCAGCTAACGACTTCACTTCAACAACAACAGCTTTTACAGTGGCTTTCTGGATCAAAAAGACACCACAGGCAGCTGGAAGCGGAACGAATTATGCTTTTGCATTAAATAATTCAGGTTATAGCTGGACCAATTTAAAACTCTTCTTTGAGTTTGAAGATGCCGGTAATCCAAGTACAACAGCATTGGCTGCAGGCAAATTTTATGTAATGGACCAATGGGTTGAATATACAAAACATACTACCACTGAAGACAGGATGCCTAAAGTTCTGGATGGTACCTGGCATCATCTGGCATTTACCTATACATCCAGTAACTCTATTTTGCTGGCTTATATTGACGGAGTACTGTTCCATACAGATAAAGTAGGAGGACCATTGGGTGCAGTTGATTTCTCAGGAGCTAACGGCTTTACAGTTGGTGGACCCGGTCAACAAGCACATGATGCAAATACCTGGATGGGAAATCTGGATGGTCAAATTGATCAATTCAGATTGTATGGTACAGCATTGTCAGCTTCTGATGTTTTAGCATTATTCAATAGCAAGAAATAAAGGTTTGTTTTGGATCTTAGATTGACAGTTTAGTGTGATCAAGAGGGCTGAAGCAATTTTTCAGCCCTTCTTTTTTTTATATCGTATTTATTGAGCCCTAAAGTATCTCTTGCATTCAATTGCTGCTTATGTTTAGAATAATACAATTCAGGCGATCTATACAGATTTTTTTCGTCCTGATTCCCTGTATTTTTTTATTTATTACATGTATTGACCGGGAATCAAAAAAGGTTAAGTCCGGAATAAAATATGAACAATATGCAGGTTCTTCAACCTGTATCAATTGTCATAAAGCGATCTATGATTCGCATGTACAAACAGCGCATTTTCTTACTTCACAAAGATCAGATCAAAAAAATATTAAAGGCAGTTTTGCAGTGGGACAAAATACATTCTCATTTAAACCCAACGTGTATGTAGCTGCAGAGAAAAGAGGAGATCTTTTTTATCAGGTGGCCTATATCAATGGAACTGAAAAAATGGCTCAGCCTTTTGATATCACTGTAGGTTCAGGCAAACGCGGGCAAACATTTTTGTTCTGGAGAAAGAATAATTTATTTCAATTACCGCTCACTTATTTTACTTCGGCACATCAATGGTCCAATAGTCCGGGATATTCCAATAAAGTTGTTTTTAACAGGCCCATAACTTCCCGATGTTTAGAATGTCATAGCACTTTCTTTGAAAAAACATCCTCTGAAGATTCAATTAGAGAAGATTTCTCTAAAACAAAGATCGTATACGGAGTGGATTGCGAAAGATGTCATGGTCCGGCAGCACAGCACGTAGATTTTCATCAAAAAAATCCCAATGAAAAGAAGGGGAGATATATCATCGATCCAAAATTATTTACAAGAGAACAAAGCCTGGAAAACTGCAGGTTATGTCATGGGGGTAAATTAACTAAATCTAAACCTTCTTTTAGTTTTAGTGCGGGAGATAAGCTGTCAGATTTCTTCACGATGGACACAACCAATAAAGCTGTTGAAGATATTGATGTGCATGGCAATTCGTATGGCAGATTGATAGCCAGTAAATGCTTTATCAAGAGTCAAATGACCTGTAATACCTGTCATAATTCTCATGAAAATGAAACGGGTAAATTAACAGTATTTTCTCAGCGTTGTATGACTTGTCATTCAGAAAAAAATGGTAACTTTTGTAAGGAAAAAGCACAGGTTGGAAATAAGATAGTTCAAAATTGTATTGATTGCCACATGCCTGAATTACCTTCTAAAGCCATCATGGTTTTATTGCAGGGCGATGATCTGCCAACATCAGCGACTATGCGTTCGCATTTTATTTCTGTATATCCGGAAGAAACAAAAAAATATCTGTTACAAAACAAACAGTAATAGGTGTAGCATCTTCAAAATAAATTTGATAAACGTTAATTGTAATATATGGTTAAAGCGAAAATATTTTTTAGTGTGTATCTTTTTATAGGCCTATTTTTTATTTCCTGTAAGCAATCAGACAGGGGGTTTACAAGTTTGTCTTCTTCCAAAACAAATATCAATTTTGAAAACAATTTAGAGAATAAAAAAGGTTTCGGCATTTTATATTATCTCTATTATTACAATGGCGGTGGTGTATCTGTTGGCGATATAAATAATGACGGGTTACCGGATATTTATTTTACCGGTAACAGTAAAGGCCATAATAAATTGTATTTGAATAAGGGGAATTATCAGTTTGAAGATATTACCGATAAAGCAGGCGTGGCGGGCACTGCAGACTGGTGCACAGGTTCTACAATGGCAGATATAAACGGCGATGGATTGTTAGACATTTATGTTTCTTCAATAAACAATGCTTATGGATTAAACGGACACAACGAGCTTTTTATAAATAATGGGGATGGTACTTTTACTGAAAGTGCTGCTAAATACGGGTTAGATTTTTCGGGTTATACTGTACAAACCGCTTTCTTCGATTATAATCACGATGGTTATTTGGATTGTTTTATTTTGAATGAATCGCAGCAACCTTACCAAAATATTGTAGATACAAGTCACCGCAGAGGTTTCGACCCTAATGCAGGTGATTATTTATTTAGAAATGATATCAAGACCACCGGAAAATTTACAAACGTTTCTAAAGAAGCAGGTATCAATCAAAGTAGTCTTGGTTATGGTTTGGGATTAGCTGTTGCTGATCTGAATAATGATGGTTGGGATGATATTTATATTGGAAATGATTTTCACGAAAACGATTATTATTATATTAATAATGGCGATGGCACATTTACAGAAAGCGGTGCTAAACATTTTAATCATTATTCACGTTTCAGCATGGGTAATGATATTGCCGATTTTAATAACGATGGACAATTGGATGTAGTTACTGTTGATATGCTTCCGCCTGATGAAAAAACTTTAAAAACATATGGAAGTGATGAGCACAGCGATATCTATGATTTTAAAATAACGCATAATGGATATCAACCTCAGTTCTCTAGAAATTGTTTACAGAGAAATAACGGTAGCGGAAAAAGCTTTAGCGATATAGGATTGATAGCAGGCGTATCGGCAACTGATTGGAGTTGGAGTCCTTTGATGGCCGACTTTGATAATGATGGGAATAAAGATCTTTTTATTACAAGCGGAATTTTAAAACGGCCTGTGGACTTGGATTATATACGTTTTGTTTCAAGTTTGGCAGCACAAATAAACAGAAATGCATCCAGTAAATATGATGATGTAACAGTAGATAAAATGCCTGAAGGAAGTTCTTATTGTTTTATGTATAAAGGCGATGGCAACGGGCAGTTTCATGATATTGGAAAAGATTGGGGATTTGATAAGAAAGGATTTTATAACGGAGCAACTTATGCTGATTTAAATAATACCGGCAATTTAGATTTGATAGTGAATGCACTTAATTCTAAAGCCCTCATCTTTAAAAATAATTCACAAAATAAAAATCATCTTACCATAAATTTTAAAGGCGATGGATATAATAAATTTGGAATTGGTTCGAAAGCATATCTGTTCACAAAAGATAAAATGCAGTATGAAGAATTAATGCTTACCAGAGGTTTTCAATCTTCAACAGAAACAAAACTTCATTTTGGGTTAGATACAACAAAGAATATTGATAGTGTTTTGATCGTATGGCCTAATCAGAAATATCAGGTCTTAAAAAATGTTGCGATCAATAAACAATTAACGGTATCTCAGAAAGATGCTGCAGGTAATTTTGATTATAATAGTTTCTTCCCTCCTAAAAAAGAAACATTGGTAAATATTACTGATCAGATCAAATGCGATTGGAAACATCAGGAAAATGATTTCAATGATTTCAATTTGCAATATCTGATCCCTCATAAAGAAAGTACACGTGGTCCTAAGATCGCAGTAGGAGATGTTAATAAAGATGGGTTGGAAGATTTTTATGTATGCGGCGCAAAAGGACAGCCCGGTGCACTCATGATACAGCAACCCACTGGAAATTTCATTTCATCAGATACTGCATTATTCAACAGGTTTAGAATATGCGAAGATGTAGATGCCATTTTCTTTGATGCGAATGGGGATGGTTTTCCTGATCTATGGGTAGTGGGTGGAGGAAATGAAATCCCGTCTAATGGTATCGCCAATTCCGACAGACTTTATATCAATGATGGGAAAGGACATTTTAGTTTATCTGCAAAAGCATTTCAACAGGAATTCTGGAATAAATCATGCATTGCAGTCGCAGATATCGATCATGACGGTGACCTGGATGTTTTTATTGGAATGTTTACAGATCAGCAAAAATATGGACTGCCGCAAAACTCTTATCTGTATATCAATGATGGCAAGGGAAAGTTTGATATCGCAGATATGAAAACGATGAACCTGATGCAACTGGGTATGGTTACCTCTGCTTCATTTACAGATCTGAATAATGACGGATGGCCCGATCTGATTGTAACCGGAGAATGGATGGGATTAAAAATATTCATGAATCACAAAGGGAAATTTGTACAAACAGAGATCCCTAATTCTACAGGATTATGGCAGGGTCTGTTTGTAACAGATGTGAATGGTGATGGGTATCCGGATATATTGGCAGGCAACTGGGGACATAATTCTAAACTATGGGCAGGAAAAAATGGACCACTAAAATTGTATGTAAAAGATTTTGATTTTAATTCTACTTTAGAACAGATCATGTGCTATACTATTGATGGCAAGGAATATACATTCTTACCTAAAGATGAATTAGAGCAGGCATTACCGGTATTGAAAAAACACTATTTAACTTATAGTGAAGTTGCCGGAAAAACAGTTCAGTATATGTTCTTCGATCTGTTTAAAGATTATATTGAACTTAAAGCCGAAACATTAGGTTCCGCTTGTTTTATCAATGACGGGAGAGGAAATTTCAAAAAGCAGGACCTTCCTTTTGATCAACAACTATCACCCATATTCTCTTTCCAGAAGATCCCGAATACCAATAACTATATATCAGCCGGAAATTTTCTGGATGTGATCCCTTATGAAGGTTCATACGATGCTGCTGCTGTAACAACATTTGATATTACGGCATCGAAGAATAAGATCAGTATGGATAAAACGAAAGTGATCGATACAAAAGGACAGGCGAGGGATTTGAAATGGATACACACTGCAAAATATGGTAACGTATTAATGGTTGCGAAGAATAATGCGGGAATTGAATTTTACGGAATATCAAAATAAATGGTTGTCTGATGAGAGCGAAAATTTGTTGTGCATATTTATTAATGATTGTATTTGCAGGTTGTAATAAATCTTCAGATACAACACAGCCTATTGTTGCGCCCTCTAATTTTACGATGACATCGTATAGTGTTGACGGGATCATATCCCCAACAAATGCTTATAATATCGGTACAAGTCCTATTCTTAAATTTCAGTTCTCAACAGCGATCAATCGGCAATCAGTAAGCGGAAATATTTTGTTGAATGATGCTGTATCCGGAGCCACAATTGCATGTACTGTTTCTTACCAAAGTGGTGACAGTATCCTATTATTGCAACCGTCTTCTGCATTAAGCTTTCTTAATAAATACATAGCATCTGTTGCAACTACATTAAAATCGGCAGCAGGAGGATCGCTTACTAGCGGAACCAGTATTGCATTCAATACAAAGATCGATTCATCCGATAAATTCACACAGATATCAGATAGTGCTCTGCTTGACCTGGTTCAAAAACAAACATTCAAATATTTCTGGGACTTTGGTCATCCTGTATGCGGGATGGCATTGGAAAGAAATAATGGTGATAATAATGTGGTTACTTCCGGTGGTTCGGGATTTGGTATCATGTCCATGATCGTAGCAGCAAACAGAGGATTCATAACCAGAACAGATGCTGTGACAAGATTGAACACGATCACTAATTTTCTGACTACTAAATGCCAAAGATGGCATGGCGCATTTTCGCATTGGATCAACGGTTCTACAGGTGCTACTGTTGCATTCGGAAATAATAACGGCGCTGATATTGTGGAGACATCTTATTTATTGCAGGGATTACTTTGCGCCAGACAGTATTTCAATAGCGGTACTGATGCCAATGAAATGAAATTACGAGATAGTATCAATTCGATCTGGAATACAGTTGACTGGAATTGGTTTACACAGAACGGCTCTCAAAAAGCCATTTACTGGCAATACAATCCTTCCTATACTGCAACGGCAGATATCTGGAGCATTCCAGTAAGTGGCTGGAATGAAGCATTGATCACTTATGTTTTAGCTGCTTCATCAACAACCCATGCCATTGCAAAAGATGTGTATGATAAAGGATGGGCCAATAGCGGTGCGATAAAAAACGGCGCAACTTATTATAATACTGTTTTGCCTTTGGGGCAGTCCTATGGCGGCCCGTTATTCTTTGCGCATTATTCTTTCTTAGGGATCAATCCCACAGGATTAAGTGATGCATATGCTAATTATCAAACACAAAATACTGCGCATACTCAGATCAATTATAATTATTGTGTAGCAAATCCTAAAGGTTATTTTGGATACAGTAATACATGCTGGGGATTAACAGCTAGCGATATTTCCGGAGGATATACTGCAAGTTCACCAACAAACGATGTTAGTGTGATTGCAGCAACAGCCGCGATATCATCTATGCCGTATACGCCTGTACAATCAATGAATGCATTGAAATTCTTTTATTACAAATTGGGAAATAAGATATGGGGCAACTATGGTTTTGTGGATGCATTCAGTTTAAATAATCTATGGTTTGCTTCTTCTTATCTGGCAATAGATCAGGGACCTCAGATCATTATGATCGAAAATTACAGAACAGGATTGCTATGGAATCTATTCACAAGCTGCCCTGAAATAAAAACAGGAATGAAAGAGTTAGGGTTCACAGCACCGTATTTGTAAAAAGAAAAATTTAGAATTATGAACATCAATAATATCAAACAAAAATTATTTTTCTTAGTTATTTTTATTTCAGTTGGATTGGCTAATGCCAATTGCTCAAAACCTAATAACGATAGCACTACTCCTATAACTCCGGTTACACCTGTAATACCTCCGGTACTTGTAAACAATGTTGATTTTTGGTATACTTCAAATGATCAATCTGTTCTTTTGCAAAAGCAATCAGGTATTCTTTCTTTTGGTACGGTTGCAAACAGTAATCCCTTTATCGATGTTGATTCAACACAAACGTTTCAAACCATCGATGGCTTTGGTTTTACATTAACGGGAGGAAGCGCATTTGTGATCAATCAATTAAGCAGTTCGGATAAAGCAAATCTTTTGCAGGAATTATTTGGAACATCTTCCACTTCGATCGGCATCAGTTATTTGCGAATAAGTATCGGTGCATCTGACCTGAATGCAACTGTTTTTAGTTATGATGATATGCCGAACGGACAAACGGATCCTACTCTTGCAAATTTCAGTTTGAATAATGATATGACTGATTTGATCCCTTTATTAAAACAGATCATTGCGATCAATCCCAACATAAAGATCCTGGGTTCACCATGGTCACCACCTGTTTGGATGAAAGACAATAACAGTTCTATCGGCGGAGGTTTGCAAACACAATATTATAATGTGTATGCTCAGTATTTTGTAAAATATATTCAGGCAATGAAGGCACAGGGAATTACCATTGATGCCATCACTCCTCAAAACGAACCATTGAATCCAGGAAATAATCCAAGTATGGTTTTATCCGCAATACAAGAAGCTAATTTCATTAAAAATAATCTTGGTCCTGCATTTCAGTCGGCCGGAATAACAACAAAAATAATTGTGTACGATCATAACTGCGATCAACCCACATATCCAACAACCATATTAAGCGATGCGGCTGCTGCTGCATTTGTAAACGGTTCTGCATTTCATTTGTATGCAGGAGATATCAGTGCATTATCAACAGTACATAATTTATATCCGGCCAAGCAAGTATATTTTACGGAACAATACACTGCTTCAACAGGAAATTTTGGCGGCGATCTAATGTGGCATTTAAAGAATGTGATCATCGGTTCAATGCGAAACTGGAGTCGCAATGCATTGGAATGGAATTTAGCCAACGATCCAAGTTTTGGACCGCATACTGTTGGTGGTTGTAATACCTGCAAAGGTGCATTAACGATCGGTTTAACCATTACGAGAAATGTTGGATATTATATAGTTGCACATGCTTCGAAATTTGTTCCTGCTGGCTCTGTAAGGATCTACAGTAGTAATTCCGGCAATTTGAATGCCGTTGCATTCTTAACCCCCTCAGGGCAAAAAGTTTTAATAGTTGAAAATGATGGAACCAATGCTGCATCTTTTAATATTCGAATAAATGGTAAATGGGTAACAACAGCATTAACAGGAGGTGGTGTTGGCACTTATATCTGGTAACATCATAAATGTATTGTTTAAAAAATAATTCATTGAAATATGATTAGAGTAAATAAACTTCTTCTAACCATTGTTACAGTTCTGTTTTTATATGCAACTACGATTGCACAAAATAAGAGCAGTATTCAAAATGATTTATCTGATGATCAATTATTGGATATCGTTCAAAAACAAACATTCAGATATTTCTGGGACTTTGCACATCCAATCAGTGGCATGGCCAGAGAAAGAAGTAATGCAACATTTGGTTATGGTGATGAGGTTGTAACAACCGGAGGAACAGGATTTGGTGTGATGAGTATTATTGTTGCAACAGAAAGAAAATGGATCACCAGAGATTCTGCAGCAAAGCATTTATTAAAAATGATGCTATTCCTTGAAAAAGCAAATTCCTATCACGGTGCATTTCCGCATTGGATGAATGGTGCAACAGGAAAGACCATTCCATTCGGAAGAAAAGATGACGGAGCAGATCTGGTTGAAACCTCATATTTATTTGAAGGCTTATTATGTGCCCGGCAATATTTTAATGCAAACAATAAAACTGAAACAGAACTGAGAAACAGGATCGGCTGGATGTGGGATGAAATTGAATGGAACTGGTTTACAAAAGGAGAAGAAGTTTTGTATTGGCACTGGAGTCCTAATAACGGATGGGCGATGAATTTTCCGGTACATGGATTTAATGAATGTTTGATCATGTATATACTGGCAGCATCAGCTGAGCGTTATCCGGTAAGCAGTGCGGTATATCATAAAGGCTGGGCGCAAGGAAGTTTCTTTAAAAATGGGAAGACCTTTTATGGATATGAATTGCCATTAGGTTTTGATTATGGAGGGCCTTTATTTTTTTCTCACTATTCTTTCTTAGGTTTGAATCCGCACGGTTTGAAAGACCAATATGCCGATTACTGGCTGCAGAATAAAAATCACACATTGATCAATCATGCATACTGCATAGATAATCCTAAAAAGTTTAAGGGATATGGAGAGAACTGCTGGGGATTAACAGCCAGCGACACCTATACCGGATATGATGCACATTCGCCAACCAATGATCATGGTACCATATCTCCGACAGCAGCATTGTCGGCATTCCCTTATGCACCTGAATTCTCAATGAAAGCATTGAGGCATTTTTATTTTGACTTAGGCGATAAATTATGGGGAAAATATGGTTTTATAGATGCATTCAATGAATCCAAAAACTGGTATGCAAAATCCTATCTGGCTATTGATCAGGGACCGGAGATCGTGATGATAGAAAATTACAGGTCAGGTTTATTATGGAAACTATTCATGAGCTGCCCGGAAATAAAAAAAGGCTTGAATAAATTAGGTTTCGATTATCAAACCAAATAAAATGTTTCGAAGAATATTTTTTATACTGATCTCTGTTTCTTTTGTGCTTCCTATAACAGCACAAAGAAAAAATTCCATTCCTGCGGTTGGCATCATTAAAAATATTTCAGATTCTGCTTTGCTTGATATTGTTCAAAAACAAACCTTCCGTTATTTCTGGCATTATGGACATCCTGTAAGCGGGTTGGCAAGAGAAAGAAGCAATACTGTGAAAGCAGTATATTATTGGGATTATATCAATGAGGCTGATGATGAACCTAATTTAAGTAAGTCAAGTTTTGGGGAAGAAGCTTGTGCGATCGGAGGTTCTGGCTTTGGGATCATGTCAATCATTGTAGCAACAGAAAGAAAATGGATCGATAGAGATACTGCTATCAGGCGTCTCATCAAGATGGTTGATTTTTTAGTAAAAGCAGATTGTTATCATGGGATCTATCCGCATTTCATGAATGGAGCAACCGGCAAAACAATTCCTTTCGGAAGATTGGATGATGGTGCTGATATTGTGGAGACATCGTATTTAATGATGGGACTGCTTTCAGCAAGACAATATTTTAACGGTAATACGATTGAAGAAAAGTATTTTAGGAAAAGGGTAGAGCAGATCTGGGATGCTGCCGATTGGAACTGGCATAGTAAAGGTGAAAACAAATTATTGTATTGGCATTGGAGTCCTGCCAATGATTTTAATATGAATTTCCCGGTATATGGATGGGATGAAGCTTTGATCACTTATATCGTGGCAGCATCATCGCCTTATCATTCTATCTCAAAAGAACTATACGAAAATTCATGGGTAAAAAGCTCGAGTTGGAGAAACGGAAAGGAATATTATGGTATTGAATTGCCGCTTGGAAATTTTGAGAAGGGTGGACCCTTGTTCTTTGAACAATATACATTTATGGGGATTGACCCTAATGCATTGAAAGATGATCATGGAATTGATTATGCGATGCAGACCAAGAATCACACATTGATCAATCGTGCTTATTGCATCGAAAATCCTAAACATTATAAAGGATACGGCGAAAATTGCTGGGGTTTAACAGCAGGAGATAGTTATAAAGGTTATGTAGCACATTGTCCGGAAGTAGACAGGTCTGTGATACAGCCAACTGCTGCTTTAGCTTCTTTCCCTTACACTCCTGAATATTCAATGAAAGCACTCAAACATTTTTATTATGATCTGGGAGATAAGATCTGGAGCCCTTATGGTTTTGTAGACGGATTCAGTGAAACAAAAAACTGGTACGCAAAATCGCATCTGGCCATTGATCAGGGACCCATTATTGTTATGATAGAAAATTATCGAACAGGTTTGTTATGGAAGCTATTCATGAGTTGTCCCGAAATTAAGAATGGCTTACAAAAATTAGGATTTGAAAGTTCATACATCAAGAAATAGACTTTATATGAAACAGTTACTTTGTCTTTTTGTATTCATTTTATTGATCAGTTCTACTGATCTATTAGCACAACAAAAAACATATTGTAACCCTATCAATATTGATTATGGTTATACACCTATCCCAAATTTCACCGAATGGGGTAAACACCGTGCAACTGCAGATCCTGTAATCGTAAATTACAAGAATGATTATTATTTATTCAGCACCAATCAATGGGGTTATTGGTGGAGCAGTGATATGTTGAACTGGAAATTCGTTTCAAAGAAATTCCTGCGTCCCTGGAATGAAGGATATGATGAATTGTGTGCACCGGCAGTGGGTATTGTGGGTGACACGATGATCGTTTTTGGGTCTACTTACACAAATAAATTTACCCTTTGGATGAGTACGAATCCAAAAGCGAATGAATGGAAACCATTGGTTGATTCATTTGAGATCGGTGGATGGGACCCTGCATTTTTTACTGACGATGATGGCAGATTTTACATGTATAATGGAAGCAGTAACCGTTACCCTTTATATGGAATTGAATTGAACAGAAAAACATTCAAACCAATCGGTACAAGAGTTGAAACTTATTTACTGGAGCCCGAAAGGTATGGCTGGCAAAGGTTCGGCGAACATATGGATAATACTTTTTTAGATGGTTTCATAGAAGGTTCCTGGATGACAAAACACAACGGTAAATATTATCTGCAATACGGGGCACCCGGAACTGAGATGAGTGGATACGCTGATGGTGTTGCTGTGAGTGATAAACCCATTGGTAGTTCATTTAAATCACAATCAGACCCTTTATCATTCAAGCCAGGTGGTTTTGCAAGAGGTGCAGGGCACGGCGCAACATTTACAGATAACAATAATGATTACTGGCATGTGAGCACGATCGGCATCTGTGTTAAAAATAATTTTGAAAGAAGGATCGGTATCTGGCCTGCCGGTTTTGATAAGGATGATGTGATGTACACGAATACTGCATTTGGAGATTATCCGCACTATATTCCATCCCCCCCGAAACCCCAATCAGATAAAGCCTCTCCGAATGCGGGAGGTTTTACCGGGGTAGGATATTTTACAGGTTGGATGTTGCTGAACTATAATAAGCCTGTTACCGTTTCATCAACATTGGGTGCTTATCATGCCAATAATGCGGTAGATGAAAATATCAAAACATACTGGAGTGCTGCAACAGCAGATAAAGGAGAATGGATACAAACTGATCTCGGCGATCTTTCAACTGTACATGCTGTTCAAATAAATTATGCTGATCAGGATGTGGAATTTCTGGGAAAGCAAACCAATATCTATCATCAATACAAAATGTACTATTCTGTAGATGGGAAAATATGGAATATTTTAATTGATAAAAGCAATAACAAAACAGATATCCCGCATGAATATGTTGAATTGGAAAAATCGGTACAGGCAAGATTTATCAAGTTGGAAAACATTCATATGCCAACTGGAAAGTTTGCCATCAGTGGCTTGCGCATATTCGGTATTGGGAATGGATCAAAACCAAATGCAGTAAAAAGCTTTATGGTATTGCGGACAGAAAAGGATAAACGCAGTGCTTGGATCAGATGGGCACCATCAACGGATGCCTATGCTTACAATATTTATTTTGGCATAGCCCCTGATAAATTATACAGTTGCATCATGGTCTATGATGCGAATGAATATTGGTTCAAGGCAATGGACAAGAACATGCCTTACTATTTCAGTATCGAAGCCATCAATGAAAACGGAGTATCAGAAAAAATTAATACGATCAAATCAGAATAAATAAAACCCTTAGATATGAAATCTTGTAGAAACTTCTTTGCATTAATACTAACAGTACTTTCTATTAATGTACAGGCTCAAAACACAAATGCCAAGATGAATGCATTTGTAGATAACCTGATGAGTAAAATGACATTGGACGAAAAATTAGGTCAACTGAATTTACCCGGTGCAGGTGATATTACAACAGGGCAAGCATCTAATTCAGACATTGGTGCGAAGATCCGTGAAGGAAAAGTAGGCGGCTTATTCAATATCAAATCAGTAGCAAAGATCAAAGCTGTGCAAAAAGTAGCTGTGGAAGAAAGTCGTTTAAAGATCCCGTTGATCTTTGGTATGGATGTGATCCATGGGTATCAGACAGAGTTCCCGATACCATTGGCCTTGTCATGCAGTTGGGATATGAAATTAATTGAGAAAACGGCGCATATTGCTGCAGAGGAAGCCAGTGCCGATGGTATTTGCTGGACATTTTCTCCGATGGTAGATATTGCTCGTGATCCACGCTGGGGTCGCATTGCAGAGGGTAGTGGTGAAGATGCTTTTCTGGGATCTCAAATTGCAAAGGCAATGGTGCATGGTTATCAGGGAGATGACTTATCAAAAAATAATACCATCATGGCCTGTGTAAAACATTATGCCATGTATGGTGCTGCTGAAGCGGGTAGAGATTATAATACAACAGACATGAGCCGCTCCAGAATGTATAACGAATATCTGGCGCCCTATAAAGCAGCAGTAGAAGCCGGGGCAGGAAGTATCATGAGTTCATTCAATGAAGTGGATGGAATTCCTGCAACTGCCAATAAATTCTTATTGACAGATGTATTACGAGATCAATGGAAGTTCAAAGGTTTTGTGGTAACAGATTATACAGGTATCAATGAAATGACGGCACATGGTTTAGGCGACCTGCAAACAGTTTCTTCATTGGCATTGAAAGCTGGTGTTGATATGGATATGGTAGGCGAAGGATTCCTGACCACATTAAAAAAATCATTGCAAGAAGGGAAAGTTACGATTGAGCAGATCAATCAGGCTTGCAAATTGATCCTCGAAGCAAAATATAAATTGGGATTGTTTGCTGATCCGTATAAATATTGTGATGAACACAGGGCTGCGACAGAGATCTTTACAGATGCTAATTTAAAAACAGCCCGCGAAGTTGCTGCACAAACTTTTGTTTTGTTGAAAAACAATGATCAGTTATTGCCCTTGAAAAAGACTGCCAGTATTGCTTTGGTTGGACCATTAGCGAACAGTAAAGAAAATATGTTGGGTACATGGGCTGTGGCTGCAGATTATACAAAACCGATCTCTTTATTGGCCGGTATGAAAAATGTACTGGGAAGCGGTGCTAAGATCATCTATGCAAAAGGTGCAAATATTTCTGCTGATAAAGAATTTGAAACACGTGTAAGTGTATTTGGTAAACCATTGGAAAGAGATGATCGTCCTGCAGATGTTCTAATTAAAGAAGCATTGGATGCTGCTGCTAATGCAGATATCATTGTTGCTGCCATGGGAGAGTCAGCAGAAATGACGGGTGAAAGTTCCAGTCGCTCTGATATCAGTTTGCCTCAGTCGCAAAAAGATCTGCTACAGGCATTGGTTAAAACAGGAAAGCCTGTTGTACTGGTTTTATTTACTGGAAGACCACTCGCCATTAAATGGGAACAGGAAAATATTCCTGCCATCATCAATGTATGGCATGGCGGAACTGAAGCAGGCAATGCTGTTGCTGATGTATTGTTTGGTGCCGTGAATCCATCAGGAAAATTATCTACCACCTGGCCGCAGAGTGTAGGACAAGTTCCCATTTATTACAATCATAAAAATACAGGTCGTCCTTTAGGTGAAGGCAAATGGTTCGAAAAGTTTCGTTCTAATTATTTAGACATTTCAAATGACCCGCTCTATGCATTTGGTTTTGGATTGAGTTATACCAGCTTTTCATACAGCGATATTTCATTGAATAGAGCTTCCATTAAGCCCAATGAAAAATTAGATGTGAAAGTAACTGTAACCAACAGCGGAAATTATGATGGCGCAGAAACGGTACAATTATATATACGAGATATGATAGCCAGTATCACCAGACCGGTAAAAGAATTAAAAGGATTTGAAAAAATATATTTGAAGAAAGGAGAAAGCAAAGAAGTCCATTTTACTGTAACAGCAGAAGATCTTAAGTTCTATAATAACGATCTGAAATTTGTATACGAACCCGGTACATTTAAAGTTTTTGTTGGAGGCAGTTCAGACCATACCAAAGAAAATAGTTTTGAGTTGCTGAAATAGCAGCACCGAAAGATAAATTGCAAATGATCAGAAATAAAAACGCAGTCTCGATGAGGCTGCGTTTTTTATTTTATATCATAAAATAAACGGTAATACATTTGAAAGGATCTTGTATATCTTACTTACATTAGCTTATCCTTTTACATGAACTTCAATTAAGAGATCAAATGCCTAGCCGAAAAGAATTTATTAAAACCACAGGTGTACTTACTGCTGCTTTATTATTAAAAAGGGAAAACATATTTGCTAGTTATTTTACGGAATATGAAAGCAAACGTCCTCCATTGGCAGCCCGTCATTTTACAAGTGATGCTGTGGAATCAGTCATTGCTGAAATAAAAGCAGGTGTAAAAAATAAAGAACTGGGATGGTTATTTGAAAATTGTTTCCCGAATACATTAGATACAACTGTTGATTTTTCTATGAACGACGGCCGTCCTGATACTTATGTAATTACAGGAGATATTGATGCGATGTGGCTGCGGGACAGTACTGCACAGGTATGGCCTTATTTACCTTTGATCAAAAAAGATAAAAAACTACAGCAACTGATCGCCGGTGTTATCAACCGCCAGGTAAAATGCATTCATCTGGATCCTTACGCCAACGCTTTTTATAAAGACGGTTCTAAGATCAGCGAATGGAAAGAAACGGATATTACTGATATGAAACCGGGTATCCACGAACGCAAATGGGAAATTGATTCACTATGTTACCCTATACGTTTGGCATATAAATATTGGAAAACTACGGGTGATATTAGCCCATTCGATATGCAATGGAAAGAAGCTATACAATTAACCGTGAAGACTTTTAAAGAACAGCAGCGTAAAGAAGGAAATGGGCCTTATCATTTTCAAAGAAAGACTGCATGGGCAACAGATGGTGTGCCTATCTCAGGCTATGGTTATCCGGTAAAACCTGTTGGATTGATCTGTTCAACATTCAGGCCCAGCGATGATGCTACAGTATTTTCTTATCTGATACCTTCTAACTTTTTTGCTGCTGTAGTATTGCAACAGGCTGCAGAAATGATTCAGCAGATCTTTAAAGACGCTGCTTTGGCGAATGAATGTAATGAATTGGCAAAAGAAGTCAACACTGCATTAAAACAATATGCCATTACTACTCATGTTGATTTTGGGAAAGTGTATGCCTATGAGGTGAACGGTTATGGTAGTTTTAATTTAATGGATGATACCAATGTTCCTTCATTATTGTCACTTCCTTATTTGGATGCAGTATCGTTAACTGATCCTATCTATCATAATACGAGAAGACTATTGCTGTCATCTGAAAATCCATTTTATTACAAAGGAAAAGCAGGAGAGGGAATGGGGAGTCCGCATACTGGTAATAATATGATCTGGCCTATGAGTAATGTGGTACGCGCATTAACGAGTAATGATGATGATGAGATCAAAAAATGTATTGATTCTCTTGTGGCTACGCATGCAGGAACTGGTTTTATTCATGAGTCTTTTCATAAAGACGATCCCAAGAAATTTACGCGTAAATGGTTTGCCTGGGCCAATACGATCTTTGGCGAATTGATCATGGAAACTTATTACAGGAAACCTTCTTTATTAAACAGCTAAACTGATGATGCGATGAAAAGATGAACTGCGAATGCAGATACAGTTAGTTCATTTCTTCATTATTGGTTTATACTTTTAATGATAGCCATTACATCTTCATTACCCAATCCTTCCTCTTGTGCTTTTTGAAAGGATTCAAACAATGGATTAAACAAAGCAGCATTTAATCCTGCTTCACCGGCAAGTCTAAGATCCTTCACCAAATGCTTCAACGCAAATGCTGCAGGATAACTATTGTTGATGATAGAAGTGGCCTTTAGTTTAGAGATGCCATTGCCACAAGCACTTTCATTAATAATGGTCAGCATATTTTCCTTGCTGATGCCATTACGCTCAGCGAATAAAACAGTTTCTGCCAACCCTTGAAGATTCAGTCCCAGTAAATAATTGATCGCCAGTTTAGCAGAGCTGCCAGCACCTGTTGGACCTAAATGTATCGAGAGTTTACCTAGTATATCAAATATTGGTTTTGCTTTTGCATAGTTCTCTTCTGTTCCGCCAACAAGTATGATCAGTGTGCCGTCTTGTGCAGGCTTCACACTTCCGGAAACCGGTGCATCTAAAAAATTGAGCTGATGTTTATTGCAAGCTTCCGATAAATAACGTGAAGTTGCTGGTGCCACTGTACTCATATCTATGATGAGCTTTCCGGAATTTGCTGAAGATAATAAACCGGATGGGCCTTCAAATATCGCTTTGACAGCTGCATCATCAGACAGCATAGTGATTATAATATCACAGCTATCCATCAATGCCTGCGGACTGCTTGCTGATCTTGCACCTGCTTGCAAGAGCGATTCTTCTTTATTCTTTGTTCGGTTATAGACTGTCAGGTCAAGACCTGCATTTAATAAATTATTCGCCATGGGATTACCCATATTACCCAAACCGATCCATCCGATCTTTAATGCTGCTTCCATAATTTAAATATTGTGTGCAAAGATATCTCAAGAATAAGTTTAATTTTCAGCATAAGATGTTTCATCCTTTTAATTGATAAGTACTTTGTCAAAATTTAATATAACTTAACCACAGAGTAAACGAGTAATTCACAGAGTTTCGCAGAGCATATTGTAAAACTCCGGTTACTCTGTGAAAAAACACTGTGGCCACTGTGGTAAAATAATTTAAAGCTAATTTTAAAGACAGCTTAAACACATGAAATTATTTAATAAGAAGATTAACAAGATCATTTTTGTATGGATATGGGGTATTCTTTTTTCAACAGCCCTTTTTTCTCAGAAAGCTGTTCCTTATCAGGAAGGAACATATGTTGTGCCGCAATTTAAATTCAATGATGGCAGTATACTTGATTCTTTGCGACTGCATTATTATACAGTTGGTACAGCACATATCAATCAACAGGGACAAATAGATAATGCCATATTGATCATGCATGGAACAGGTGGGAGCGGAGAGAATTTCTTAACAGAAAATTTCGCGGGACAATTATTTAAAGCAGGGCAGATCTTAGATGCCGCTAAATATTTTATCATCTTACCCGATGGCATCGGGCATGGCAGATCAAGTAAACCCAGTGATGGATTAAGAATGAAATTTCCTGCTTATACCTATGATGATATGGTAGATGCCGATCATTTATTACTAACTAAACACTTAAACATACAGCATGCAAGATTGATCATGGGTACATCGATGGGAGGGATGCATACCTGGGTATGGGCTTATCGTTATCCTGATTTTATGGATGCATTACTTCCTTTGGCCAGTCTGCCCATTGAAATTGCAGGAAGAAACAGGATCCTTCGTAAAATGATCATTGATGCCATTAAAGAAGATCCAACATGGAATAATGGTAACTATGTTCAGCAACCTGCAGTTGGCTTAAAGCATGCATTGGATATTCTGATGATCATGTCAAGTGTTCCTTTGCAATGGCAGAAAGATGCACCTACTAAAAGCAGTGCTGAATTATTTTTGGATAAATATCTGATCAATGCAGCCAAAGGCAAAGATGCAAATGATATGATCTATCAGTTCGATGCTTCTCGAGTATATAACCCGGCGCCTTATCTCCAAAATATTAAAGCGCCTTTATTGGCCATCAATTCAGCAGATGATCAGATCAATCCTCCTGAATTAAAAGTATTGGATACAGCTATACAGAAGGTTGCAAAAGGGAAATACATATTATTACCCATCAGTTCCGAAACCAGGGGACATGGAACGCATTCTCTTCCTAAAATATGGGGTAATTACCTACGTGTATTCATGAAAGAAACGGAGCTTAAATAGTTTGTAGAGGGTGTCTTTGAAGAAGCTGAAAAGTTTGTCAATGATTTTGCAGGTATTCTTTGATAGCAAAATGATAGACTGTTTGTCCGGGCTTCAGTTTTTTTTGATAAGCCTTTTTCTTCTTTGTATCGTTTAAAATGGATTGTGCATAAGCCACGGCATCTCTAAACTTATCATATCCTTCTTTTTGTTTTTCACTGGGTTGAACAGAACTCATGTCGGGGTATTTAGATAGTACGGCTCCATAAGCGTATTGCTTTAACAGCAACTGCTTACCCAGCTGTCCGCTTGTTCCCTGCAATACCATATTGTTTTTTATTCTTGCCATAGGATTGATATACTCGTCAGATAGTGTTGATAGCTGCATCCTCCGTTCATCCTCCGTTCATCTTCCGTTCATCCTCCGTTGAAGTGATAGTCCTTATATAGCGAAGTAAAAGCCTTTCCATAGGATCATCTCATCTCATATACAAATATAGTATAGTGTGTTTTTGGTAAAATGGTTATAACAAATTTTTATAAATAGACCTTTTAAAGCAAGCTGCAGGGTTAATACTGATGCCGGGCTTTATGTCATTCCGTCCAAAGGACAGCTTCGGAGACGCAGGAGGCCTGCCTGCCGGTAGGCAGGAATCTGCCTAATGTTTTGAACTGCTGCCCAACAGTTCCCTTCCCGATTTTATCGGGATCGGGAAGACAGCACTGCTCAGCATTTGTACTGATGTTTGGCTTTCTGTCATTCCGACGCAGGAGGAATCTGCTTGGTTTTTAAATTGCTCTCGCTCAGCAGATCCCTCGTGCCTCGGGAAGACAGCAATATTCAGCATTTGCAATTATTCTAGGCTATTATACATTCACCCAGCAGTTCCCTCAGACATTGTTGACTTATTAATTTATTTTACAACAATGCTATACCACAATTAGATTTGTCATTTATCGGATGATATTATCTGTCAGTTTATCAATCTATTAAGTGTAGAAAAAATCTTTGCATTTTATTTGTTTTTATTAATATTCTTATTATTATTGTCATAACATTATCAGGGAAAGGATTAAACCAAACAGCTGTCTTCTTATTGTTCTCATATTAAGCATAAGAAAGGAACGCTGCGTTCAGACAATTTTCTCCCCTTTTAAAATCATCCACTATCATCTGCAAAGCCTTCATTGAAACCTTGTTTCATTGAAATAATAACCCTTTGTGTACATAATAAACCTAACCTCTATGAAGCTTTTTACAAAACTCTTCCTCAGTATTATTTTAAGTGCTGGATTTTCGCAAAGTATGCAAGCCCAAGTGTGGACTACTCAAACATCGGGTACTTCAAATCAATTAAATGGTGTATATTTTATAAGTTCCACACAGGGTTGGGTGGTGGGCGCAAGTGGTACTATTCTCACTACAAGTAATGGAGGAACAACTTGGACAGCTCAAACATCTGGTACTAGTAATAATTTAAATAGTGTATATTTTACAAGTTCCACCCAGGGCTGGGCTGTGGGCGCAAGCGGTACTATTCTCACTACAAGTAATGGAGGAACAACTTGGACTGCACAAACGGGCAATGGACGAGATTACTCAAGTGTTTATTTTACGAGTGCCACTCAGGGTTGGGTGGTGGGCGCTTTTGGAACCATTTTAACCACAATTAATGGGGGAACAACTTGGTCTGTTCAAGCATCCGGCACATTCAATGACCTATACAGTATTTATTTTTCGAGTGCCTCACAAGGATGGGTAGTAGGTTCAAGCGGTACTATTCTCACTACAAGTAATGGAGGAACTTCATGGACTACACAAACATCGGGAACTGGCCAAGAATTATATAGTGTATTTTTTACGAGTGCTACCCAGGGTTGGGTCGCTGGTCGAAACGGAACTATCATTACCACAAACAATGGAGGAACTTCATGGACATCTCAAACACCTAGCATTGCAGCTACTTTTACAGGTATATATTTTACGAGTGCTACACAAGGTTGGGTTGTGGGGTACGCTGGTACTATCAATACAACAATCAATGGGGGAACTACATGGACAACACAAACATCTGGAATTAGTAGTGCGTTACTGGGTTTAAATTTTATAAGTGCCACACAGGGATATGCTGTTGCTTTTAATGGTTCGATTATAAAAGATGGCCCATTCCCTCCACCAACTATTACTTCTTTCACTCCAAGCAATGCCAAACCAGGAGATGCCGTAACCATTACAGGTACAAACTTTAATGGAACAAAAGCAAATAATATTGTATTCTTTGGTTCTACCAAAGCAAATGTAACAGCAGCTACAGCAACCAGCTTAACAGTTACTGTACCCAATGGTGCAACTTATGGACCCATTACGGAATTAAATACAGGCACTCAATTGGCTTGTTACAGTCTTAAAAATTTTAACCCTATTTATAGCCCGGCAAAGACCAATATTTCCACAGCAGATTTTGCGACCAAAGTAGATTTTA
Organism: uncultured Chitinophagaceae bacterium; assembly: GCA_903830285.1. Taxonomy (GTDB): domain Bacteria; phylum Bacteroidota; class Bacteroidia; order Chitinophagales; family Chitinophagaceae; genus CAIQDX01. Next base: position 31,102 of record CAIKTE010000116.1, on the reverse strand, counting down.
CAGCAGGTACTGCACCCGCATCGTTTGCCGTCGGCGATCTGGATGGAGATGGCTTGCCTGATCTGGTAGTAGCAAATAGAGCTGCTAATTCTATTTCCATCTTCCGCAATACGGCAAGCAGCGGAAGCATTACAACCGGCAGTTTTGCAAGTCCTGTAACTTTTGCCACAGGTGCTGCCCCCTCAGCTGTAGCTATCGGTGATCTGGATGGAGATGGAAAACCGGATTTGGCGGTTGTCAATTATTCAGAGAACACTGTTTCTGTATTCCGCAATACGGTAACAAGTGGAATCAGCAGCAGCAGTTTTGCAGCTAAAGTAAATTTTACAACAGGCTTAAACCCCAATGCAGTAGCCATTGGCGATCTAGATGGAGATGGTAAACTCGATTTGGCGGTGGCTAACCATAATGCAGCTTCTTCAGCTTCTGTTTCAGTATTCCGCAATACAGCAACCAGCGGCAGTATTACTACCGGCAGTTTTGCAACTAAAGTAGATTTTTCAGCGGGTAACCAGATAATGTCAATAACGATTGGCGATATAGATGGAGATGGTAAACTTGATCTGGTGTCAGCCAATTATTTGGATAACACTGTTTCTGTGTTGCGCAATACGGCAACAAGTGGCACTATTACCAGCAGCAGTTTTGCAGAAAACATAGATTTTGCAACAGGTACAGGTCCTTATTCAGTTGCCATCGGTGATTTGGATGCTGATGGTAAACCCGATTTGGTAGTAGCGAATCGAACTGCGGCTACTGTCTCGGTACTCCGCAATACAGTAACTAGTGGAATCAGCAGCAGCAGTTTTGCAGCCAAAGTTGATTTTGCAACAGGTTCAAATCCTGTTTCGGTAGCTATCGGTGATTTGGATGCTGATAGTAAGCCCGATTTTGTGGTAGGAAATTATAATTCAAATACCGTTTCTATATTCCGTAATACGGCAACCAGCGGCAGTATTGCTATTGGCAGTTTTGCTACTAAAGTAGATTTTACAACGAGTTCCGGTCCTTCAGCTGTATCCATCGGTGATCTGGATGGGGATGGTATGCCAGATTTAGCGACACCAAATATTAATGATAACAACGTTTCTGTATTGCGTAATATAATTGTTATTAATGCTCTTGATAAACTTTCCCTTACAAGCGCTACTCCTTCTTCAGGAGCCTATAGTTTAAGAAAATTAAGTACCTCCTATAGCGGTAACGCAATCTTGGTTCGCCGCAGTAGTGACAATACAACACAAGCCATCGGTTTTACAGTGGGCGGTGATTTAGACACGGCATCATTAAAGACTTTTGTAAGTACGGGAAATGGTTATGTTGCTACCTGGTATGATCAAGGTGGAAAAGGTTATGATGCTGTACAGGCAACAACTGCCAGTCAGCCAAGGATCGTAGCAGCAGGTGTTGTGGAAAGGTTAAATGGGAAACCTGCAGTTAACTTTTTAGGGGCACAGTCATTATCGATGCCTTCTTCTGTGATCGTTGCAGGCAGTAACCCTTCTACTTTAAACTGCGTGGCACAATTGAACAATAATACCGGTTGGCAATGGGTAGTAGGTTATGGAAGCGCATCAAGTGCAGCAGGAAGAGGACTTGGATCAACCAGTACCAATTTGGTGGATATGACATTGTATGGTGTAGATATTCAAGGCGTAAATTCAAATACACAATTCATTGCCACAGGTAATTTTAACAATACCCCAAGTGCCGCTTTAGCCTCTCAAAACATCAATCCAACAGGTACAGCTTCATCCTTTCTTTTAGCCAACTCACCAAATACTGGTAATAATGCAGCAATCATTGGTGCTAAAGTGAATAATACTGAATTCTGGAATGGGTATATTCAGGAAATAACCTTATATAATTCAACCCTTTTCAGTGCCGATATGACTAGTGTACAGAACAGTCAAATAACCTATTATTCAGGTCCGTATATCACGGCATCAACTGCAGTATCATCTGCATTAAGTACTTCTGCAGGTACGGCCTCCTCAACGGCTAATTTTACAGTGTCGGGAGTTTATATGTTAGCGGGTATTTTAGTTACAGCACCAACAGGTTATGAAGTAAGCACCAGTGCAAGCGGTCCATTCAGCAGTTCCGTTACAGTAGGTGCTGCAGGTACCATCGCTTCCACAACTGTTTATATCAGATTGGCTTCTTCAACAGCAACAGGTTTTTATAATGGCACAATTGCTTTAACGAGCACAGGAGCACCTACTGCCAATGTGTTGGTAGGGGGAACGGTATTATACACCCCACCGGCCATTACTTATGGGGTAACTGGAACACAAGTGTATAGTCCGGGTACCGCGATTACGCAACTAACCCTTACGAATACAGGTGGAGCTGTATTGGCAAAAGGAGCTAATGTGCTAAGTATATTTGGGTTGGGGGGGATTAATGCAAACAATGGTTTAGATGGTCCGGCTTCATCCGCAACTTTTAATAGTCCCTCAGGACTGGCCGTTGATACTTCAGGAAATGTTTATGTGGCAGATCAGGCTAATTACAAATTACGTAAGATCACAGCCGGTTCAGTCAGCACTTTTGCCGGAACCGGATCCGGAGGATCCACAGACGGTCCTGTAGCTTCTGCTAAATTCAATTACCCTACAGGCGTGGTTATTGATGCTTCCGGCAATGTATTTGTTGCAGATCATAATAATAATAGTCTTCGCAAGGTTAGTGCTGGCGTGGTAAGTACTATTGCCTCTTTCGCTTATGCTGATGCCGTAGCGGTAGACGCAGCAGGAAATCTTTATGTTGCTGACAGTTATAACCATAAAATATACAAGATTACAGCTGCAGGTATAATGAGTACATTGGCTGGTAGTGGTAGTCCCGGTGCAGTAGATGCTACAGGTGCGGCTGCTTCATTTAATCATCCTGCCGGTATAGCCGTAGATGCAATAGGTAATGTGTATGTAGCAGATGCTAATAATAATAAGATTCGCCAAATAACAGCAGCCGGTGTGGTAAGTACATTTGCAGGAAGTGGAACAAGAGGTGAAACGGATGGAACTGGGACTGCTGCATTATTTACGAGCCCTACCGGATTAGCTATTGATGCAGCGGGTAATTTATATGTGGCAGACTTCGCAAATGGTGCGGGTACGATACGCAAAATAACCCCAACTGCTGTAGTAACAACCATATCAAAGAATTGGCAATATCCTCAAGCTGTAGCAGTAGATAATGCATTCAATGTATATTGGGCATTAGGAAGTGGTAACGCGGGTAACCAGATCTTGTCTTTGAGTCAACAGGGTTATAGTATCAGCCCTGCTTTACCTGCAGGTTTGTCTTTTGATTCAACCAATGGTAAGATCAGTGGAACGCCTACGGGTTATAGTCCGGCAACCAATTATACAATCACAGCCACCAATGCCGGGGGTAGCAGCACAACAACCCTAAGTATTCAAATTACAGGATCCATAACAGTGGGAACCGTAAGTGGAACAATGACCACTTGTGTGGGCTCTCCTTCAGTGAGTCCTAAGATCCAGCAGTTCTCAGTTTCAGGTGCCTTCTTAACAGATAATATTTTAGTTACGGCACCTGCTAATTTTGAAGTCTCATTAGCAGCAGGTTCGGGTTATGGCGGTACGGTTACCTTAAATCAAAGCAGCGGAACAGTTAATAGTACAACTGTCTATGTACGCTTAGCAGCCAATGCCACAGCAGGTAATAAAGCCGATAGTGTAGTCTTGACCTCTGCAGGAGGGGTAACCACACAAAAAGTTGGCGTTGCAGGAACTGTCTATCAATATCCGGTTTTAAATCCGATACAGGGAACGAAATCTGTATGTGTGGGTAATCAAACAACACTTACCGCAATTGCACCAGCTTCTGTTCCAACAGATACGCTGCATACAGCAAATCCAAAAACCCTTTCTGTTTCAACAAATACAGCATTAGTTACAGCAGACCAAACAATGGGCAGCGTTGCACCTCTTCCACTTTTCTTGCCACTTAAAGTATGGAGCAGTGATAATCTGGCAGTTGCAACGGTTGATGCGAATACCGGAGTAGTAACAGGTGTAAGTGCGGGAACAGCAACTATTACTTGCTCTTTATCAGGTTTAAGTACTTGTGTAAGCACACAAACGGCAGTAGTAACTGTTAACCCATTACCGGTATTAGCAGCTATAACAGGTTCATCAACTGTATTGGTTAATTCTACCTCACCATTGGCTAATACAACAGCAGGCGGAACATGGAGTTCATCCAATACAGCTGCAGCAACGATCGATGCATCCACAGGGGTGGTGAGCGGTATTGTAGCGGGTACAACCACTATTACATATGCTTATACGAACAGTAATGGTTGCAGTTCATCTATCAATACATTGATAACAGTAGTTGCCATTGCACCAATCACCGGAACAACCAATGTCTGCGCAGGATCTACCACAACATTGGCTGATGCCACGCCAAATGGTAGTTGGAGCAGCAGTGATGTGACCAAAGCAACCATTGATGCAGCAGGTAAGGTAACAGGCATTGCTGCAGGTAATATAACCATCAGTTACAGCATTACCGGCATCGGTACAGTTACAACAGCCTTTACGGTAAATGCATTACCTACGGGTAATATAGCAGCTGCTGCAGGAAGTATCATCTGCGGTACGGGAGGTTCTATTGTATTAACAGCCAGCGGTGGTAATAGCTATGCATGGACAAAGGGAGGAACTGCTATTACAGGAATAACGGCTAATCAATTAACCGTTACAGTACCTGCTGTTTACACTGCTACAGTGACCAATACAACGACCGGATGTTCGGCAGCTGCGGGTAACAGTATTACAGTAACACAATTGTTTGCACCAAAAGCAAGTTTCGTAAATGATAGCTATTGTGTAAATAAACCGATCACACTCACCAATCAGTCAACAGTTGGTACAAGCGGTCCTGTAAATTATGCATGGAGCGATAATAACGGTAACAGCAGTTCAGGCAGTAATGCAGCATTCACTTATAGCAGTGTTGGTGCTTACAGTATTAAACTAAAAGTGATACCACAGGCCTGTCCGAACATAGCAGACAGTTCCATCAGGATCATTGCTGTTGAAGCTTCTACAGCAGGTGTTCGTTATCCAAGAGTAGACGCCGTGATCAATAACCCAACACCATTACAGGCAAGAACATTCGGTGTAGCATATTCATGGTCACCTGCCACAGCACTATCCAATGCAACAATCGCTAATCCAACTGTACGAATAAAGACAGAAACGGATTATAGCGTTCAGATCACGGCAGCATCGGGATGTACAACTATTGATAATGTATTGGTAAGAGCATTTGATGTGAATTTATATGTACCTAATGTATTCAGTCCGAATGGTGATGGGGTAAATGATGTGCTCTATGTGAATCTGATCAATATAAAACAATTGAAGTTCTACAGGATCTATGATCGATGGGGTAAGAAAATGTTTGAGACCAATGATCCAACCCAGGGATGGGATGGAAAATGGAACGGGGCATTGCAGCATATTGATACCTATACATGGGTAGCAGAGGCCGTGGATAATAATGGTACTTATGTCACCAAATCAGGTACTGTAACATTGCTTCGTTAAACCATCAATTGCTCAAACAACAAACCTAAAAATCATGAGAACAAATAATAGATATACCGGCAATAAAAATAAATTCATACTCAGTGCAATGCTGTTATTGATCATGGCAATGCCTATGATCAGTAAAGCACAGGACCCGCATTTTTCACAATACTTCAGTTCACCCATGACCATTAACCCTGCATTGACAGGGAAGGGTGTGGATGACGGAAGATTGATGGTGAACCTGCGCTCACAATGGTGGGGAAGCACAGGAACAGTGCCTTATAATACGGAGACCGTTTCTTATGAACAAAGATTGGCTTCGCAAAAAACAAACAATCATAATAATCTGTCATTCGGATTAATGATGCTGGCCGATCAATCCAACGGAGGCGTTTTACAGAATAATTATTTCACGGGATCATTTGCTTACAATCAGGCACTGGATGCTGAAGGTAATTCTATGCTGGGTGCAGGATTATCTGTAACCTATGCCAACCGTTTATTGAACCCGGATATGTTTCAGTTTCAATCGCAGTTTGGCAGTATGGGTTTTCAGAGAAGCATACCATCGAATGATCCTGTAGCATTGCAAAGCAATAAATACTGGGACATTAATGCAGGTGCACAGTATAGTTTGCGGATGACTGAAAAACTAGGATGGAATATCGGCGTATCGATGTTTCATTTAACAAGCCCTACGGAAGGAGTGTATAGCAATAACCGATATCAGATAGATCCGCGGTATAATGTACAGGCAGGCATGCAGTTTTATTTTGCCGATCATTCAGAACTACATGTCAGCGGTATGTATGAATCGCAATATGGCAACAGCATTTATACTTTAGGCGCAGTGTATAAAATAAAAGTGGTTTCCGATGCATTGGAAACAGTGAATCTGGGTCTATGGAACAGGTTTGGTGATGCAATGTATCCATACCTGGCTCTGGAAGGAAAGAAATGGGTAGTGGGTATGAGTTATGATGTGGTCACCTCCAGTGTAAAAACCGTGTATAATTCTGTGAGCAGTGTGGAGTTTTCATTGGGATGGAAATTTGCTGGGAAGAAAACGTCAACTTCATCAGGGAAGTATGGAATGGTGAATTACTAATTGCAAATAAGTTTTTCAAAGCTTCTGACATTTAAAAATGTCAGAAGCTTTTTTATTGCTGTGCATGCATCAATATTTTTTGGTATGACTAGTTTTGTAGTAAGCGCAACATTATAAATACTTATTGTTTTGTAGTTTAATCAAAAGAAAAGTCCTGCTGTCTTATTATGAATAAAGAATTAAGATAAAAAGATATAAGCCAATTTATATATTCAAAGATTCTTTTCTTTGATTAACACTACTTCTTAAATAATTGAGTTACTACTTAAAACTCAAAACATCCTTTAGGTTTATTGCATTTGAATGACCTGAAATTTGCACAGTCAATGGATCGGCTGTTAGAAGTACTCGAGTTTCTTCATTTCGATCTTACCTTAAAACAATAGTAAAAATATTTTAATAAGTTTTTTTTTTACACAACCCCCCTCTGTTATGAAAAACAAGTTTCTATTAACCTTGTTGCTATATTTCTGTGCAACAACGGTCCCGGCACAAATGCATGTCGGTATTGCCGCAGGAAGCGGTACAGACAAAACAATGGTAACAGATCTGCGGATCGGTTATCACAGTAGCCAATATCTGGTAGAAGCCAGTGAGATACTAAGTTTCAGTGATGCCAAACCCTGCTACTTCGGCGCCAGAGTTGGCAAAATGATTTATCTCAGTCCCGACAGTTTCTTGGTACCTATAGCAGGTGTTTATTATTCTGTTTTTACGAATGATAATACAATTAAGCAGGAAACAGGTAATATCGATGAGACCCTCATCAACAAATTTGTTCCTGCAATAGGAATGCTGTATGTAACCGGTAAATGCAGTATTGAAATTCGCCAACTCAACAACACATTTCAGGTAACCATTGGATTATGGAATATTTTAAAAAGTAAAAGCTAGTCCAATGAAAAACCTATTCCTTCTTTTGCTGCTGTTGCCTTTGATGGTAACAGCACAATACAAGATTGACAAGAATAAGATCCTGACCGGCTCTCTGATCGCACTTTCGGGTTCAGCAACCGGGTTCAATGAAACTTTAATGCACCATTATTATAAGTTCAAGGCAAAGTTTCCGAATGCAAATGATCAATGGTTTAACCCGCAACAAAGCTGGGTAAATAAATATAAAGACGGTAATTATGAAGAAGGTGATAAGTTTCCCATGTCTTCTTCATTATTGGCGTTTACCACAGATCAATATCATCTCAATGCAATGGTCAGAGATGTTTCATTGGTAGCAGCACTCACTTTCAAAATAGGTGCCAGGAAGCAAAAGTTCCTATATTATGTGTATGATCTTTTATATTATTCTGCATGCTACTCATTCGGATTTTATCTTACCTATGGTTCATTTCATTAATGATATCTATGTTCAGCATTTGCACTAATGCTTGGCTTTTTGTCATTCCTGACGCAGGAGGAATCTGCTTAATTTTTTGTACTACTGCCGGGCAGATCCCTCGTTCATCGGGAAGAAAGTTCGTTTCTAATTATTAACGAAATGATTGTCATGCTGTCCAAAGGACTCCGTTGGAGAGGTTCTCGAAGCATGTTGTACAAAAAACATGCGGTGATCGAATTCACCCTTCGAGAGCCTCAGGGTGACAGCACTGCTCGGTTTTTATTATAACTTCATTTCATGAAAACAGTTTTCATTACGGGTGCCAATGGTTTCTTAGGACAGCATCTTACTTTATACTTAGCAGCGAAGGGTTATATCGTGATCGCATCGGGAAGAGGAAGATGCCGTATCCCTTTATCAAAAAAGTTTGAATACGCCGAATTGGATCTTACCGATAAAGATGCAGTCTATCAATGTTTACAATCACATCAGCCGGATATTATCATTCATACCGCAGCAATGAGCAAGCCTGATGAATGCAATAACAACAAAAAACTTTGTTTAGTAAACAATGTAGATGCAACCGAAAATCTGTTAAGTGCTGCCCGATCTTTTTCACCGCATTTTATATATACATCCACTGATTTTATTTTCGGAGAAAACGGTCCGCACAGTGAAGAAGATCAACCTGAACCTTTGAACTTTTATGGAGAATCAAAACTAATGGCTGAGGCATTGGTTAAAAAAAGCGGTTTGAATTACAGTATTGTTAGACCTGTATTTATGTATGGAGCAGCATGGGAGGGAATGCGTCCTAGTTTTCTGCATTGGGTGAAGAATCATTTAGAACAGCATAAACCGATCAAAGTGGTGAATGATCAATGGCGAACCCCCAGTTTTGTTCAGGACATCTGTAAGGGTATTGAATCGATCATATTGTACTCTGCCGCGGGCGATTTTCATTTAGCAGGAAAGGATATCATTTCTCCTTATCAAATGGCCGTATTGGTGGCAGATGTTTTGAAACTGGACAGGTCACTGATCGAAATGGTGAATTCAGAAAGCTTTCCTGAACCCGTAAAACGTTCTAAGCGATCAGGATTAAAGATCGATAAAGCTATCCGGGTTTTGGGTTATGCAGCAGTTAGTTTTGAAGAAGGGATCAGGTTAACCTTCCCAGAACAGTTTAAAGCTTAACATTAAGTTCATCTAAGGAATTGATAAGTTGGTAAATTTGGGAAAGAATGGTCATCGCAGCATTCTTCTATAATTATGCATTCTTCTTTGCAACGATATTTTGCACTTCGCATAAAAAATTTGTTCAATTACCTGCACGATTTTGAGTTAACCGGAGCAGAAACCCCTTTGCATGATTTCAGGGTGGAATTAAAGAAACTAAAATCTATTATCAAATTCCTGAAGACCATTTATTCAAAAGATAAATTCAAAAAGACAAGCTTTTTATTGAATACGGTCTTTTTGCAGGCAGGTGAAATCAGAGAGTATCAGTTATTGCTGCAATGGTTGAACGGTCATCAATTGACACAGCTTGCACAAACTTATTTTCCTGAAGAAAAGATGAAAAGAATGATCGACCGATTTCATCAACAAGCATCCTCTTATGAATCTGATCTGAAAGAAGTGATAGAGAGATGCAGTAAGTTTATTCATACAACCAATAAGATATTGCCTGAACAATATATCATTGAATTGAACGCTAAGATCGAAAAGAGGCTGCATAAGCGATCCATTTCAGATGATTGGCATGAACTCCGTAAGATCATCAAACAGTGGATCTATGCAACGAACTGGATAGCGGAAGAAGAGGAAACAAATAGAGGTTCTCAATTTTCACTCTACAATAAGTTACAGGAATCGATCGGTCATTGGCATGATCTGCAAGTGATCAAAGAAACGATCGCTCAAAAGCAGATCCATTTATCTGCTGAGATCGATATTCAAAAGGATCTGAGTAAGGCAATGGATAAATTAAATCATGCGATCAGGTACAGAGAAAATCACATTACTGAAATGATTGCAAAGACTTTGGCTGTTGCATAATCACAAATAAATAAAGGCTTCGAGAACCCCAGTGTGACAGTCATCATTTGAAACGAGATGTTTCCTTGTAAACCGAGATGTCAACCCTGAGGCACTCGAAGGGTGAATTCAATTAACTTTACTTTCCGTTCAACATGCTTCGAGAGCCTCAGCATGACAAAACATTTCGTTCATCAGGATTTCAATGGTAAAAATATTTCTGCCATCATACATCTGGCACTTCCGCCGCCATTGGTTTCAATATTTGTAATAGTAGAATGAATGATCTTATTAAAAGACAGAAGTCTATTTAACTGATCAGTTCTAAGACTATTATAAGCTTGTGTTGACATGACCAACAGCTTTTCACCTGCATTGTTTTTAACCTGCAGCATATTTCCTGCAAAATGATTCATCTGGTCAAAGCTGATGTCAATGATCTCTTTTCCGCTTGAGATGATCTTATCCATTACTGTTTTCCTTTGGGCAGGATCTGCGATCGAATCCAGACATATCACAGCATATTCATCCGCCATACACATCAGTACATTGCTGTGATAAATGGGCTGTTTTGCGGCATCCACTGCAATAAATGAAACAGGTGTATAGTTAAATAGTTCACAGAATTTCTCCAGGAGTTTTTGATCGGTTCTTGTGGACAAGCAAGCATATGCAATTTTCTTATCTCTATCTAGCACCATACTTCCTGTTCCTTCCAGAAAAACATTTTCATCTTCATACTTGCTCAGATCGATCATGTGTTGTATGCTAAACTTTTCGCCAATAATGTCCAATACATGTTGTTTGCGTTCTGATCTTCTGTTTTCGGCAAACATTGGGTATAGACAGATGCTTCCGTCTTCGTGAAAGGATATCCAGTTATTCGGGAAAACAGAATCAGGCGTATGAGGATCTAGACTGTCTTCCACAACAGTAACATCAATCCCGTTCTTGGTTAGCACAGATACAAACGCATCAAACTCTTGCATTGCTTTAGCTGCAATATGATCATCTTTAACAGGGATCTGAAAACTGTTATTGACAGCAGTTTGTTCATTGTATTCAAAACGTACCGGTCGTATCATCAATAGGTGAGAACTGTTTTGCATAAAAGCTTTTAATGATTAACGATAGATTCTCGTAAAATAGGCATGCTCATGCAATGAAACCCGCCTCTGGCTCTTGATAATTCTGCAGAAGGCATTAATATCAGCGTGTCTTTTATTTCTTCAGCAGTGATACTGCCATCTTCAAATTGTTGTATCAGGTCTTTTCCGTAAACAACTTTGAAACCTGCTTCCTTAAAGGCTTCTGAAGTTTTATCATTTCTGTCATAACCCAAAACAACACCTTCCTTTAATGCTAATAAATTGCATGAATCGGTCCATTGTTCTCTGGCATTATAGGGGAATTCATTATTGCCGGAAAAGATGAATTTTATTTCTTCCTTACAATGCAGGTCTACTACGCTGATGTCGTACAACAGATCCTCAAGACTTTCAAAGCTATCGGGACTTTCAGGATGTTTTTTATGAAACTGGAGGATCTTTATTTTCTCTTCTTTCTTTATTTCCAATGCACGTTCAACAGCATCAACATCTTCGTGCTTTACTGCTTTGCGTGAAAAATTACCGAGCATCACCCAAACATTTTTCTTCACTTGCGTGAACACGGTATCGATATGCATATAATCGCGTTTCTTGGGAATGCGTATGATGGTCACTTTGTCCATGATTCCTTTTTCAAACACGGTACTCGTGATCTTTGCGGCTGCTTCAGAAGAGGTTCTTTCACTGATGCCTACCAATAAATGACGATCGCTTACTACCATGATATCGCCACCTTCCAGTGTGATCTTTTTATCATCATCTTCTTTGGGCAATAAAAAACTGAAATGGGAATCTGATAATTCAATGATATTGTCTTTGTATTCACTGAAAAAAGAATGATTAAAGAATATATACTTGGCTAGTAAAGCTTCTCTTGTTCTGGCTTTTTTTGCCGGCTTATTCAGCAATACATAATTCTTGATGGTGATACCGATATCTCTGGTGAAAATAAAATTGGGGATTGGAGCAAACAATAAATTCTTCTCCATATTCGATCCCGAAATAAAGGTCTTCGCTAATTCAATATTGTTGTACGACAATAATTCTTTCTGGGTAACATAAGTACAACCTTCAATGGCACAAACAGATGCCACTAATTTTGATTTGATGGATTCATCCACTAAAATATCAGAGAGCAGCCATTGCAATTCGATCACTTTATCTGATCGAAAGAAATCGTCATGCTCGGGTTTATAAAAATTTCTCTTGTTTTCAGATGCATCAATTGATGCAAGCTTGCCTTTTATTTTTGCAGGATCTAAAAAATACAGCAGGATCTTAGTGTAATAATCATATTCATCTTTGCGGATCGTGTCAAGATGTACGATGTCTTCAAATAACCAGTCCTGCGCTTTAGATGGAACCACTTTGCCAAGGCCGCTATCGGGACTATGCACCAATAAACGTTTTAATGTGCCTATTTCTGAATTCACGAAAAGGCTATGTTGTATACTACTCATACAAATATTTGTCAGATTAATTTAATGATAACTGTAAACGAAAGACGGGTAAAAGCCAAAACTTAATGATCGGGCATTGAATTCAATCCGCGATACATCCATGAAAAATGACACGGTGATGCTGTTATACTTATTACTGTTTTCATGTTCGTATAGCAAGTTACAATTTTTCGGCAAATACATTGAGAGAGCCACACATTGAATTTTCTGTTCATAGTAATCAAATTCGAAAATAGAAAGTTTACATTTGAGATATAATCATCACGGGAATGAAACTTGTCATCATCAATATAAAGCAACTGCTGAATGTTCGTACAGAGACCCGAATACTGCGTGGTAAAGAATTGGCAGAACTACCTGTTTTAGAAAATGCATATTTGGTTGTGGAAGATGGATTGATCAGCGCTTATGGCTTGATGCAGGAGCTGTCTATCGATATGCAATCAACCAGTGTTGTGGATGCTGAAGGGCAATTTGTATTACCAACCTGGTGCGACAGTCATACACATCTTGTTTATGCAGCCAGCAGAGAAAATGAGTTTGTAGATAAGTTAAAAGGATTAAGCTACCAAGAAATCGCAGCAAAAGGTGGTGGCATTTTAAATTCAGCAAAAGCAGTACAGGAAGCATCCGAAGAAAATTTATTTCAAAGCGCTTTTAAAAGATTGAATGAATTGATCCAATTAGGAACAGGGGCTATTGAGATCAAAAGTGGGTATGGATTAACGACAGAGGCAGAATTGAAGATGCTACGCGTAATTAAACGGATCAAAGAAAGATCTCCCATTCCTGTCCGCAGTACTTTTTTGGGTGCACATACATATCCTGCTGAATTTATCAACGATCATCAGGGCTATATCGATTTGATCATTCAAGATATGCTTCCGGTCATTGCAATAGAAAATTTAGCCGATTATATTGATGTGTTTTGCGAAGAAGGATTTTTTAATGTAGAAGAAGCAACAGCAATTTGCAGGGCAGGTATGAAATTTGGGCTAAAAGCAAAGATCCATGCCAATCAATTTTCAAGTGGCGGTGTTACAGTTGGAACGAATGTAAATGCAATCAGTGTTGATCATTTAGAAACGATCGATGACAGGGAAATTGAAATGCTAGCAAAATCAAACAGCATCGGCACATTGCTTCCAACTGCCGCATTCTTTTTACGAATGCCATTTCAGCCTGCTAGAAAACTGATCGATGCAGGTTGTGCCATTGCCTTGGCTTCTGATTATAATCCCGGTTCTTCGCCCAGCGGAAATATGAACCTTGTAGTTGCCATGAGTGCTATTCAAATGAAGATGTTGCCTGAAGAAGTGATTAATGCAGCCACTATCAATGCTGCGTACGCCATGGGATTGGGCGAGACAACAGGAAGTATTACGGTTGGCAAAAAGGCAAATCTTATTTTCACAAAACCTATTCCTTCTTTAGCTTACCTTACTTATGCATTTGGTAGTAATTTGATCGACAAAGTAATGATTAATGGAAATTTTATAAATGAATAAAGTAGATTAATTTTAGGCTATATGAAACATTTGAAAATTTATAATAAAGAGGATATATTATCTGTCACCAAGGTTCGTCGTTTTGAGACCAAACTAGGGGAGCGTTTGCAGATCATTGAAAATGCTGAGGATATTGAAAGTTCTATAAGAAAATCAAATGCAAAATTTGTTTTGGTAGGCGTGCCGGAAGATATCGGTATCAAAGCCAACTTGGGAATAGGTGGTGCAGACAGTGCCTGGCTTTCTTTCCTGAAAGCATTTTTGAATATTCAAAGCAATGATTTTTTTGACGGCAGTGAGATCTTATTACTAGGTCATTTTGATTTTTCAGATCTGGAAAAAGTAATAGAATCCAATGCTCCTCATTATGATGAAAGGATCGATGCGCATCGCCATGCAGTAAATGCGATCGATGATGAAGTGGAACAATTGATCCATATCATTACACAAAACAGAAAATTGCCCATCGTTATCGGAGGCGGACATAATAATGCATATCCCTGCATCAAAGGCGCGGCAAAGGGCTGGCATAAAGCAGGCGTGATTGAAATAGCACAGATCAATGCGATCAACTTAGATGCGCATGCAGATTATCGCCCAATGGAAGGAAGACATAGCGGCAATGCTTTCAGGTATGCGGAAGAAGACGGGTATCTCGAAAAATATTGTGTGATTGGCCTACACGAAAACTATATCACACAAAATACATGGATCGATATCGTTAATAATCCATTTGTGGATTGTATCACATTTGAAGACATCTTTCTACATGAAAAAAGGAATTTTATACAATCCGTTGCACATGCAACAGGTTTTACAGACGACACACTTTGCGGAATTGAATTAGACCTTGATGCCATTGAACATACATTAAGCAGTGCCACTACACCTGTTGGTATTACAGCCAATCATGCCAGACAATATCTCAATTTTGTTGCTTCAGACAGCAAACCGGCTTATTTGCATATCTGTGAAGGAGCAACGCATTTATCCGACGGGAGAGAAGACCATTCGACAGGAAAACTGATCAGTTATCTGGTGAGTGATTTTGCAAAAGCGATCCTGATGCAATTAAACGGGTAAAAGGGCAGTGCTTAATTGAAACAATTTTTGTAGTTTCAACGCTTTAACACAACCAACACTAACCGCTATTTTACAAGATGAAAAAGCTGACAGGTCTATTTATGTTCTCCTGTGTATGCGCTCAATTGTTTGCTCAAACATTTGCATTTGACCTGACCAAAAAGAAAGACCCTTTTACTTACAATCTCTTATATGTGCTGAATGATGCACCCTTTAAATTCCTGCATATCAAAGGGAAATTATTGAGCAAGACAGATTCTGTCCATCTCAGGTCAGAGATCTATCAAGATAAAATTCCATTACCGGGTGCTACCTCCGCTAGATATGTGCAGGACAGTACTTTTTATGTTGAATACTTTTTTGGAGAATTTTCAAATATAGAAGATGCAACAGAAGCTTTAAGTTCTCTTACAACAAAGATCTCAAAGGCAATGAATAAAAAAGCTGTTGTTCTTCCGCACGATTGGGGAGAGGGAGGGGAGATCATCAAAGAGAATAAAATATGTTATGCATTACACAGTGGGTTCTTTCATTATAATATTTCTACGCAGATCACAAAAGTGATCAAAAGGGATGGTTATCGTGTTGTATTGCAGGTTTACAGCGGCAGGCCTTTTTATTATAATTGGATCATGAAGAATGAACCTTATGGGGGATTCAAATTCATTAATAATGTAAAGAAAACATTAACTTTTTTTGAAAGTATTTCATCTGGTTGTCCAACAGATATTCCCGGTTATTTATGCAATGGCAAATCAATTGCAAATGATACTACTTTTATTCATTATACAAAATCAGGCTTTGACGGATTAATGAATGCCAGAACGGAATATGATGTAACATTCAGTAATCTCCGTTCGGGATTAAGCAATGAATATGTGTATTATAATGTTCCTTATAAATATCCCTGTTTACGTAAAATAGCTTTTGTACGGTTTGAAGATGTTGACAGATCTAAACGGAAAACGATGATCATTTCATTAATGGAATTATCAAGAGTCAATTCAATGATCCCTGCACAGAAAAAAGAATATGTGATCGACTTTAGTTTTGCTTACTGATTATTTTTCCAGTTCTATGATCTTCTTAGTCATCTCCTTACATTAGTCATATTAAAGCCTTAGATACCTGTTACTTTCTTCTAACATAGAGCAGGGATAGTCCACCATTTCGTGGACTATCCCTGCTCTATCGTTGATTATATTAGAATGAAACCGGAAGAAAAAAATTGGAGAAATATGCAGCTATTGAAGCAGCATATATGAATCTAGCACAAGGTAGCAATTTTGCACTATTAAGATTACATACATATGGTTAAAATATCAACTGCGCAAAAGTATAGGTGATCAACTTTAGTTTTGCTTACAGATTATTTTCCAATTCCATGATCTTCTCAAATAGTTGCTCGTATTGAGCATTGGCTGTTTTTAATTGTTCCTGAACAGCGCTGTAACTCTTTTCCAATTGAGAAAATTTATTAGCTTCTTTATAACTGTCAGGATTTGAAAGATCAGATTCTATCTGTGTTTTTTGCAGATTGAATCTAGCTATATCTTCTTCTACTTTTTGAAATTGTCTTTGCAATTTTTGCAATTCCTTTTTATGCTCTCTTTCTATATTGATGGGAGCATTGGGGTTATTTTTTGTAACCGGGGCCGCAACAAGTTCCTGCGCTTTATTTACCTGTTCCTGTGCTTTCGCTAGATTATCCTGCTCTTTTTTTTTAGAAGACTGGTGCTTCGCCATTCTTTCTTTCCATTCGACCCATTCTAAATAAGTGCCTTTAAATTCTTTGATCTCATGGTCAACAATTTCCCAGATCTTATTGGCTGTTTTGGAAATAAAGAAACGATCATGGCTTACCAATAAAAAGCTGCCTTCATATTTATTCAATGCATCAGCCAATAACTCAACAGAATGCATATCGAGGTGATTCGTTGGTTCATCCAACAATAAAAAATTGCTTTTACTAACAATTACTTTTGCCAATGCAACTCGCGCTTTTTCTCCACCGCTCAATACTTTAATTCTTTTATCGGTATCATCACCACTGAATAAAAAGCATCCCATCAAACTGCGTAATTCCAATTCGGTTTTTTTACTACCGCATTCTTTCATTTCATCCAGAATAGTATTGTTAACATTCAATGCTTCTAACTGATGTTGCGCATAAAAACTTTCTTCAACATTATGTCCCCAGTTTCTAAGTCCTTCATACTTTTCGGTACCTGCAACAATTCTTAACAGGGTTGATTTCCCTTTTCCGTTGGCACCTATCAAAGCGATCTTATCGCCGCGATCAATTTCAATACTTGTGTTCCTTAATATTTCAATATTGCCGAAACTTTTAGAAATATGTTTCAGTTCGCAAATGATCCTGCCGGGTTGTTTATCTACCTGAAAATTAATTTTTATATTGGGCCTTTCTATTTCTGCATTTTCAATACGCTCTATCTTATCCAGGCGTTTCATCACACTTTGTGCAGCTGCGGCCTTACTGGCTTTTGCTTTGAAGCGTTCCACGAACTTTTCCTGCTGACGGATATAATCCTGTTGATTTTCGTAAGCTTTTTGTTGCAACTCTACTCTTACTTCTTTTTCGCGCTCATAATATTCATAATCACCGATATAAATATGCAGTTGCTGCTGATACAATTCAACGATCTTATTCACCATTCGGTTCAGGAAGAATTTATCGTGACTAACGATCACGACACTTCCCTGATAATGCCTTAAATATTTTTCCAACCATTCGATGGAAGGAAGATCCAGGTGATTGGTAGGTTCATCCATCAACAAAACATCGGGTTGCTGTAAGATCATCTTTGCCAAGAGCACACGCATTCTCCATCCACCACTGAATTCTTTATAGGGCCTAGTCAGATCCTCATTGGCAAAACCTAATCCCTGCAAAACTTCTTCGGTACGGTGATGAATAGTATATCCGCCAAGCATTTCCAATTCGTGCAGTTTATCGGAATAATCGTGCAAGAGCTTTTCATCAGAAGTTTCTTCCAGTTCCATTCCCAATAATTCGATTTCCTTTTCCAGTTGTTTCACTTTTTCAAAAGCGCCCATGGCCACTTCGAGGATAGAATCATTGGTATCAAAACTCAACAGGTCTTGATGCAGATAGCCAATTGTTGTGTCTCTGCCTTTTTCAACTGAGCCCTTGGCAGGAAGGTATTCTCCCACCAAAACCTTGAGCAGGGTAGATTTTCCTGTTCCGTTATATCCGATCAATCCAATTCTTTCTCCGGGATTAATATGCCAGGTTGCATCTTCAACTATTAATCTTGAACCAAATTCAAATGTGAGATTCTGTAAACCAATCAACATAATTTTCTAAAATTTTTCGCTGCAAAGGTAATTGGATGAGCAGCATTTTTTGTTTTACTTTTGAGAAACAATTGACATTATATGAAAAAATTATTTGTTTGTGCTTTACTTACAGTCCTGACAGCATATAGTTGCGGGGATAAAAAAGGTCAGACAAATGAACCAACCAGCCCACCAAAATACATCAGCCACAACCCCGGATTTAATGAAGAATTTGCCAATCTGATGAGTGATTATTATAGTGTAAAGGACAATTTTACCTCTGAGAATGACAGCATGATCAATAAATATTCAAGGGCTTTAATGACAGATGCCGATAGTTTACATTTTGGGCAACTAAGAGCTGATAGTAATGTCGTTGAATTTGCAAAAACAACTGCAGAAAACATGTCTGGTGAATTGCAGGGCTTATTGGGAGAGAATACAATAGAGAATAAGCGTAAATCTTTTTATACCTTAAGCGAACAGTTGTTTGACCTTATCAGGGCTGTTCAATACGATAAGGAGCCCGTATATCGGTTTCTTTGCTCAACTGCTTTTGAAAATACAGGCGCCAGTTGGTTAAGTAATTCAGCTGAGGCAATAAATCCATACTCACCAAAGAAAATGCCCGGATGCGCTGTAATAACAGATACGATAGATTTCAGAAAGAAGTTGACTAATGAACTTTAACTGCTTCTTTGGGCTTATACTCTAAAATGACCTTTGCATTTGTTTTTTCATCTGAAGTAATGAACACTTCATATCTTTTTCTGTTGGGCGTTGTGATGACCATCAATGCAGTGTTTGGCGGAATGTCTCCGAGATTGTCAGCAACAGTAATGATCTCATGAAGGGGATGTGCTTCATCCAATTGTATTTTTAAAGTGATAGGCTTATCGCTTAATCTGCCGTGGTTGATCGCGAGTTCGTTGTTATGATAAACCGTTATCGTATCATTATCAATTTCTCCGTTATCATAATAGTCGATCTGAACCTGCTTTTCATCTATCTGAATAGTTCTGACCAAACTATTTGATCTTTCCATCAAGACTTTTGGAACGGGACTAATAATATTTCTAGTGATCGGGTTTTCCTGTTTCCTGATCGTATCTGCCGCAATAGGTGCTGTTTTTTGTGAAATAACACTGTCCTTTTTCGTCGGGTGTGTTTTAGGAACAATAAATGCTTCAGCACCGGGCTTAACTGCCGGTTTACCTGTTTGGATGGTTGGTTTGGCGCCATTTACAGTCTTTGGAGGCGCTGTTTTTGTATTGGCTGTAGAACTAGGCTTTTTTTCAGTTGTTTTTACAGGAGGCTTCTTAGAAAGCGTATCTTTTTTAGAATTCGTCGAACCTGGTTTTGAGTTGGCTTTGTTTAATAAGAAAGGCTCTTTTTCAAAATCTGTAGTTTTCACTTTTTCCAGATAGATAGATCCACTTCCGCAATCTGTTTTTTGTTCAGAATTTTGACTGGTATAAGACCCTGAAAGCATTTCTACTTTTCCTGATTTAGAATAATCTAGATAGCAGGTCATTAAGCAGGCAACGGATTGTCCGCTCATTTTGAGATCCAGCATTTTTGTTTCCTTGAGTAATATATTTTTAGTCTCTGCCTTAAAAATACCGTGAATAGAGGCTTTACCGTAAAAGACAGTGGTTTTATAAGAGTAAGTGACTCCTTCTAATGCATTATTGCTAAGTTGATTGATTTGAATCTCATATTTGTATTTATCCTCAACGAATTCACCGCTTAAAGGATTATAATCCTGTTGCACAAAATAACCCCTCCAAATGCCTGTAAGCTTTTGTGCATGCGTAAAAGAGGAGAACATGAAAACTAACAGAAACGTAAATGTCAATCTCATTCAACAAAACTAAGCTTGCTGATTGTAGAACGCTTATAAAGAAGCGTTAAGGTTTTTGAAATGAATATTCGTTCTTAAGTGATTCTCTGCGATGGAATTGTTACTTTTGCACTTTATTTTTGATTTGAGAAGAATTATATGATCAACATTAGTTTTCCGGACGGAGCAGTAAAACAATTTGAAAATGGGGTTACTGCATTAGATATTGCTAAATCTATCAGCGAAGGACTGGCAAGAAAAGTTTTAGCAGCTTCAGTAAATGCTACAGTATGGGACGCTTCCCGTCCTATACATACAGATGCTTCCTTAAAATTATTGACATGGGATGATGCAGAGGGTAAGAATACTTTCTGGCATTCTTCTGCGCATTTAATGGCGGAAGCTGTTGAATCTGTTTTTCCCGGCGTGAAATTCTGGGTAGGACCCGCTTTGGAGAAAGGCTTTTATTATGATATGGACTTGGGCGATAGAAAATTAGTGGAAGAAGATCTGGCCATCTTGGAGAAGAAGATGAATGAATTGGCAAAGAAAGCGAATACTTATATCAGAAAAGAGATCACAAAACCTGAAGCGCTCAAATATTTTGAAGAAAAAGGGGATGAATACAAACTTGATCTGCTAGGTAATCTGACAGATGGGGAGATCACTTTTTATACACAGGGTAATTTTACTGATCTCTGTCGCGGGCCACATATTCCCAATACCAATTTCATTAAAGCCATTAAACTGACCAATATTGCAGGGGCTTATTGGAAAGGAGATGAAAAAAATAAACAATTAACTCGCTTATACGGGATCACATTTCCTAATCAAAAAGAACTGGACGAATATCTGGCTATGTTGGAAGAAGCCAAGAAACGTGATCACCGGAAATTAGGAAAAGAGCTGGGTATATTTACCATGGATGATGATGTTGGTCCCGGTTTGCCTTTATGGTTACCGAACGGAACCGTGATCATTGAAGAATTGGAAAAATTAGCAAAGGAAACAGAGGAAGCAGCAGGTTATAAGCGTGTGGTTACACCGCATATTGCCAAAGAGAATTTGTATATCACTAGCGGTCATCTTCCTTATTATGCAGATAGCATGTTTCCTCCTATGGAAATGGATGGGGAAAAGTATTATCTGAAAGCCATGAACTGCCCGCATCACCATAAGATCTATGATGCTGAACCCAAAAGTTATAAGGACCTTCCTTATCGCCTGGCTGAATATGGAACCTGTTACAGATATGAACAGAGCGGTGAACTGTTCGGGTTGATGCGTGTGCGTTGTTTGCACATGAATGATGCGCATATCTATTGTACAAAAGATCAGTTCTTTCAGGAGTTCAAAGCTGTGAATGATATGTATTTGAAGTATTTCAAGATCTTTGGAATTGATAAATACGTGATGCGTTTATCATTACATTCTCCTGAGAAATTAGGGCAGAAATATGTAAATGAACCCGAATTATGGAAAGAAACTGAAACTATGGTTCGTCAGGTTTTGATCGATACCAATACACCTTTTGTTGAAGTGCATGATGAAGCTGCGTTTTACGGACCAAAGATTGATGTCCAAATATGGAGTACTATTGGAAAAGAATTTACATTGGCCACTAATCAGGTGGATTTCAATTCGGGACGTAAATTCAAATTAGCTTATACAACTCAACAAAATGATACTGATGTTCCATTGATCATTCATCGTGCGCCTTTGGGAACGCATGAGCGTTTCATCGGATTTTTATTGGAACATTATGCAGGTAAATTCCCTGTTTGGTTAGCCCCGGTACAGGTGAAAATATTGCCGATCAGTGATAAGTATATCGATTATGCAAAAGAGATCAAAGCAAGCCTTCGCAGAGAATCTGTGAGAGTAGAAATTGATGATCGTAATGAAAAGATCGGTCGTAAAATAAGAGAAGCCGAATTAAGCCGTGTACCTTATATGTTAATTCTTGGGGAAAAAGAGATGGAAGATGCGAAGCTTTCTGTCCGCAGACAGGGTAAAGGTGATTTGGGAGTTCAATTATTGGAAGAATTCATGAATACTATCGTCGACGAAATAAAAGAACGTAAAACAACAGAATAGATAAATTCTTATTATTTTTAACAAATAAATTTTTAACCAAACAAGTATTAATGGCATTACCATTTAGAGGTGGAAGCGGGGGCGGAGGAAGGTTTAACCCCAGATTTCAGAGACAACAAGAACCGGAACACAAGATCAATGAAAGAGTACGTGCTTTGCAAGTGCGTTTAGTTGGAGAAAATGTTACCGTTGGTATTTATCCTACACATGAAGCTTTAAAAATTGCACAACAACAGGAAATGGACTTAGTGGAGATATCTCCTAATGCTGATCCTCCTGTTTGTAAAGTGATCGATTATAAAAAATTCCTGTACGAGAAAAAGAAGAAGGAAAAGGAAATGAAGGCCAATGCCAAGCAAAGCGAAGTGAAAGAAATTCGTTTTACACCAGGCACTGATGATCATGACTTTGATTTTAAGGCAAAACATGCCGAGAATTTCTTGAAAGATGGTAATAAAGTAAAAGCTTACGTACAGTTTAAAGGACGTGCCATCCAATTTAAGGAAAGAGGGGAACTGGTCTTATTGAAATTTGCCGAAAGACTGGCAGAAGTTGGTCAGCCGGAAGCCTTACCGAAATTAGAAGGAAAGAGAATGTTCCTGATGTTGACACCTAAGACAACGAAGAAGAAAAAAGAAGCATAAATGATCCGTATAATATGAGACACCCTGCATTTTTGCGGGGTGTTTTTATTTAATTGATCCATCAAGCTAAAAAGTACAAGTGTGCAGTTCTTCCACTGGAAGAAGTGAAGGCAACTAATGCAGCCATAAAATGCTGGTGCTGAGCACATTAAAAAACTTTGCTACAGCCCTTGCAAATTAAAGTGTAGCCCTTATCTTTGCAGCCCGAAAAATTCGGACATTTCCCGCAAGGCTCAACAAGTGTATTCCTGTGAATACCGCCAGCAGGGTGTAATCTTATCAAGATTATTTATGCCAAAAGTAAAAACAAACAGCAGCGCAAAGAAGCGCTTCAAGGTGACCGGTACCGGAGAAATCACCTTCCAAAAGGCTTTCAAACGCCACATTTTAACAAAGAAATCAAAGAAACGCAAACGTGTAATGCGCCAAAAAGGTATTGTTGGTGCCCCTAACAAAGATTTTGTTATGCGTTTATTGCGTTTGAAGTAAACCCCTTAATCCCCTAAAGGGGGAATGACAAAAAATTAAATCATCATTTCGTTGAGATTTTAATTCTCAAATCTGAAATAAAAAATATTAATTATGCCACGTTCAAAAAATGCAGTTGCATCGAGAGCAAGAAGAAAGAGAGTTCTTGAGCAAGCCAAAGGTTATTATGGTAAACGTAAAAACGTTTATACAGTTGCCAAAAATATTGTTGAAAAAGGTTTGACTTATGCTTATGTAGGTCGTAAACTGAAGAAAAGGGAATATCGTCAGTTGTGGATCGTTCGTATCAACGCTGCAGTTAGAGCAGAAGGTTTAACTTACAGTGAGTTCATCAATAAATTAAATGCAAAAGGAATTGAATTGAACAGAAAAGTATTGGCTGATCTGGCCATGAACAACCCCGAAAGCTTCAAAGCTTTAGTGGATTCTGTAAAATAGATTTCTTCTTGTAAAATCATAAATATTAAGTCGGAGTAAGCTGCTCCGACTTTTTTTATTTTATGGATTGAACAAACTACTATTTTTGTGCCCGATTTCAAACTTTACTCATCCACTAAATTAAGTTCTTAAATGAACAACAGCTACACTTCGCTTGTCAATCAAACCTTTCACTTCCCGCAGGAAGGATTTGAAGTTAACGATGATGGTTATTTAGAATTTAATGGACTTGATCTGAAAGCCCTGATAGACAAACATGGCACACCCATGAAGCTTACCTACTTACCTAAGATCGGTATGCAGATCAAAAAGGCAAAGAAGATGTTTGCTGATGCTATCAAAAAACATAAGTACGAAGGCAAGTATTTTTATTGTTATTGCACGAAGAGTTCGCATTTCAGTTTTGTGGTGGAGGAAGCCCTGGCGCATGACGTTCATCTGGAAACATCATTTGCATACGATATTGAGATCATTAATCGCTTGTATGAAAGAAGAAAGATCAATAAGGATATTTTCATCATCTGCAACGGTTACAAACAAAGATCTTATACAACCAGGATCACCAAATTAATCAATACCGGGTTTAAGAATGTTATTCCTATTCTGGATAATAAAGATGAATTAAAAGCATATAAGCGAAATGCGAAAGTGCCATTTAAATTAGGCATTCGTGTAGCAGCTGAAGAAGAACCCAGTTTTCCTTTTTATACTTCACGTCTTGGTTTCAGAGCCAAAGATATCCTTGAGTTTTATGTGGATGAGATAGAAGGCTATGAAGATAAATTTCAGTTGAAGATGTTGCACATCTTTTTGAACAAGGGTATCAAGGATGATGTGTATTACTGGAGTGAATTGAATAAAGTGTTGAATCTTTATTGTCAGTTGAAAAAGATATGCCCTGAATTGGATTCAATCAATATCGGCGGTGGATTTCCGATCAAACACTCTTTGGGATTTGAATATGATTATCAGTTCATGATCAACGAGATCGTTAGTAATATCAAGAAGGCTTGCAAGAAAGCAAAAGTTCCGATGCCTAATATTTATACAGAGTTCGGCAGTTTTACAGTGGGAGAGAGCATGGCACATATTTACAGTGTAACCGGACAAAAGAATCAGAATGATCGTGAGTGTTGGTACATGATCGATTCATCATTTATCACTACACTTCCTGATACCTGGGGAATTGGCGAAAAGTTTTTGATGTTACCGATCAATAAATGGGAAAATGAATATCATCGTGTGGTATTGGGAGGTATTACCTGCGACAGTCATGATTATTACGATAGTGAAGAACACATCAATGAAGTATTCCTGCCTAAACTGGCCAACAACAATAATGGCACTGATCCTATCAACAAAGAACCATTATATGTGGGCTTCTTTCATACAGGCGCGTATCAGGATCAGATCAGTGGCTATGGAGGTATCAAACATTGTTTAATACCATCTCCCAAACATATCATTGTTGAATATGATAAGAATGGAAAGCTGATCGATTGGGTATATGCTAAAGAACAAACTGCACAAAGTATGTTGAAAATATTGGGTTATTTAAGATAATTCAATTACAACAATTCAATTCTGCTTAAAAAATGCTTAAGGCTTAGTTTTTACATTAAAAACTGATTTAAAAATCATTGCCATGATATAATGTACAGTTATTGTATTATACATTTGAAATACAATAGAAAATCCAATATTGTTTAAGAACAATATCCAAGCATCCTTTAGTAAAAACCATTGTTTATCCTATGCCTGAGCTATCCAATATCCCGTATAGTAGTGTGCTCAAAATGGTATCATTACTTTGCAAAGCTAATAACCCTTCTGAGAAAACATTAGCTGCTACAGGCAATCCGTACCTTTTTTTATATAATAGTCCGTCTCATGTAATTTTTAAAAGAATTATCGAGACGGATTATTTATTTAAAAATAGCTCATTCTCTGTACGATAGTTAGCGTATAATATTTCCTTGGATTATTCTGTATCCAATTCTTCAATCAAGGATTTTAATTTGATCAGATATTGACCATATAATCTGTCCAGAAACCATCTGGTAAAATAGTAACCACCTACACCAATTATAGACAGGTATAAAACAATTCCTGCAACAACCATCCAGATCTTCGACCCTAATTTCTGAACGATCATTGAATAATCAACAGAAGTTCCGCTCTTGCCTTCTAGATAACCCAACGACAAAGCATAAATGATACATAGCGGAATAAATATCATGGTAGCACGAAAACAAATGATCTTATAAAAGTTGATGATCTTATATACCTGCTCGAGATTTTGCTTTACCGGCAAAACAGTATTATTGAATACTTCAATTTTCCTGATCAAATAAATTAAAACAACTAAAGCAATAACAGAAAATATAATGAATGTTCCGAAGTAGATACGTAATGACCAAAGCTTATTGAATAAAGCCTGCCAAATAAATATTAGCAATACCAAAATATTGGCAGCCATGTCGATCCACAAACTTCTTTGTAGTTTATGAATAACTGATGTTGCTGCTTTCTTCAGCAATAAAGAAAGTTCGGATGTTGATTTTGGTTGATCTGCATCTAATCTTTTATTCAGTTGATATTTCAGTTCATCTAATTCCATATTATTTTATTTTAGAACTGATAATGTTTTTGTGTTGATTCTTTCAATTTGGATTTGAGTCTGATCATTTTTACTGCAACATTGTTAGGAGTGATGCCCAGTATCTCGCCAATATCGTGATAACTATAATCTTCTATATACAGCATCACCAATGCTTTATCGATCTTGGATAATTCAGCAATCGCCTTATACATGGCTTTTGTTTGTTCTTCCAAAAAAGGGCTTTGTTGAACCGGTTCAGGAAAAACTTCGGTGTTGATCACTTGCGGCTGTTTCTTTTCTTTCCTGAAAAAAGTAATAGCCGTATTCAATGCAACACGGTATAACCATGTAGAAAATTGTGATTCACCCCTGAATGTTGCAAATGATTTCCATGCCTGTAATGTAACTTCCTGGAACAGATCTTCTTTATCAGCCAGTGTGTCCATATAAATCGCACACACTTTATGAATGATGTTTTGATTTTTGTTTAGAAGCGTTATAAATTCCTGCTCTACTGGCATGCAATAGGTATTAATATTTAACCGGACTTACAGTAAATCCATTCTTCCTTAATAAATTAAGTACTCCATTGTTGCCGCCCAAATGACCGGCACCAACAGCAAAAAAACTTGTCTTTTCCAGAACAGCTTTTGAGATAACCGGAATCCAATTTTCATTGCGCTTATTCAATAATATCGTTTCATACTTTCCAAAATCCTTATCAGAGCCGATGCTGGCTTGCATGGCTGTAATATCTTTTTTCTGATACATATTGATCATTTCTGAGAGTTCTTTTTTGGAATCATCAAAATTCAATACTGATTTTATCAGCATTCTAGCTTGTTCATTGTATGGAATTGTATCGAAGATCGAAATTTGAAATTCAATCGTTTCCAATCCATAAATGGGAAGTGAATCTTTTGCAGCCATCTTTTCAATTTCTTTTTCAAAAGCAACAGGACTGCAGCCCAGCATAGATGGATATAAAAGTGACACTAAAATTACCGGTTTATAATTCGCAACAAATTGTAATGGTATCTGTGTCTTATTTTGAAAGATGGTACTGACAAAATCATAATCTTTCATGCTGATAAAATCTTTTAACTGATGACCATCTTTCATCTGGATGGTTTTCATCATTTTTTTTGTAATGTCCGGGTCATCCATCTTTATTTCAAAAAAGAGCTGCTTGGATTGATGAATAACGGAAAGAACTGTATCAGGAATTTTGAAATCGTCAGCACATAACAAATGAAAAGTCCCGAAAATATAGGAGGGATGCTGAATTCCTTTGCCACTGATCTTCCACAATAATGTTTTTTCTTTCGTTGTTTGTGCAGATAGCGTTGCAACAGCGAGTAAAGCTGTGATTGCAAAGAGAAATTGTTTCATTATTGTTTTCATATACCTGATATTATTGGTAGCAATGCTGCACAAATTATTACATCGCTGCTGAATTTATTTGTTTACATAAAAATACCCCGCATAAAAATGCGGGGTATTACCAAAACCAACTGCTATATGAGAATTATTGAATGGTGATTTGCTTTGCTGCAATTTTCACTTCATCTTTTTTAGGTAATAATAATTTCAAGACTCCATTTTCGTACCTGGCCTGAATGGCTTCTGCATTGATTTTTTCATCTACAGAAAAACTACGTTTGAAATTTGTGTAACTGAATTCCCGACGGATCGTTTTATAATCCTTGGATTCAGTTTCTACTTTCTTTTCAAAACTGATGGTTAATAGGCCGTTTTCAACATCGATCTTAAAATCTTCTTTGTTTCTGCCTGGCGCATTTAATTCCAGATGATAACCTTCTTCCGTTTCGTGAATATTAACGGGTACAGTTGACCAGTTAGATTCTGCATCTTTTCCCCAATTTGCCGGGAAAGCATTGAAAAGTTCATCAAATAAGTTACTGTAAGCTTTTGGATTGTGTTTAATGAGTGTCATAATGATTAGGTTTTATTTTTACTTAATTTTCAAAATCATTTTTCAAATGCTGTACCATCACTATTTTATAAGCCATAATTACTAATTTTCTAATTAAGTACCGACAATATGGCATTTTCGATTAGCGATAAAAGACAGCATGTCTGATTTTCATTTTCATTTCGTTTGAAGATTTCCTATAATTTTGCTTCAATCAATTCAAAAAACAATCTGAAAAAATGTATCCAGAAGAAATAGTAGTACCCATGAAAGCTGAGTTAACTGAAAGCGGCTTTGAAGAAATGTTAACCTCTGAAGAAGTAGATGCTGTCTTACAAAAAGAAGGTACCACTTTGGTGGTGATCAATTCTGTTTGCGGTTGTGCAGCAGGAACTTGCAGACCAGGTGTTTTAATGGCTGTACATAATGCTGTAAAGCGTCCCGACAGGTTAGCGACCAGTTTTGCCGGATTTGATACTGATGCAGTTAAAAAAGTGAGAGAGCATTTATTACCTTATCCGCCATCATCTCCGGCTATTGCTTTATTTAAAGATGGAGCATTGGTAAGTATGGTAGAAAGGCATCAAATTGAAGGAAGACCTGCACAGGTAATCGCCCAGCATTTAATAAACGAGTTTAATAAGTTCTGCAATTAAGCAAATAAACATTGTTTTAGGGTGTGTTAGTTAGTATAAAAGCCTCGCATCAAGCGGGGCTTTTTAATGTGTTTAATTTGCTGTTTAAAGGATTACCATATTTCTCATTTCGATGTGCATTTTTCTGATTAACATTGCAGGCTTTTATTAACGAAAACAGCGGATATGTATCCTAATCTATACTATGCTTTTAAAGATATTTTTCATGTTGATCTGCCTTGGCTGCGACTGATCAATTCATTTGGTTTTTTTGTTGCCATTTCCTTTATTCTTGCCGCTTGGATACTGACGCTGGAACTTCGCAGGAAACAATCATTAGGATTACTGGTGTATACCGAACAGTCCATCGTTGTTGGAGGAACTGCATCTGTTACTGATCTGCTCATTAATTTTGTTTTGGGATTTGTAATGGGATTCAAGATCATCGGTGCATTTATCACACCCAATGCATTAAATGATCCTCAATCCTATATTCTTTCTTCTCAGGGAAATCTTTTATTTGGCATATTGTTGGGTCTGGTATTCGCAGGACTCAAATGGTGGGAAAAATACAAGCAGAAATTGGCAAAACCTGAGCAGCGGACGATCCGGATCTGGCCACAGGACAGGGTAGGTGATGTTGTTGTATTTGCTGCTTTATTTGGATTTGCAGGTGCTAAAGTGTTCCACAATCTTGAGAATTGGGACGATTTTATCAAAAATCCGGGAGAGGCACTGATCTCATTTAGCGGACTAACGTTTTATGGCGGATTGATCTGTGCAGCTCTTGCATTGTATTTCTATTCCAGAAAATATCAAATTCCTTTTGTTCATTTATGTGATGCCAATGCACCGGGTTTAATGCTGGCTTATGCAACGGGCAGAATTGGTTGCCAGGTTGCCGGTGATGGCGATTGGGGCATATTAAACAGTGCATTCGTCAGCGATCCGCAGGGTAAATTGCTGGCAGCTACACCAGAAATGTATACAAATGCCTTGCAAAACAATACAGGCTTTTACGCTGAGCAATTCGCTACATCCAGTGTTCATTCCTTACATGTACAGCCATTTTTGGGTTTACCGAACTGGCTATTCGGCTACAATTATCCCCATAACGTAGTAAATGAAGGATTGTCTTTAGCCGGTTGTCAAGGGAATTATTGTCATTATTTGCCAATTTCAGTCTTTCCTACACCATTCTATGAAACCATAGTCTGTTTGATCTTATTTGCCATTATTTGGTCATTTAGAAAGCGTTTTAAGGTTCCGGGAAGATTATTTGCTGTATATCTTATCCTTAATGGGTTAGAAAGATTCAGCATCGAAAAGATCCGGGTAAATACAAAATATAACGGATTACCGTTTCAACCAACCCAGGCAGAACTGATCTCTTTAGGACTATTCATTGCAGGAATTATTTTGTATTGGTATGCCCCAAAACTAAAGCAGTCAAAAAAATAAAAACTGAATAATACAATTTATCCGGTTTTGCGATTCCTTAACTACGACGAACAGAATACAGCACAGTAAGAGAGTTAAATGTCAACATGGCGCATACTCCTTATATAAGCCTTATATACTTCATAGATGATTAAGGGGTAAATGAGGGAAAAATCGGTTTATTCCTTAACTAAAAGGTCAATTTGTCTATTCTTCTGATATGCTAAAAAGAATATTAAAACATCTTATAATGTAATTGCGTTATGTTAAGTGGGTTTTGTGACTGGATAAATTCTTTTCTTTTTTAGCTGCGGAGCATTCTTTACCTTGAGGCAACGCCGAAAACCTTAAAACTCTGCCTTGTGACTAAACGCCAAGCATTAAAAGCTTTAAAATCTCAAAAATTAAAACTAAGCAAGCCTGTTGGATTGATTTGGAAT
>CAIKTE010000115.1 GCA_903830285.1 uncultured Chitinophagaceae bacterium | reverse complement strand
TTCTTCGATGAGTTTGTAGTGCCTACACATGAGTTCAAAGCTTACTCGGATTTTATTCAATCTTACTATATCAATCTCGAGTTGATCGCAGCAGCGAACAATTATTATTTTGTGGCGTTTAAAGTTGCGTAGAAATATTTCACGCAACGACGCAAAGACGCAACGAAAACACCAACAATGGCAGTATGTCCAATAAGATAAGCATTGTCACATGAGGTTCTCGAAGTGTGAATTCATCTACGCCTTTTTAATTCATGGTTCGAGTGCCTCACTATGACATCTCATTACTTAACAATGATATTGGGCATAAAGGTTTCTCGCGGCGACGCAAAGGCGCAGAGAGAATACCCCCCGTTGCGTATTAGCGCAGTTGCGAGAAAACTATAAATTCAAAAGACTATCTAATTTATTTCGAAATAAAGGGAAAGCATTGAGATCATTGTGTTCTCCGCTTTTTATTGTGATGAATTCATCGATTCCCTTTAATGTTTCTTTTAATTGCAGTGCATTCTTGTAGGGGATCATTCTATCATCAGTCCCGTGAAAAATAGTAACAGGGGCAACCACTTTTGTCAGGAATTCATTTGTTGGAATTTTAAAGCGGATCATTCTGTTTACGGGATACATCCATAAATATTGCTGAAAAATAGAAGGGATGTTTTTATAAGGTGTTTCCAATATCAGTCTTTTACAATCTCTGATACTGGCCAATTCGGCTGCAATGCCTGTTCCTAATGACTTTCCATAGATGATGATCTGTTCAGGTTTGTATTTTATCCTGGCTAACTGATATACCTGCATAGCTTCCTCATACAATATTTTCTCGTTTAAAATGCCGGTTGATTTACCATAGGTCGGATAATCGGGCATCCATATTTCATAACCTTTATCTATGAAATCTTCTGCAAACTGTGCATAATGATTGATGTTTTCTTTGTTGCCATGAAAGTATAATACGATGCCTTTGGTCGAAGTATCGGTTGAAGAAAATTGAATGATATTGAAATTGGTTTGATCATCATAACGGATATTCTTTTCCGTGAATTTTGACCTGAAATGATATTGATAATTCTCGGGTAATGCTTTGGGAAGAAATAAGATCTTTTCGTACAGGTAATAAAAAGCAATACCCACGCCGCAATACAACAGTATGAAGAGCTTTACCCAACGAAAGATCATTTTTTTATTCATGTAAATATTTGAGCAAACTAAGTTTTAAGAATATCCCTGATAAAATTATGATACTCATGGAAAGAAGGAAGATTATTATGACCACCACCATGAATGCGTATCAGGGTAATTTTATGAGGACTGAGCTTTTGCAACTTTTCACTTTGTTTGATGGGGATCAGCCAGTCTTTCGTGCCATGCAGGATATAGGTATGGCAATTCACTTTACGGATCCATTGATCGGTCCTGAGTTTAAAACGCAAGGTGATACGATGCGGTAAAAATGGGGTGAATCTTTTAGCTACCTGAATAAAACTATAATAAGGTGAATCGAGGATCAGATAACGGGGTCTGTTATCCGCAGCTATCTTAGCAGCAAAACCACTGCCCATGCTTCTTCCATAAACGAGTATATGGTGTTCATCATATTTCTCCTTTAATCTTGTGTACACGAACTGCATGTCCTTCAGCATGTCTTTTTCATTTCTCTTGCCCGTGCTTTTACCAAAGCCCCGGTAATCGACCAAGACCACATCGTATTGGTAGCGAAAAAAATCACGCGCATATTTGGCCCAGCCCTTGATACTGCGAGAGTTTCCGTGAAAATAAAGGATCAGCCCCCGGGGTTCCTTGCAAAAGAAATGCAATCCATTGATCCTTACGCCCGGTTCAATATCAAAGAACAGTTCTTCAAAAGGAGCATCATATTTATATTCAAAGTCCTGTGATAGTTTTTCAGGTTTGAAGATCAGTTTTTCCTGAATGAAATAACCTACAGCGATCACAGCAATATAGCCAATGACGATATATAATAAAGTTTCATTCAATATGGCAAGGAATTTGTTCCAAGTTCTGTGATTTAATTGAACAATGCAATAGCTGAAAAAAAATGTTAATTAATAGCTGTACGCATTGATTTTCGGGGTTATTATTTTTCACAATTAATTTAAAACAATAAAGCTTTTCATGGCTTACATTTGAAGAGCTAAATATCACAGCATGAAAAAGGTCATTTTTCTATCCCTAGTACCGTTTCTCTGTATTTATTTTTCTTCTACAGCTCAGCGAATCACCTATACTGAGCCGGACAGGGACGATATCAGAACGCTTAATTATGATATTATTGGAAAGATCAACGGGAATGTGCTTATCTATAAAAACTATCATGAAGCAAGTTTCATTTCTGTGTATGATGTAGATATGAAATTGACAGAGAAGACGAAACTGGGTTATCTGCCCGATAAATTAATTAATATTGAATTCATCAGTTATCCTGACTATTTCCTGATGTTTTATGAATACCAAAAAAGAAGCACTGTATTTTGTATGGCTGCAAAATTAGACGGTAAAGGAAAATTGATGACCGACCCGGTGCAGTTAGATTCAACCGAGCTCAACTTTAATGTAACCACAAAGATATATTCTGTTATTCGCAGTGATGACAAAAAGAAGATCATGATCTTTAAGATCAATACCAAGCACGATAATCAGAATATACTGACAACGGTACTCTCGGATCAATCACTTGCTTTGATCCACAGAACAAGAGTGAATATACCCATGCCCGAACGCAATGATTTTTTAACAGAGTTTCAATTAGACAATGATGGTGATCTGGCCTGTTTAAAAGCCTGGGGCACTTCGCAGAATGATAATATTTCGAAGATAACCCTGCTCACGAAATCCGCTGCAGAAGATGAAGTAAAAGCAACAGATCCTAAATTGACCGGCTTCTATCTGGATGATATAAAACTGAAGGTTGATAATTTTAATAAACATTATCTGATCACTTCTTTCTTCAGTAAACAAAAGAGAAGTAATGTGGATGGGTTATATCTGTATTTATGGGATAAGCAAACTGCGAAAGAAGTATATAATACCACAGCTATGTTTTCGGATGAATTAAGGGCAGAAGCCCGTGGAGAGAATACGATCAAAATGGCATTCAATGATTTTTTTCTAAGACAGATCATCATGGAAAGTGATGGCGGGTTTGTTATTTCATCAGAAGCGAATACTTCTTCAACTAGAGGGACTGCTCCCATGAACCGCTGGGATTATATGTATGGGGGCTCTTATATGATGTCGCCGGGTTATTATGCTTATGGATCTCCTTATTACTATCCGGGGTCAAGGTATAATACAATGAATCAGACCCGATATTTCGCCGACAATATCGCTATCTTTTCATTCAATCCAAAAGGCAAGATCGAATGGAGTAATGTGATCCATAAATCGCAGTATGATGATAATTCAGACAGTTTTATCGGGTATGGATTGATCAATACCGGCGATCAGATTCATTACCTGTTTAATGTAGAAGAAAAAAGGCAAACCGTATTTACAGATCAAACCATTTCACCAGATGGGCAACTGGCGCATAATGCAACATTAAAGAATCTTGACAAAGGATATGAATTCATGCCGCGACATGCAAAACAAGTGGGTGCCAGAACAATTATTGTTCCCTGCCAATTTAGAAATTATGTTTGCTTTGCTAAAGTGGAATTATGATCAAATATAATATCATGGCACAATTTTAGTTATTGTTTTAGACTAAATTAGCTGTATATGAAACAATATTTGACCTGTTTCTTTTTAGTATTCATAAGCACTGTTCATTCTTATTCTCAGAAAGTGATTTACTCTCCTGTTGACAAAACAAACTTTACTGGGTTTGAATCAGATATCATTGGAAAGTTCGATCAGAATATACTCATATACACATCGTTTTATTATACACTACCCAACAGCTTTGCAAAAGGAACCGTAACGGACACCAATAATGGTTTGGATGATGAATTAAACAACCGGATCGTTACAAATGAGATCAGGATTTTCAGCAATGACATGAAGCTGATACGGAAGAAACGCCTATCGCTTGCCGAAAATATCTCAGCAGTCCATTTCATAGCGTTTGATGATTATTTCAATATGTTCTATCAATATCAAAAAGGGCATACCATTTATTGTATGGTGGCGAAATTTGATAAGGAAGCTAATTCGCTGGGAAAGCCAATTCAGTTAGATGCAATCGAAGTGATCGATTATAATTATCAAAGTCAGATCTATTCTGTTAGTATCAGTGAGAACAAGAATTTTTTTGTGATCTATAAAATGAATAATGACAAGAATGAGCTGGTTACCCTAAATCATTTGCATTTTGATGAAAAATTCAATCTGTTGCAGAGATCCGAAACTAAAATTAGGGCAAGGAATGGAAAAGAATTTCTACATGATTTTACTGTAGATAATGAAGGCAATTTTATTTTCTTAAGAACTTCGGAATCTTATGACGATGAATATGCAGCCAATGTTGCATTGATCATTCAATCCCCTCATTCCGACACATTGCGGTTTAAAGGATTGATATCTGCCAATGTTTTCATAGATCAGTTTCATTTAAAAGTTGACAATAAAAACAAGCAATACATCATTTCCTCTTTTTATGCTGAAAAGGCCAATGGCAATATCGGCGGGTTTTATTCTGCGATCTTCAACTTCGGGGAAGAACAAAATTCTGTGATCACGAAAACTAGTTTTGATGAGCAAATGCAAAAAGAAGTAACTACAAAAGGAAAAAGTAAAGAGGCTTTCAACGATTTTTATATTCAGGATATTCATTTAAAATCAGACGGGGGATTTATGATAGAAGCAGGTAATTTCTATCATTTTCCTGATAACCATCTACAGAACCGCTGGAATTATTTACAATACAGTTCAATCCAATCAGCACAGGATTATCTTTTAGACAATCAATACAATGGTGATTATTATTATCCATGGCGTGAATGGAGTTTTCTGGCAGCAAACAGTTTTTCCTATAATTCTGATAAACTGTTCTTGATGGATTTTGATAATAAAGGGAATGCTAGATGGGCAAAGGTTTTAAACAGTTCTCAAACTGGCAGGTTCAGATACAGTGTAGGGAGTAGTACCGCTAAAATGAATGATGCAATTTATTTTTTTTACAATGCCACTGTTAAGAACAAAACATTTATCACTGCTCAAAATATCAATGAAAATGGTGAAATCAATACCCTGGAAAATTTAAAGGAAGATAAGGGTATAATGGGTGCAGATAATGATCATATTATTTTCCCCCGTTATGGCAAACAGGTCAGTAAAAAAGAACTTGTGTTTCCATGTATGACTGGTCGTTATATTTGTTTTGCTAAAATCGAACTTTAATCATCAATTATCGTGGTAACATTCTTTAGAGATAAATCAATTGTAGCACTCATTCTTTTAGTGATCCTTTGTTTGGCTGTACATGTGCATTTTTTTGTAAGTACACCATTGGTGGTCATCAGTGACGATGACGGATTATTGTCTGTTCTGCTGCGTAAGTATATTCAACCCTTACCCGGTACTTTCATCTTTGTCATTTATTTTGTCTTTGTTCTGGTTCAGGCGATCCGTTTAAATATGGTCTTGAATGAACTAAAGATGTTTCATCAGGCAGGTTTTACAACAGCCATGTCATATGTGTTGCTTACCGCTTTCCTGCCACAATGGTGTGCGTTAACCCCTGCACTAATTGCCAATTCATTGGTTGTACTGATCTTTATTCAGCTCAGCAAGCTCTATAATAATCCAGCTCCTAAAACACTTTTATTTAATACAGGATTGATCGTTGGACTTACTATTATAAGTTATCATCCAACCGCCTTATTGATCTTAGTGGTCTTGTTTGCATTGGCGGTCGTGAGGCCTTTCAGAATAACAGAATGGTTTGTGTTGCTGATCGGTATTATTACGCCTTATTATTTCTTAGTATCCGGCTTGTTCCTCACTAATAATATGAATGAATTGTATCATTTTATACCCGATATTCAATTCATGCTTCCGGTGAAGCAGGCAGATATCTGGCTTTTGATCAATCTATCTGCCATTGCGGTATTATTATTGATAGGGTTTATTTATTGGATACCCGCCACGAACAGAATGGTGATCCAATTAAGGAAAAACTGGTCTGTGATGCTGGTTATGTTACTGATCCTGCTGCCTGTTCCGTTTGTATTTAAAAATGCCGGGATCGAATCAGGTATACTGTTTACGGTACCTTTAGTTTCCTTTATTTCCAATGCATTTTTGAATCCCAAACGGTTGTGGTTGCCCAATTTATTGTTCTGGATCGCAGTCATCATTGTTATCCACAATAACTGGGAGCTTATCAAGATTTAACTATCCATTTATATTGGGATATTATCTTTACAACTAAACTTTTACTATGAAATTCGGAGTAGTTGTTTTTCCCGGTTCCAATTGCGACAGGGATATGCAGGATGCTTTACAAAAAGATCTGGGTAAGGAAGTGATCATGCTTTGGCATAAGGATAAAGACCTGAGCATGTTTACAACAGACGACTGCATCATATTGCCGGGAGGATTTTCTTATGGTGATTATCTGCGTTGCGGTGCTATTGCGCGTTTTAGTCCGATGATGCAAAGCGTGATCGAATTTGCCAATAAAGGCGGCAAAGTATTAGGCGTTTGTAACGGGTTTCAAATATTATGTGAAAGCCATTTATTACCGGGCGTGCTGTTGTCAAACGGACAACAACAATTTGCCTGTAAGAATGTTTTCATTAAGACAGCAAATGGTGAACCTTTAAAGATTCCGATCGCACATGGTGATGGAAGATATTATGCCGATGAAAAATTATTGGATGAGTTAGAAGCAAATGGCCAGGTTATTTTTCGCTATTGTGATGAGAAAGGAAATGTAAATGCTGAAAATAATCCCAACGGAACTGTAAGGAATATTGCGGGCATCCGTAATAGTAAGGGAAATGTTTTTGGAATGATGCCGCATCCTGAAAGAGCCACTTCAACAGCATTGAATAATATTGACGGGAAAAAAGTATTTGAAATTTTAGGATTAAATTAATAAGGAAGCTTCGAGCGGTGAGTATCGAGCGGTGAGTTTTTGCTTGTGGCTCGCAGCTAATAGCTCAAAGCTTAAATTGACTAAAAAAATAAATCATGAAGAAAATAATAATTGCTTTGGTTGTAATGATCAGTGTTTTGAATGTATATGCCCAACCAAAAAATCCGGTAAGCTGGAAATTTGAAAGCAAAAAGAAATCAGATGGGGTATATGAATTGATTGTTACTGCTACAGTTGAAAAACCCTGGCATATCTATTCCCAGTTCACAGGCAAAGGACCAGTACCCACTAAATTCAGCTTCAAAGCAAATCCTCTGGTTACACTTGATGGAAAGATCACGGAGATAGGAAAATTAGAAAAAGTGAATGATCCTAATTTTAAATCAGAAGTATTGTATTTTTCAAACAGTGTTCAGTTTGTTCAAACAGCAAAGTTGAAAGCTAAAGCCACTACCAGTGTTTCAGGAACTATAGAATATATGGTTTGCAACGATGAAGAATGTTTGCCACCGGTAAAAAAATCATTCGAAATTAAGTTGCAGTAAAATAGCTTAATATTCAGCTATGAGCTTTTAGCTGTGAGCTATGAGTTAAGACTAGCAGTTTCTTCCTATAATTAATCAGCAATAACATGAGGAAAGTTTTTATCAGTTTCGTACTTACTTTTTTTAGTGCTGTAATGGTATTTGCAGAATCAGATAGTCTGATAACTTTCTCTGTTCAATGCAAAAAAATTAATGATGGGTTGTATGAATTAAAAGCTGTTGGCAAAATAAAAGAGGGCTGGCATTTATATGGGATTAATCCTTCGGTTAAGGAACTGGAGACTGTAAAATTTTCTTTTGAATACGAAAATGCTGAATTGGTCAATCCACCTGTATTCGATCATCCTGCTGAAATGATCAATGATGCCATTTTTAATAAAAAGGTAAATGTTTTTAGAAATACTGTTACTGTAATACAACAATTAAAAATAAAAGGTATCATTCCTGCCAATTTAAAAGGAACTATCAATTCTTCTTTAGGAAAAGAACTTGAATTTGAACAACCTGAACAAAAATTCGATGTTGTTTTGGAAGGTGGTATTGCAGTTACTAGCGATGCACAAAAAATAAAATTAGCATCCGTCGACATTAATCATCCCGTGAATGATTGCGGTAAAAAAAGTAATGGGAAAGATAATGGCTTATTAGCAGTTTTTTTTCTTGGTTTCCTGGGCGGATTGATCGCATTACTTACTCCCTGTGTGTTTCCTATGATACCTGTTACGGTCTCATTCTTTACAAAGCGTTCACAAAATCATAAACAGGCTATCAGGAATGGTGCATTGTACGGATTTTTTATATTCCTTATTTACGTTTTGGCAAGTGTTCCTTTTCATATTCTGGGAAATGTACAACCCGAAGTGTTCAATAATATTTCAACAAGCTCAACACTGAATATAATTTTCTTTGTCATCTTCATTGTATTTGCCATTTCATTTTTTGGGTTCTTTGAGATCACATTACCCAGTGGTATTGCAAATAGCGCAGATTCGAAAAGTGGCCTGACCAGTGTTGGAGGTATTTTTTTCATGGCATTAACCCTGGCCATCGTTTCATTTTCTTGTACCGGTCCTATTTTAGGCTCTTTATTAGTGGGATCATTAAGTGGTGGTGCTTGGCAGCTCACAAGTGGTTTGGCAGGATTTGGCCTGGCACTCGCATTACCTTTTGCATTATTTGCCATCTTCCCGAATTGGCTGCACAGCTTGCCAAAATCAGGTGGCTGGCTAGACACGGTAAAAAAAGTGTTGGCATTTGTTGAACTCGCCTTGGCATTTAAATTTTTATCAAATGCGGATCTGGTGATGCATTGGGGTTTGATCAAAAGGGAAACCTTTTTTGCTATATGGATCTTGATAGGATCAGGTTTGACCTTATATCTTTTCGGTATTCTTCGTTTACCGCACGATTATAAAGGGATGAAGATCACTAACGCAAGAAAATTAGTTGGCGTTTTAGCCTTGTTATTTACGCTGTATTTAATTCCCGGTGTTACTTCTACCAAATA
Organism: uncultured Chitinophagaceae bacterium; assembly: GCA_903830285.1. Classification (GTDB taxonomy): domain Bacteria; phylum Bacteroidota; class Bacteroidia; order Chitinophagales; family Chitinophagaceae; genus CAIQDX01. The sequence goes on along the minus strand of CAIKTE010000115.1, from coordinate 8,638 downwards.
TGCGAACCTGCAGTTGCTGAGCGGGTTTCCTCCGCCATTGCATTACAGTATTTACGGAAAAGAGAATGTTCGCGAAAAAGGGCTGGAGGCTGATGTGGTGAATGATTTTGATAAAGCTTTGCTATTGGCAAAAAAAGAAAATAAACCTTTACTGATCGATTTTACTGGATGGGCTTGTGTGAATTGCAGAAAGATGGAAGAAAATGTGTGGACTCAACCTGATGTCTATCATTACATTCAGCAAAATTTTATTCTTGTTTCATTGTATGTAGATGATAAAGAGAAATTGCCGATAGAGCAGCGGTTCACTTTCACCACAAAGGATGCTAACAAAAAAGAGATCATCACAATTGGCGATAAATGGGCAACATTTCAGGCAGAGAATTTTAATCAGGTAACGCAACCTTTGTATGTTATTTTAAATACGCAGCAACAACTCATGAATAACCCTATTGGCTATACACCGGATGCAAAAGAATACAAAGCATGGCTGCAATGCGGAAAGGAAGCATTTGACAAAAAATAAAAGACCTTGTTTTATAACAAGGTCTTTCGCGGAAATTTATATGCAAGCAATCGTTATAACGCAATTTGATTTTCGATCATCATCTTCCTCAGATTAATTAACCCATAACGCATTCTCCCCAAAGCTGTATTGATACTGGTGTTGGTAATGCTGGCAATTTCTTTAAAACTCATGTCAGCATAATGCCTGAGTACGATCACTTCTCTTTGTTCTTCAGGTAATTGTTCCAGCATGGAACGGATCTTATCATGACTTTGTCCCTGTACCAGTTTGTTATCAGCACTTTCACTGTTGATATTGATCACTTCAAAAATATCTTTATCATCTCCACTGTAAATGATCTTGGTGCGTTTTACTTTCCTGAAATGATCAACACATAAATTATGAGAGATGCGAAGGGACCATTGTAAAAATTTTCCTTCTTCATTATATCGGTTACTTCTTAAGGTGTCGATCACTTTAATGAATACTTCCTGAAAAAGGTCTTCAGCCAAATATTTATCCTTCACTAAAAAGAATATTGAAGAGAATATCTTCTCCTTGTATCGGTTAATTAAAGTTTCAAGAGCCTGTTGATTGCCCTCCTGAAACGAACGGATTAAATCCGTATCCAACGCCTGTTGTAGCGGTTCCATAGTGGTAAGGTTTTTTGAAAAAAAATCTTCAAAAATGATAGGATAATTGGATAGGGAAAATTGAAGTAATGCGTAAGTAAAAGATTTACTGATGCAATTAGTTCCAATTCTCGTGTTGAAAGTAACTTTGTTTTAACGAGGAACAAATTTTTAACGTGTGTTGTTGAAAAGTATTTACGATCTTCAACAATATCCACATTTTAAAAATTCAAATTGAACATAAGCCCTGATTTTCTGTTTATTTGCTGAGACTATGGTAACAAAAGAAAAGAGAGATAAAAAAAACAAACTGCATGCTTCCGATCAAATTATCGTAAAGGGTGCCAGAACGCACAATCTTAAAAATGTGACGGTCGAATTCCCGCGTAATAAACTGATCGTTGTTACCGGCGTTAGCGGCAGTGGAAAATCGTCATTAACTATTGATACTTTATTTGCAGAGGGACAACGCCGGTATGCCGAAAGTTTAAGTGCTTATGCCCGCCAATTCATGGCTCGAATGGTTAAGCCTGATGTGGATTATATAAAAGGGTTATGTCCTGCCATTGCCATCGAACAAAAAGTGATCACCAGAACACCCCGCAGTACTGTTGGCAGCATGACAGAAATTTATGATTACCTGCGTTTGTTGTATGCCCGTGCCGGCAAAACCATTTCACCAATCAGTGGAAGAGAGGTAAAGAAAGATGATGTGCATGATGTGGTGATGGCCGTGCAGAAAATGCCGAAAGGAACAAAGATCGTTATCCTTGTTCCGTTTAAACAACATGCTAAACGGGATATAAAAGAAGAGCTGAATATTTTAATGCAGAAAGGATTCAGCAGGATAGCCTCCCCAAACCCCTCCAAAGGAGGGGCTTTAGAACCCTACAGAATTGAAGACCTTCTTGAAATGAGTGATGTTGATTTAAAAAAGAAATTTAAAAATTGCAGCATTCAAATCCCCCTTTCGGGGGGTGGGGGGGCTTCTTTCGTTTTGATAGATCGTATCATAACCAAAGATTTTGATGAAGATGATCTGCATCGTTTAAGTGATTCAGTAGGCACTGCATTTTATGAAGGAGAAGGTGAAATGTATGTGGAAGTGGATACAGAAAAATTAATTCATTTCAGTAATAAATTCGAATTGGATGGCATTCAGTTTGAAGAACCTGTGCCTAATTTATTTTCATTTAATAATCCTTATGGTGCCTGTCCAACATGCGAAGGATTTAGTCAGGTGTTAGGCATCGATGCAGACCTGGTTATTCCAGACAGAAGATTAACTGTATATGAAGGTGCCATAGCACCATGGAAAGGAGAAAAGTTAAGTGCATGGAAAGATCAATTCATTAAATATGCAAAAGGATTTCCAGTTCACAGACCCATCGCTGATCTGACCGAAGAAGAATATCAGCAATTATGGAATGGCGTGGGTAATGCATTGGGCATAAATGCTTTTTTTAAAGAAGTAGAGCAGAATTTGTATAAGGTTCAGTATCGTGTTTTATTAAGCCGTTATCGCGGAAGAACGAATTGTCATGATTGTCATGGTTATCGTTTACGCAAAGAAGCATTATATATTAAAGTTGGTGAAAAGCATATCGGCCAGTTATGTGAGATGCAGGTAAAAGATCTGCAAGTATGGTTTGACAATTTGCAATTAAGTGAGCATGATAAACAAATAGGAAAAAGGATATTAATTGAAATACATCAACGCATACAAACATTGATAGATGTTGGTTTAGGCTATCTTACTTTAAACAGACTGGCCAATTCATTAAGCGGCGGTGAAAGTCAGCGCATACAATTGACCAGAAGCCTGGGAAGTAATTTGACCAACTCATTATACATTTTGGATGAGCCATCCATCGGCTTGCATTCACGTGATACAAAGAGATTGATCACTGTATTAAAAAATCTACGAGATCTGGGAAATACCATTGTTGTAGTTGAACATGATGAGATGATGATGCGTGAAGCAGATTATATCATCGATATGGGGCCACTGGCCTCTCATTTAGGGGGTGAAGTAGTAGCTGTGGGTGATTATGAAGAGTTGATCGCTAATCCCGAAAGTTTAACGGGAAAATATTTAAAAGGAGAATTACAAATTGAAGTCCCAAAAACGACCCGCAAATGGAACAGAAGCATCACTGTAGAAGGGGCCAGACAAAACAACTTACAGAACATCAATGTTCAATTTCCATTGAATGTTTTATGTGTGGTAAGCGGGGTAAGCGGTAGTGGTAAAACAACATTGGTCAAACAGATATTATATCCCGCATTGCAAAAAATAAAAGGAGAGTTTGCAGAGAAAGTGGGATTTCATAAAGCGATCACCGGAGATATAGATCATATTTCTCAAATTGAAATGATCGATCAAAACCCAATTGGCAAATCATCAAGAAGTAATCCTATTACCTATATAAAAGCCTACGATGAAATAAGGGATCTGTTTGCCAAACAGCCTTTATCAAAATTGCGGGGCTTTCAACCCAAACATTTTTCATTTAATGTGGATGGCGGAAGATGTGATGCCTGTAAGGGTGAAGGAGAGCAAGTAGTTGAGATGCAGTTCCTGGCAGACGTGCATTTAACCTGTGATGTATGCGGCGGAAAAAGATTTAAAGAAGAAGTGCTGGAAGTGCAGTACAAAAACAAATCTGTGTTTGATGTTTTGGAAATGAGTGTAGATGAAGCGATCGACTTTTTTGCAGAGGAAAAGAATATTGCAAATGCCATCAGGCCCTTGCAAAGTGTAGGGCTGGGATATATTAAATTGGGACAATCATCCGATACGCTTTCGGGAGGTGAGGCACAACGCGTAAAATTGGCGAGTTTCCTGGGAAAGGGCAAGGGGCACGGGCATATATTGTTCATTTTTGATGAACCAACAACAGGCCTGCATTTCCATGATATCAAGAAATTGCTGTCTTCTTTCAATGCTTTGATTGAACAGGGGCATTCTTTGATCGTGATCGAACATAATACGGATATCATTAAATCGGCGGATTGGGTAATTGATCTTGGGCCCGAAGCAGGGGATGCTGGGGGAAATCTGGTTTTCTCAGGGATTCCCAAAGATTTAAAAAAGTCAAAAGCCAGCTTTACGGGCCAATTTTTATAGATTTTGACCCTCAAAATAGCTCGGAAAGCCTTGTGGGAAGGGGAAAATGCTTTTATTTTCCACAAAACTGATATTTTTTTACACTAATTTTTCATATTTCGGTTGCATTCTAATATCTTTGCAGCCCCAAAAATTGTATGTCTAAACAACCGCTGATTAAACAAGATGGTACTATTCTGGAAGCGTTAAGTAACGCTATGTTCAGAGTGAAGTTGGAAAACGGCCACGAAATATTGGCCACCATCTCAGGTAAAATGAGGATGCACTATATCCGAATTTTGCCGGGTGATAAAGTAGGAGTTGAGATGAGTCCATACGATTTGAGCAGGGGAAGAATTATTTTCAGATACAAATAAATTACGCTGAAAGCCGAAACCTGCCAAACGGTAGGCAGGGTCTAAAGCAAAACGCGATAAAAAATAAACTCATGAAAGTTAGAGCTGCAATTAAGAAGCGTAGTGTAGACTGTAAGATTGTGAAGAGAAAGGGAAAGCTTTATGTAATTAACAAGAAGAATCCTCGCTTTAAACAACGCCAGGGTTAATAAACATTTGTAAAAAATTAAAATTTAAATATGGCTCGTATTGCCGGTATTGACATACCAAAGAATAAAAGAGGTGAAATTGGTCTTACCTATATTTATGGTATCGGACGTTCAACTGCTCAATATATATTGACTAAAGCTGGTGTTGACTTTGATAAAAAAGTGAACCAGTGGAATGATGATGAGCAAGGTGCCATCCGTAATATCATTTCAAGTGAGTTTAAGGTGGAAGGTCAATTACGCAGTGAAGTGCAAATGAGCATCAAGCGTTTATTGGATATCGCCTGTTATCGCGGTCTTCGTCACAGAAAAGGTTTACCTGTTCGTGGACAACGTACCAAGACAAACAGTCGTACAAGAAAAGGGAAACGTAAGACAGTTGCCGGTAAGAAGAAGGCACCTAAAAAATAAAATAGTAAGCCCTGAGCTCTTAGCAAATTGCTACGAGCTTTTGGTTTTTTATAAAGCTGCCGGATAATTCCGCAAAAGTGGAAAAGGAGGAGCTCGGATTTTTAAAGTAAGATTACCTCAAAAAACTATTATGGCTAAAACAGCAAAAGCACAGAACAGCGCAAAAACCGCTGCCAAAAAAAGAGTAGTGAAAGTTGATGCAGCAGGCGACGTTCGTATCAACGCTACATTCAACAACATTATCGTTGCATTTACAAACAAACAGGGTCAGGTGATCAGTTGGTCTTCAGCAGGTAAAATGGGTTTCAGAGGTTCTAAAAAGAACACACCCTATGCTGCACAGATGGCTGCTGCCGATGCTGCTAAAGTTGCGGTAGATGCAGGTTTGAAAAGAGTTGATGTTTATGTAAAAGGACCTGGTGCAGGAAGAGAAGGTGCTATCCGTTCTATTGCACAAAACGGAATTGAAGTAACATCTATTAAAGATGTAACTCCTTTACCACACAATGGTTGCCGTCCTCCAAAAAAGAGAAGAGTATAACCTTGGATCTTGACTTGGTCAATTTCCATTATTTATAAAGGGTGTATCCTCGATTTTAGATTTTTAATGAGAATACATCGTCACCAAAAAATCAAAAGAAAAAAACTATGGCACGTTACACAGGTCCAAAGACCAAAATTTGTAGAAAATTCGGAGAGCCCATTTTAGGTAATGGCAAATGGTTAGACAAAAACAGTATGCCTCCGGGTCAGCATGGTGCAGCAAAAAAACGTAAAACTCTTGGTGAGTATGCTGTACAGTTGAAAGAAAAGCAAAAAGCAAAATACACTTACGGAGTTTTAGAACGGCAGTTCCGCAAGACGTTTGAAGAAGCTTCACGTATCAAAGGTGTTACCGGTGAAAATCTTATTAAATTATTAGAAGCCCGTTTGGATAATTCAGTTTATCGTTTGGGTTTGGCTGCTTCTCGTCCTGAAGCCAGACAATTAGTAGCTCATAAGCACATCACTGTTAACGGAGAAACTATGAACGTTCCTTCTTACACTTGCAGACCGGGTGATGTGATCGCTTACAAACCAAAGAGTGAACATAATTCTTCTATCACAAGTAAATCTCGTGGTAAGAACCCTAAATTCAGCTGGTTGGATTGGAATGAAACTGAAAAGAAAGGTACTTTCATCACTTTCCCTGAAAGAGAAAGCGTTCCTGAAAATATCAAGGAACAATTGATCGTAGAGTTGTACTCTAAATAAGCTGAATAGCATTCTTACAGTTGAAGAGTGCAACGCAACAAAAGTATAAAAGCTGCACTGCAGCCGGTTCTCATAAAATAAATTACTTTAAGCCTCATGTGGGTTTAGAGATCAAAAATAAAAACCAAGTTTTAATATGGCCATATTAAACTTTCAGAAACCAGACAAAATCGATTTACAGAAAGCAACAGATTTTGAAGGACAATTTGAATTCCGTCCGCTTGAACCCGGTTACGGATTAACTATCGGTAATGCCTTAAGAAGAGTATTATTGAACAGTTTGGAAGGATATGCAATTACAGGCATTAAGATTGAAGGTGTTGATCATGAATTTGCTACCATTAAAGGTATCACTGAAGATGTAACAGAGATCATTCTTAATTTAAAACAAGTTCGTTTCAAGAAACATGTTGATCATGATATTGCGAGCGAAAAAGTAGTTTTATCTGTAAAAGGCCGCACAGAATTCAATGCAGGTCAGATCAGTGAAGTATCACAGAGTTTTCAGGTAATGAATCCTGAATTAGTGATCTGTACTTTGGATCCATCTTCTAAGCTGGAAATTGAATTAACTATTGCCAAAGGCCGTGGTTATGTTCCTGCAGAAGAAAATAAATTGAAAGATGCTCCATTCGGATTTATTTCAATTGATTCTATTCATACACCTATTAAGAATGTAAAATATTCAATTGAGAACTATCGTGTAGAACAAAGAACTGACTATGAAAAGTTGATCCTTGATGTTGCTACTGATGGAACCATTCATCCTGAAGATGCTGTTAAGCAGGCTTCACGTATTTTGATCCAGCATTTGATGATCATTACTGATGAGAATATCACTTTCGATAATAAAGAAGACAAGAAAGAAGATGTAGTTGATGAACAAGTATTACAATTACGCAAAGTATTGAAAACACCATTGGAAGACCTTGATCTTTCAGTACGTGCATTCAATTGCCTGAAAGCTGCTAAGATCAACAGCTTGAGCGAATTGGTTCAATACGAACAGGAAGACCTAATGAAATTCAGAAACTTCGGACAAAAATCACTTTCAGAAATCGAACAAGTATTGACTGAACGAGGATTGAGTTTCGGAATGGATCTGCAGAAATTAGGATTGGATAATTTAGACAATTAAGCTAAAGGCAATTGCCAAGGCTATTACTCACATCTTGTAATTCCTGACACGGTACAAGATATATAAAACTAGAAGTCATGCGTCACGGAGACAAAATCAACAACCTGGGTCGTAAGAAAGCCCATAGAGAAGCGTTACTGAGCAATTTGGCCAGTCAATTGATCGTTCACAAAAGGATCGTTACAACATTGGCAAAAGCCAAAGCTTTGCGTACCTATGTTGAGCCTTTATTGACTAAAACCAAAAAAGGAGAAACCAAAGAACAGATCAGTCATCAGCACAGAGTAATCTTTAGTTATTTACAGGATAAAGAAGCTACAAAGGAATTATTTACTGTTGTAGGACCTAAAATCGCTTCTCGTCCAGGTGGATATACCAGAATCATCAAATTAGGTATACGTCCGGGTGATAACGCTGAAAAAGCGATGATCGAATTAGTTGATTTCAATGAGATCTATGGTAAAACTGCTGCAACACCTGCAGATGCTGCTAAGAAAACTCGTCGTGGTCGTGCTAAGAAAGTTGAAACTGCTGAAACTGCAGTTGAAGAAGCAACAATCGTTACAGAAGAAAAAACAGCAGAATAAAATAAATGTTGAAAAGTTTATTATAAAAAGGCAAGACTTATTGGTCTTGCCTTTTTTACTTTGCAGCATAAAATAAAAAGAATAATTCATAATGACTCATTCAACTCAACAAGCGATTTTATTATTAGCCGATGGACATGTTTTTTATGGACAGGCTTTTGGAAAGATTGGAACTACCACTGGTGAATTATGTTTTAATACAGGAATGACAGGCTATCAGGAAGTATTTACAGATCCAAGTTATTCTGGGCAGATTTTAATTATGAATAATGTTCACATTGGGAATTATGGCGTGAAAGATGCTGATGTAGAAAGTGACACAGTAAAAATTCGCGGATTAATTGCTAGAAATTTAGAAGAACAATTCAGTCGATTTCAGGCAAAAGGTTCTTTGAGTGATTATTTAATTGCAAATAATATTGTTGCTATTGAAG
>CAIKTE010000114.1 GCA_903830285.1 uncultured Chitinophagaceae bacterium | reverse complement strand
AGTGTTATTTCTTCATCTTCGATTTTCCTGAACAATAATTCAGGTGCTCGTAAATTATATCCAACGCTTAATAATTTAATTTTTCCTGCATTGCTCCAGTCTAGGATCTTATCTGTCACTTTCATCAAACGCAATAATTTTTTTGCAGTGAATGGTAAGAAAGGATTGATCAAAATAGTGAGATTCGCTGTTAACTGCAGGCAAATATGCAGACAGTTGTCGATGAGCTTTTGATTGTCGGGGTTCTCAGTAATGGTCTTCGCGAGGATCCATGGCTCTTTTTTCTGCATGTATTGATTGCCTTTTCTGGCCAGATCGATCACTTCAAATAATGCTTCCCTGAATTTATATTCTTCCAATAAACGCTCAACGCTTTGTGCAGAACGCTGAATGCTTTCGATCAGATCTTTATCATTATGATCGATCAAATCATTGTGAAATACCGGGACTTTTCCATTGCATAATTTATGCATCAGCACAAAAGTTCTATTCACGAAGTTGCCGAAGATGCTTACCAACTCACTGTTATTGGCATCCTGAAAACCTTTCCAGGTAAACTCACTGTCTTTTGTTTCAGGGGCGATCTGTGTTAAATAATAGCGCAGTACATCAGCCATACTTTCTCCGCCATTGTCTTTTTTGATCCAGTCATCAATGTATTCATCCATCTCAATGCTCCATCCTCTGCTCGTACTCATTTTATCTCCCTCGAGATTCATGAACTCATTTGCCGGAACATTGGTTGGCAAGATATCGCCATATAATTTCAGCATCACAGGAAATATGATGCAATGAAAAACAATATTATCCTTACCTATAAAATGAACAAGCTTGGTTTCTTTATCATTCCAGTAAGGTTTCCAGTCCTTATCATTATTCAATGCCCATTGTTTGGTGGCAGAGATGTAACCGATAGGTGCATCAAACCAAACATAGAGAACTTTACCTGCCCCCCCACCCCCCGAAGGGGGGATTGAAGAACGTTCATTAATTTGTTTTTCGTTTAATCTTTTTACTACCGTTTCTAAAGTTTTTTCAGTTTCAAATAAAACTTCATTATTTGTAAATCTGATTACTTCAAAACCCAGTTTATTTAATTCCTTCGTACGCTCTTCATCACTGATAATATTATCGGGTAATTGATGAATAATTCCATCAACTTCAATAATTAATTTTTCAGATAGGCAAACGAAATCAGTAATAAAACTACCTATGATATGCTGCCTTCTGAATTTGTAACCTTCCAGTTTTTTTCCTCTTAACAATTCCCACAAAACTAGTTCTGCTTCAGTGGGATTACTTCTCATTTCTTTTACAAATTCTTTGAGTAATCCATAAAGTAAAGGATCCGCAGTTTGATATTTGTAATCAATCTCTGCATTATCAGCGTCTGAAGTCCCTCCTTCGGAGGGATTTAGGGAGGCCGGAACTTTTATTCCCCAATCCAGATCTCTTGTAACGGCACGCGGCTGCAAACCGCCGTCGATCCAGCTTTTGCACTGACCAACAACTGTGCTTCTCCAATCGTCTTTATGTTCATTTAATATCCATTCACGTAAAAAATCTTCGTGTTTATTCAGTGGCAGGTACCAGTGTTTGGTTGATTTTTTGATAGGTGCATTGCCGCTTAAAGTAGAAACGGGATTGATCAATTCATCGGGGCTTAAGCTCTTACCGCATTTTTCGCATTGATCACCATAGGCACTGTCGTATCCGCAATTGGGGCATGTGCCTTTGATGAACCTGTCGGCTAAAAAAGTATTGGTCGCTTCATCGAAATATTGTTCCGTTTCTTTTATCTCCAGATCTCCATGATCATTCAGTACCGTAAAAAATTCCTGTGCAGTTTCGTGATGCAAGGGAGAAGAGGTACGGTGATAAATATCAAAACTGATACCCAGGTCCTTGAAATTCTGTTCAATGATGGGATGGTATTTATCAATAATAGCCTGTGCAGTTGTTCCTTCCTTCATTGCCTGAATGGGGATAGCAGTACCATGTTCATCACTGCCGCAAACATAAACCACATCACGTTTTTGCGCACGCAGGTATCGCACATAAATATCAGCAGGAATATAGGCACCTGCCAGGTGGCCAATATGTTTTAAACCATTGGCATAAGGTAGAGCAGAAGTGATCAAATATCTTTTAGGGGTCGTCATTTTTATTTACTGAGCTTTTGTTCTTAAATCATCGTCCCTTGCATCGCAGACTTCAACATTTGAATATGCTGTTGCAGGAAAGCTGCGAAAGTACGAAAATGAAAGAGAAGCCGAATTTCGTCAGGAACTTAGCTTGTTTTGCTAACAAATTCGTTCAAATAGATCTTTATAAGCACAATAAAATAGGTGATGAGTAGTGGGCCAAATATCAGCCCCATGAATCCAAATAATTCCAGTCCCACAATAACGCCCAATACAGTGATCATTGGATGAATATTGCCTATCTTTTTTAACAATCCGAACCTTGAAATATAATCAACATTCCCTGTTATGAGAATACTGTACAATGCGACCCCGGTTGCATTAAAAGTTTGACCTGTAGAATACATATATATGGTCAATGGTACCCAAACGATCATAATGCCTACAAACGGAAAAAAAGCAACAATGCCGGTAAAAAATCCTAAAAGCCCCCAGTCCTTTACGCCAAATATCAAATAACCCACCGTTGCCACAATGCCATGAATAATAGAAATGATCGGAATGCCCAACGCATTTGCAGTAACCATTCTCTTTGTTTCATTGGCAAGGATATCTATGTTTTCAGGTTTCAGTGGAATGATATTACCCAAATATTTTTCTATCATTTTCCCGCTGCTTAATAAATAATATAGTAAAAAAAATAGCATTAACAGATTTGCAATGATATTGGCGCTACTATTCAAAAATGATGGGGCATAAGTAAAGGCTTTCATCGTAAATGATTCTACATTAGTTGCAGTAAATAATTCCTGTCCAACAAAAGCTTCTATTTTTTTTGAAAGGATATCTAACCCTATCATCACTTCCTGTTGTTTGCTTACCAATGTGCTTATTTTAGGCGAAATCATTCTCACAGAGAAATAAACAGGTATCGCAATAATTATGATACAGGCGAAAATGAATAAAATGGCAGTCAGATCTTTACGCCATTTCTTTTGTATAGTAAGCTTATTATAAAATTTACGGGTAAGTATATACAAAGTAATCCCACCTAAAAAACCCGGCAAAAAAATATATAATGATGATATAAGTAAAATGCCCAACACAATAATTAAACCCAGTAAGATGATCTGACGCAAGTGATTATTGAAAGGGTTAAGCATCCAGTAAAATTAGACTAATAAAAACGACAGTAGTCTAAAGGGTTTAGCAGCTTCATGATCGAATGCATTTTTTACCGGTACATACTTCTTTGTTGTATTGGCAAAAGAAGGTATGTTTTTAACAGAAATAAGGGTACTGACCCTCCATTT
>CAIKTE010000113.1 GCA_903830285.1 uncultured Chitinophagaceae bacterium | reverse complement strand
TAATAAGGATGAAAGCGGATGTGCCAGAGAGTGAACAACTCCCAGTCCTTTTTGAAATGCCACTGCGCCCATGATAGATGCAATCAACATATTACTCCTGGCTTCCAATGTTGGTTTATTTACAGCAGCTTCTATAAACTGCGCGATCAATGACATACCTTCTAGTGCAATTCCTTCGCACATGGGGTGCGGGTTTTTTGCAATATATGCTTCCATGTTATGCGTGAGTGCATCCATGCCAGTTGCAGCAGTAACCGCAGGTGGTAAGCCCATTGTTAATTCAGGGTCAGCAAAAACTATTTTTGCGAGAAGTTTTGGTGAAAAAAGAATTTTCTTCTGGTGTGTCTCATCATCTGCAATGATGGCACTTCTTCCTACTTCACTTCCTGTTCCGGATGTGGTGGGGATGGTAATAAAATGTGGTACTTCATTGGTTACATAAATATCACCGCCAATTAAGTCGTCGTAAACAAAGAGGTCTTCGCGGTGGTTTACTCTTAACACGATAGCTCTTGCTACATCCAGCGCAGCGCCACCTCCAATACCAATAATTGCATCTCTATTGGTTTGATCGTAAGCATCGCCTCCTTTGTATACATCAGATTTCACAGGGTTTTTATGAATATCAGAAAACACTTCTACTGAAATTCCTTTTGCTCCTAAGTCTTGTACTATTTTTTTAAAAAAATCCAGTTGAGCAATAATAGGATCGGTAACAATCAAAGGTTTTTGTAAACCATTTGTTTTTAAATAATCACCTAATTCATTTACTGCTCCAGCACCAAAACGGATGGTTGTTGGAAAATTATACTGAACTACTTTGTCGAATCTCATTGTTTGTTTAGTTATATAATTTCAAAATATCTTTTAAATTCCCAGTCGGTCACTGTTTTTAAATGTTGTCTCCATTCCCATTCTCTTGTCATGGTGAAATGATTTACAAATGTTTCACCAAAAAGTTCTCTGGCAACAGTTGAATTTTTCATTTGCAGTGTGGCTTCAATTAATGTGGAAGGAATTTTTCCATCGGTCTCATTTTTATATCCATTTCCAACAGTGGCAGCTGTTTTTAATTTCAATTTATTTTTTATACCGTATAAGCCTGCAGCCAAACATGCCGACATTGCTAAATAAGGATTTACGTCGGCACCAATAACTCTTGTTTCTATTCTTGTTGCTTTATCGCTTCCCGCTAATACCCTTAGTGCAACTGTTCTGTTATCAAAGCCCCAGGTTAGTGTGGTAGGAGCCCAGGCACCTTCCACTAATCGTTTATAACTGTTGATAGTAGGTGCGAACATGGGCAAGATAAAGGGCAGGCAATGCAATTGTCCGGCTATATATTGCTTTGCTGTGTCACTTAATTTTTTTGGATCCTTATCATGAAAGAAAAGATTCTTTTTATTTTCAAGGTCCCATAAGCTTTGGTGTACATGTCCGCCACAGCCTGGTAAATTTTCATTCACCTTCGCCATAAAAGTTGCCATCACGCCATTCTTATAAGCTACTTCTTTTACTGCTGTTTTAAATAATACCGCGCGATCGCCAGCTTCCAGCACATCAGCATATTTAATAGCTGCTTCAAAAGTACCTGGTCCCGTTTCGGTATGTAATCCTTCAATTGGGATATTGAATTTTGTAAGTAATTCAAACAATTCGCTGAAAAATTTATTCTCTAAAGAAGTGCGTAATATAGAATAGCCAAACATACCCGGAGTAAGAGGCTGCAAATTCTTGTAGTCTTTCTGTTGTGCCGATTGAGGCGTTTCTGCAAAATTGT
>CAIKTE010000112.1 GCA_903830285.1 uncultured Chitinophagaceae bacterium | reverse complement strand
TGAGATGGCTGAAAAGCATAAAACGTGACAATCAGCTTTATTCACAAACGACGAGCGTAAATCATTTAAAAATTGAAGAGAGTCGTTTAGTGGATAAAGCGGTAAACAAAAAAGTGTTACCGAATTACTAAACACTTACAACCCTGAGGCACTCGAAGGGTGAAGTTAATTGTCGGTTATTAAATCATGCTTCGAGTGCCTCAGCATGACAGTACTCTTTCAATTATTATTGTTCAATAAAGTTATGCAGTACAAGAGTGCGACGCAAGCACTGCAGCATGGAAAATCTACCGCTTGTAAAAAAATCATTTGTTCGCCCAATCGTAAACGGTGAGTATACTCATCCAACCCATGGCTGCTACCACAAGCCAGCCCGAAAGCCGCATCCACAAAGGATGCTTATAACCCTTCATTAATTTGCTGTTGTTTGCCGCAATTAAAATGATGGCCAGTGCGATCGGTAAAATAAAACCATTAGCAATACCCGCGAATAATAATAATTGTCTGGGTTTTCCAATGAATACAAAGATGCAAGTAGAAAGAATAATGAATATAGAAATGCAGAGTCGTTCGTATTTGATGAATAAAGGATGAAATGTTTTAAAGAAAGAAACAGAGGTATATGCCGCACCTACCACCGAAGAGATAGCAGCACTCCATAATACTACACCAAAAATGCGCAGACCAAAATTTCCTGCAGCAGTTTGAAAAACAGTGGCAGCAGGATTATTATTATCCAATACGACTCCTTTGATCACAACACCCACCACCGCCAGAAATAAAATGAATCGCATGATGGTGGAAATGATGATGCCGCTGATCGCACTTTTATTGACCTCATGAATACTTCCTTTTCCTTTTATGCCTGCATCTAACAAGCGATGTGCGCCGGAGAATGTGATATACCCTCCTACTGTTCCACCAACAATAGTAACGATGGCTGCAGTAGATAATTTTTCAGGAATGAATGTATGATGTATACTATCGAGTAATGGCGGATGCGCCGCATACGCAATGAACAGAGTAAGCATGATCTTTAATGTGCCTAAGATCTTGGTGAAACCATCCAGCATTTTACCGATCTCTCTTACCCAGAATAAGATCAATGCGATCACACAACTGATGATGGCCCCTTTCTCAAAACTCAGCCCTGTTAATACATTGATACCTAGTCCGCATCCTGCGATATTTCCGATATTGAATGCAAAACCACCCATTACTACCATGGCACATAAAAAATATCCAAGCCCCGGTAATAACTGATTGGACAGATCCTGTGCACGCATTTCACTCATCGTTAAGATGCGCCAGGTATTTAATTGTGCGCCAATATCCAGGAGCACTGAAACAATGATCACAAATCCAAAACTGGTGAGTAGCTGTTGAGTGAAGACAGTGGTTTGTGTAAGAAAGCCAGGACCAATGGATGAATTAGCCATGAGAAATGCAGCACCCAGGCCGGCACCGCCAACGCGTAAATGGGAATTCTTAAAAAGCCTTGATCTCAATATGATATTGTTTGAGGGTTTGATCTATTTTTTTTGCAAACGCAACGGCATGTTTTCCATCGCCGTGAATGCAAACCGTTTCTGCAACAATATTAACGGGTTTACCCGAAACGCTCGTCACTGTTTGTTGCAGTATCATTTGTAAAACTTGTTGCACTGATACATTTTCATCTTCGATCAATGCATTCTTTTCTTTGCGTGAAGTTAAACTGCCATCATCCTGATAGGTTCGGTCTGCAAAAACCTCACTCACCGTTTTTAAATTTAGTTTATTGGCTTCGCTGATCAAATGACTGCCGCTTAATCCGTAGAGAATAATATTCTCATCAATATCTTTTATGGCTTGTGCAATGGTGTTTGCGGTTTCAGCATCTCTCGCTGCCATATTGTACAAAGCGCCATGCGGTTTTACATGATGCAGGCTTATCTCCTGTTGAATGCAGATCTTATACAAGGCAATGATCTGTGCCGACACCAGACTGTACAAAGCTTTTTGCGGTAGCATCATTTCTGTTCTCCCGAAATTTTCTTTGTCCGCAAAACCGGGATGTGCACCAACTGCAACATGATGTTGGACGGCCAACTCAACGGTTTGCTGCATGGTCTCCAAGGTTCCGGCATGATAGCAACAGGCAATATTGGCACTGCTGATAAAGGGCATCAGTGCAGCATCATTGCTGAGGCCTTCACCCATATCACAATTCAGATCAATTGATCGCATATTGCTGTTTGAATTTTAGTAAAGGAAAACTGCATGCATTTTGCAATTGCTGCAATTGTTGCTGTTGATCAAATAATATCCCTTCTGCTTCCTGTTGACCAATGATATTGAATTGAATTTTTTCACCCGCATTCAATTGTGCCAGTGTTGGAATATCGGCAGAGATCACATGTGCTATTTTCGGATAGCCCCCGGTTGTTTGGTGATCGGCCATAAGAATAATGAACTGACCATCGGGCAATAATTGAAGGGTTCCTTTTGTTACAGCAGTTGAAATTAATTGCTGTTTATTTTCGATAGCCAAATTATCTCCCTTCATCCTATAACCCATCCTGTCGCTTTGATTACTGATCGTGAAGGAAGAGGATAGCAATAATTTTTTTGCATCTTCATTCAACCAATCATATTCGGAACCTGTTGTGATCCGCAAGATATTGCCGGCAGCATAGAAATTTTTTACCGATGCTTTCCATTGCAAGATCTCGCAGTCCTTGCCATTGAGGACAGCATCATATTTTTGAACAGCTGCTCTGAAACGGATCTCATCATGCTTCTTCAGATTCCTTCCTTCAAAGCCACCTGCCACAGCTTTTGTGTTCGTACTATAACTGCCCAGCCATGGTTGCAGATCGAATCCCCCTTTCACGGCCAGATATGTACGAGCACCACTCAATGGTTTCTTGAAATGCAGGACACAATTTTTTTCGATGATGATGGGTGTATTAACAGGAACAAAAACATCATTGATCATGGCCAAAAGATCGGCACCGCAAATGGCGATCAGTGATTGTTGTTTGAATAAGATAACAGAAGCGGGAAAATGCATTTCGAGTACTGCATCATTCAGATCATTGCCCACGAGCAGGTTGGCTGCAGTCGCGGCAATAGGATCCATTACACCATTGGGGTTGATCCCGAGATGCTGGTATCCATATCTTCCGTTGTCCTGGATACTGTCTGCCATGCCTTGTTTGATGATCTGTATACTCAAATGGACCCTTTTATAATATGAAACTCATTTATGTCAATAGCAGTAAAACTTACCATATCACCTGCTTCCAGCAGCACCGGATTCTCTCTTTTTGCATCAAATAATTTCAATGGTGTTTGTCCGATAATATTCCATCCCCCGGGAGAATCCAAAGGATAGATGCCCGTTTGTTCTCCTGCAATACCCACGCTTCCTGCAGCCACATTAGTTCGGGGCTGTATCCGTCTTGCTGTAATGATCTTTTCATCCACCGAACCCATATAGGCAAATCCGGGAAGGAAACCGATCATGAATACACGATATGATTTGTTTGTATGCATTTGTATGATCTCTTCGATGGACATGTTTTTTTCTTGCGACATTTCCTGCAGATCGATGCCCAGTGAAAGATCATAGCAAACCGGGATCTCTATTTTTCGATGCGAGACCGGTTGATCAAGGTCCATCCCTGCCAACAATATTTCCAGTTTTTCTTTCATGAATAAATAGGCCGATGGCTTTTCTTTCCTGATGGCAGTCACATCATATACGACTGTTACGGAAGCATAGGCCGGAATAATGTCTTTGACAAATGCAAGTCCTGCCTGTTTCAATTGGTGAAAGACGGCAATACAATTTTGATTGACAGATGCATCAATGCTGTTACCCAATTCAATGGTCAGTGCATGATCGCCAAGAGGCAGGATATGATATGGAAGGGGGGACTTCACCTACTCAAATTACAATAATCTTCCTGCCTTTTATACAGGAAACAGATTTTTAAAATGAATAATTGTGTGGAAAGCTCTATTGCCGTATTTTTGCCGTCCAAATTTTTACGACTCCTTAGCTCAGCTGGTTAGAGCTACTGACTCTTAATCAGTAGGTCCAGGGTTCGAGTCCCTGAGGGGTCACAGTAAAGCCGCTTTTACATTCTGTATTAGCGGCTTTTTATTTTAAGGTTGCCAACTCTTGATGAAATCCTTACATAAAAATGGGTGTTTTCCCCCTTGCACAGAAAACCAGGGCCTTATATTTTTGTTCTGTTCTTATGAAATATCGGGGGGTAATGATTAAGAACAACAAAATAATCTCATAATCGGGTAGGTTGAAAAGCAAAAACCCAGGCCTCGCTTAAACAGCGGGGCTTTTTTTGTTTTATAAACGAGTTTGATCATTGAATATGCTCTTTATTTTAGTATCGATTAGAATTGTCAAATAAACTGCCCCCTTTCGGGAGCAGTCTATTTTGGGAAGAATCAAAAAAGGGCAATTGTTCTAAGCAAGGGTAGATTCTGCTTCGGTCAAATTACCCGGCAGATCTTTCACCTGTACTTTCACTTTGTTACCGGAATAAGCACTATTGGCAATAGTGGCCGTATAGACCCAGTCAACACCGTTTGTGCTTACGGCATCACCCTGTTCTACTACTGTTCCATTCGCCTTGCTGATAATCACCGTTACTTTAGCCACACGGAAATCGTCTTTGGCCTTCACTTTGATCAGGCCTCCGATATTGCCGCTGTAAGCTGCCGTGTCGGTCGATAAGATCTGCGGCGCATTGAAGAAATCGGCGATGGCCAGATTATAAGCGCTTTGGCTGGGAATGGCCATATCCTCATAATCCTTTTTAGTGGCCGCATCGCTGATGGCCGATACTGCATAAATGGTGGCCTGTGAGAATTTTTCCCGCACAGCCAGCTGACCGGCCGTGGATGTTCCGGACCTCAGGGGCACTTTGCCCACGATGGTTTGTCCGAAGCGTTGCGAAAAAACGAGCATATCTGCGAATTTGCCGCTCATGCCCTTGATCACAACATTGTTTTTATTTTTTGCCATGATAAATGGTTTTAAAAATTGATAAAATTGAATTCCGCCTGCCCGGCGCCGGGCAGGTTTGCAAACCTTCACTGCAGTTGAACATTTGCAGGAACAAAGCAAATGCAAAAACAAAAGCGTTTGGGGTGCAGGGGGTGCATGCACCCCAATGAAACCCTTGTGGCACTAGGAAAAGAAAAATAAAAATTCTTTTTTGGAAGGGTAGAAAAGGTCGTTTTTTTCGGGAATCCATTCCCCAAAAAATCCAGCATCATTTGTTCGGCTGAGATTCGGCTGCTGTTCGACCGGGCTATAATGAGGAAGATCCGGTGTATAGGATTTGATGGAGCCATCTTTCAAAACCATGTATATTTAATAAACAAGTAAACAGCGAAGATTGAGATATGGCTCTTTCATATTAGTATTCGTTTGCCTGCTTTTTCAATTTTCGGGAAAAGCGCAGGAGGACTGGTCATTGAAAAAAGACAAGAACAACATTAAGGTCTTCACCCGTAAAACGAAGAACTTTAAAGTGGATGAAATAAAAGTGGAATGCGAATATGATGGAAGGATCTCTCAACTGGTGGCGGTGTTGCTGGATGTAAACAAACATTACGAATGGGTCTATAAGGCTACTAAATCTCAACTCTTACAAAAGAACAGCAACACAGATCTTTTTTTCTATACCGAAATTCAGGCACCCTGGCCATTTCAAAACCGTGATCTGATCGCACATTTAAAACTTACGCAAAACAGCAGCAATAAAATAATATCGGTAGAAGCAAACGGAGTAAATGATTTTATACCCGATAAAAAACATATTGTTCGTGTCAGATATTCCAGGGCCAACTGGATCATCACACCGCTTACGAATAAAAAATTCAAAATAGAATATCGTGTACAGATCGATCCGGGAGACGGCGTGCCAGCCTGGATCCTGAACCTCTTCATTGCTAATGGCCCTTATGATACATTCCTGAAATTAAGAGAACAAATTCAGCTGCCGCAATACCTGAATGCGAAGTTTGCGTTTATTGCAGATTGAGTTAAGAATTGTGATGTCAAGGTGAGGCACTCGAACCATGAATTTATGAAACGACTTTTTTGTCACTCTTACATTATACAATGTTGCTGAAAACAGCAACATTGGCGAAAAATTAATTACAGACCCGGGAGGGGCGATATTTTGGTAGACTAAATCATTAAATGCAAACCAAAGCCCCGGAGGGGCGGCATTATTTATTATTGCGATTGAAGAGATCTTCCTCCGAATATTTTTATTGTAAAATTAATGTGACAATAATTTCGCCCCTTTGGGGCTTTGGCCACTCATGCTTTTGTACTTCTACCAAAATTTCAGCCCTCTGGGCTTTTCTTTTATTGATGATTGAGTTAAGAATTGTGATGTCATGGTGAGGCACTCGAACCATGAAATTCTTAAACGATATTTATATCACTCTTCTAGAGCCAGAGTGACAATCATTACTATTAAACGGCGAAGTATTCTTTTATTGTAGATCGATCTATATCCTCTTAATATCCGCTCCCAAATTTCTCAATCGCGTATCAATGTATTGATAACCTCTGTCGATCTGTTCAATATTCTGGATCGTGCTTTTTCCATCAGCGCTTAGTGCAGCAATTAATAATGCTTGTCCGGCACGTATATCAGGACTGCTCATGGTAATGCCGCGTAAATTATTCTTTCTACCTAATCCAATTACAGTAGCACGATGCGGGTCGCACAAAATGATCTGTGCGCCCATATCAATTAATTTATCTACGAAGAACAATCTACTCTCGAACATTTTCTGATGAATAAGTACAGATCCTTTTGCCTGTGTGGCAATTACTAAAACAATGCTTAAGAGATCGGGTGTAAAACCGGGCCATGGATTATCGTAGATGGTAAGAATGCCGCCATCTAAAAAACTTTGTATCTCATAAGAATCCTGTGCAGGAATAAAAATATCATCACCCATGATCTTAAAATCAATACCGAGCTGTTGAAATTTTTCAGGTATCAATCCTAAATGTGCAACACCTGCATGCTTAATGGTGATCTCACTTTGTGTCATGGCTGCCAGTCCGATAAAACTTCCCACTTCGATCATATCGGGCAACATGGTATGCGATGTGCCATGCAATTTTTCTACTCCTTCAATTACTAATAAATTACTTCCTACACCGCCGATCTTTGCACCCATGCTGATGAGCATCTTACATAATTGCTGTACATAGGGTTCGCATGCGGCATTGTAAATGGTGGTGGTTCCTTCTGCGAGAACAGCCGCCATGGTTATGTTTGCAGTTCCTGTTACCGATGGTTCATCGAGTAACATATAGGTTCCTTTTAATTGCGGAGAGCTTAATTGAAAATATCCATGTTCTTCATCATACTCGAATTTTGCACCAAGCTTTTCGAATCCGATGATATGTGTATCCAATCTTCTTCTGCCGATCTTATCACCACCCGGTTTTGGGATATATGCTTTTTTAAAACGAGCTAACATAGGCCCGGCAAGCATTACAGCACCACGCAGTTTACCGCTTTTTTTACGGAAAGAATCAGATGCCAGATAATCGATGTTCACATCATCGGCCTGAAATATGCAAGTATGTCGGTCTACCCTTTCTGTTCTCACATTCATTTCCTGCAATAATTCGATCAAAAGATTCACGTCGAGGATATCAGGAATATTATACACAGTTATTTTATCAGCAGTTAATAATACTGCAGATAAAATTTGCAATGCTTCATTCTTTGCACCCTGCGGGATGATCTCTCCCTTTAATTTTTTACCGCCTCTTACTTCGAATGAACTCATGCTGTGATTTGATGAATGAGAAAACTTGTTTTGTAAAAATAATATTTGAATGCTGAAGTACTTAATAAAAAAATAGCGCTTTTATATTTCTTTTAGCCACGAATGCACGAATAAATTCATTATAGATCCTCTTCTGTTAATTCGTGCATTCGTGGCTATAATTAATTCCTCATTTAAATAGTGGTTAATAGGCAATAAAAAAAGCATCGAAAAATCCGATGCTCTTTGAATATAATTATTCACCCTTTAGGGGGTTGGGGGTCTAATACCTCTTCTTAAACCCTCCGCTTCTGTTATTACTATTACGGTTATCAAAACTTCCACCGCTGCTGCGATTATCTCTGCTGCCACCGGTTCTGCTGTCGCGACTGCCGCCTGTTCTGTTATCGCGTCCGCCGGCACTGCGATTATCTCTGCTGCCGCCTGTTCTGCTATCGCGACTTCCAAAATTTTGTCTGCGGCCGGTATTACTTCTGCCGTAATCATCTCTTTCGAAATTCTGATTACGATGTTTGATATAAGGTGTGTTGCTGAATTCTAATTGCCCGCCTGTGATGCTGTTCAACTCTGTTCTGATCGTATCATCATGCACCAGTTCTTTATGCCAGTTGCTGTATGCAAGCTTCATATAATAAGCAATGGAATGAGCAAAGCCTGCTTTCTTTTCAGGGTCTTCTTCTTTCAATGCTTTCTCGATCACGACTTCCAGGTTCTTACCCAAATGAGAATATTTAGGATAACGCCTAGGATAAGGTAATGGATCGGGTTTGCCTTTATAGGTTTCTTTTTGAGGAATAGGGTAGGGACTATCGATCTCTAATTTAAAGTCGCTGATAAAAAATAAATGGTCCCAGAGCATATGTCTGAAATCCTCCACATTGCGCAAATGCGGATTTAAGAATCCCATTAATTCAATGATAGATCTGGCCTGCAGATTGCGCTTGTCGCGGTCTTCTATCGTCATCACATACTCCACCATTTTCTGAATGTGGCGGCCATATTCGCGCATACTCAAATAATTTCTGGCTGTATTGTATTCCATGTTTTCGTACTTCATCTGTGGCAAATGTAAGCAATAGCACGTGTTTCAGGTAATTTTTGTGAAAGCGGCAACAGTTGGGGGACAGGCCCCTAACCGGAAGAAGATTTTTTTTGAACCACGAAGACTCTAAGGCACAAAGCTGCACAAAGGGATACCTGGAGATTCTCCGTGCTTTGCTGCCTTTGAGGTTCAATTTTGCTTAATAATAAAAACCGCAAACTTGTCAGTTTTATATTCAACGATGAGACAGCAATACTCAAGGTTGAGAGTTAGACTGACAAATTTGTAACTCTAACACTCAACGTCAAGTGTTTCATACTCAAAAACGAGTCTCAGACACTTAAAGTTGAGTGTTTTATACTCAACCATGAGTCTCCAATACTCAATCGAGAAGGTAAAACACTCGTCGGAGAGTATTTTTTGCTCATCGATGAGTGTCTGATGCTCAAATTAGAAACTGTAGAGATCAAAGCATTGATTTTAAGAACAGCCGGTATTTTACCATAACCAGCCTGAATATTATTCAGGTAGTTATGAAAAAAAGCGATCATCATTCATCCTAAATTAATCATTTAAGATCAGTGATATATCTTTGCCGCATGGAGCAGTTGTTACAACAGATAGAATCTTACAAAACAGAGATCAGTGCATTTGAAGCATCCACAGCCGATGCCGTAGAAAATTTCCGTATCAAATGGTTGGGCACAAAGGGTTTGGTAAAAGCCATCATGGGTGAAATGAAAAATGTACCCAATGATCGCAAAAAAGAATTCGGACAAATATTGAATGAATTCAAATTATTTGCAGAAACGAAATTCCAATCACTTTCCGAGAACAACTCCGGTCTCCCGACTCCCGACTCCGAATTCATCGATTGGAGTTTACCCGGCGACCCCGTTGCCCTTGGCACCCGTCATCCTTTAAGCATCGTTCGCAATCAGATCGTTTCCATATTTAAAAGATTAGGATTTGCAGTGGCAGAAGGTCCTGAGATAGAAGACGACTGGCACAATTTCGGCGCGATGAATCTGCCCGAAGATCATCCTGCCCGCGATATGCAGGATACATTTTATATCAATCAGGATCCTGCGTGGTTATTGCGAACACATACCAGCAGTGTGCAGGCCCGAGTAATGGAAAAACAAAAACCACCTATTCGTGTAATTTGCCCGGGACGTGTATATAGAAATGAGACCATCAGCGCAAGAGCGCATTGTTTCTTTCATCAGGTGGAAGGATTATATATTGATGAGAATGTAAGCTTCGCCGATCTCAAACAAACCCTGTATTTCTTTGTGCAGGAAATGTTTGGCAAGGATACAAAAGTTCGTTTTCGTCCTTCTTATTTTCCATTCACTGAACCAAGTGCTGAAATGGATATCAGTTGTTTGATCTGCGGGGGCGATGGCTGCAATGTTTGTAAACATACCGGCTGGGTAGAAATATTGGGAAGCGGAATGGTGCATCCAAAAGTGTTGGAGAATTTTGGCATCGATCCTAATAAGTATACAGGCTTTGCATTTGGTATGGGTGTTGAAAGAATTTGTCAACTCAAATATCGTGTCAACGATCTGCGTTTGTACTCACAAAACGATGTTCGCTTTCTCAAACAATTTACGGGAGCATTATAATAATTGAACTTATATCATAATTCCTGTTGAATGAATAGTTCAACAGGAATTGTTGTTTCTATCCTTATTCGCTTATCTTACTCGGCTTCATCACCCCCATAAAACCTAAGCATGCTTGTCATCATCACATTCTTTTTATGTCATTGGTTCCTGTCATTGTTCTTTCATTCTTTCTTTCTGCATCGTTATGCCTCTCATCAGATGTATACGACCAGCAAGAATTGGGAACTCACTTTTTATTTCAGCACCTGGTTGGTACAAGGCTCTTCATATCTTGTACCGCGCGCTTATGGCGTAATGCATCGCATGCATCATGTATACAGCGATACAGAAAAAGATCCGCACTCACCGCATTTCTTTAAAGATGTGTATCAGATGATGCATCATACCATTGTAATATTCCGCGGATTCTTAACGGGAGAAAATTTACCCGAAGCACAATTCACGAAAGAGTATTTACCTGTTTGGGATAAACTGGATAAGCTGGGGCATCATGTGGCAACAAGGATATTTTTCGGTGTATTATATACTGCCTTCTATTTTTATTTCGCTCCCAATTATTGGTGGTTCCTTTTATTGCCGATCCATTTCCTGATGGGACCGATACAGGGCGCTGTAGTGAATTGGTGCGGACATAAATACGGTTACAGCAATTACAATAATGGCGATCATTCGAAGAACACAACGCCTTTCGGTGTGATACTGATGGGTGAATTGTTTCAGAACAATCATCATTTTGCAAAAGACGATGCCAATTTTGCAAAGAAGTGGTATGAATTTGATATGACCTATCAGATCATGAAGGGATTGAATTTTATTGGGATCATTAAATTAAAACCATTGGTTATACCGACCCCGGCAACTATAGCATAGCTTCTCTACATTTGTATGGTTCATTTCAATCATTGAATGCTACATAAAACAAAAGGCATCATTTTACGCACCGTGAAATACGGGGAGACCAGTATCATCAGCACTGTGTATACAGAATTGTTTGGTGTGCAGAGTTATATCGTAAAAGGTGTTCGTCAATCATCCAAAACATCACAGGGTAAGGCCAATTATTTTCAGCCTGCTATGATACTTGAAATGGAAGTGTATCATAACGATCAGAAACAATTGCAGTTCATTAAGGAATATGAATGCTGTTATCTCTACGAAAAAATATTGTATGATGTGGTGCGTAATGCCGTTGCCATGTATGTGATAGAAATGTTGCAACATAGTTTGAAACAACCCGAAGCCAATCCCGATCTGTTTTATCTGATCGAAGACACATTGAAAGAAATAGATAAAGGAAGCGAAACATTTGTAGCCAATCTGCCCTTGTATTTCACATTGCATTTGGGAAGTGAGCTGGGCTTTCAAATTCAAGGAACCTACTCAGAAAGCACGCCTATATTGGACCTGCAGCAGGGATTTTTTATTGATAATATTCCTTTGCATCCCTATTATCTGTCCAATGATGATGCTAGGATCACTTCTCAGATCCTGACCATCAAAAAATATAAGGACCTGGAAAATATTCCACTTAACAGAAATATACGTCGCCAATTATTGATTTCTTATCAGCAATATATCTCCTTGCATATTGCAGATTTTGGTGAACTGAGAAGTCTTATGGTATTGCAGGAAGTATTAAGCTAAATGGCGTTTATCGCGTTTGCCGAATGATAAGAGTTGTACCAATAAAAAGCTAAAGACAAAGCAGATCAAAAAATCTATAGAGAGATTCACAAAAGAAAAATATCTGCCCGCCATGATCTGTTTATCGGGCTCGGTACTAAAGAACACCAGGGGCCAGCCAAATTTTGCGCCTACCAGATAAGATGGTTGAAATTTAGAAACAGTAAAAGTATACGCAGTAAAAAAAACTACTGAAACAAGCGATGAGAGGGATAGATTCTTGATCATAAAACGGGTTTTGCTGTTGATGCTTCGGCAATATTCCCATCTTTCAATCCTTCTATTAAAACCACACCGGGTCTTTTTCCTTTTTCAAAACTCCCCAGACTTTGCTGCAACTGCAGGGCTTTTGCGCCGTTTATTGTTGCCCATTGAAGCAGTTCTGAAATTGGTACGGATGAAAAATGCTGCCTTATTCTTTTTAACTCATCTAAAATACTGAGTCCCCAATTGCTTGCTAGGCTGTCAGTTCCGATCGTGATGTTGACTTGTTGCTTGCGCATCATCTCAACAGGGGGCAAAGCATTCTCGATGTAGGTATTAGCATTAACGCATAAACAGCAAAAAAATTGTTGACGATCCTGCTCGGATAAGAAATTTATGTATTGCAGATCCCCTTCTTTTATAAAAGTATCATGTACCAATAAAACATTCGCCGCAGCCTTGAATTTTTGCAGATAAGAACGAAGACTGCTTTTGCCGGTTGGTTTAAAAAAGCCGTTATCGATCTTCATCATTTCATACATCCTTATAAAATCGCCGCTTCCATTGATGAACAAGGCATCTTCAAAATCTGTTTCCTGATTATGGATGGTGGTAGTTTTGTTTTTAAAATAAGGCGCGATCAATTCCCATAATTCGTTGCTAACGGAATATGGGGCGTGGGGAGCGAGGGAGAGTCGGGAGTCGGGAGTCGAGAGTCGAGAGAAAGCATCGTAATATTCTTTGCTTTTTGCAAAACGCAATTCGGCTATTTGCGGCAACCATCCACTTACCTCAATAAAATTATAATAGGCTAAACGTTGTTTTGATTTTTGCGGGATGGTCAAAGTATTATTACAAATATCTCCTACTGCAACAATGCCGTTTGCGATCATTTCATCTTCGGCTCTTGCAATGGCATCCAATATTTCCTCTTCGGGAAAATGACGCTGTGTAACTACATTAAAAACAAAATCCACCAATCCCGTTCTTTCGGGGATCAATCCTTTCATATGGCTTAGTTCCAGATGACAATGACAATTGATAAATCCCGGGCTTAATAAACCTTTGAATGTTTGAATATCTTCTCCGGCATCTATTGTATGAATAATGTCCTGAACGATCCCTTTTTCATCTGTTATAAGCACATGATCATGATCAAGAATTTCGGTTCCTGTGAAAAGATGGTCTGCTTTGAATTTGTGGTAGGGCAAAATTTATTTTAATTCGTATTCTTTAATTAATGCATCACCGGGGATATGTAATATTTTACTGAATTTCCGGATCATGGTAAGAGACAAAGGTTGTTTATAATTCAGCACTTTGCTTACTGTTCCTTTATCGCCGTATTCTTTGGCAAGGTCAGAAGCTTTGTAACCAAAATCCTCCATTCTTATTTTAATGAATTCGATTGGGTCTAACTCAGGAAGGGAAGAGGTTTTGCTTTCATAATCACTTATTAAATGAACTAGTAGCATTTTTTCACGATGATCGGTTTCGCCTTTTTTTGCAGTTCTGATCTGCTCATACCTGTTCATGGCCTTTTTATATTCTGCTTCGTTTTCTATGATGAACCAAGTATTCATATTTCTTAATTAAACGGTTGAGGGATCAATTTTATCATATTCGCTATGAGTGCCAATAAACCTTATTTCTACATAAATATCATCATAAAACACTTCAGCGATCAATCTGTATTTATTATGTACTATTTCAAATCTTGCACGGTTATTTTGGATCATTTTAGCATTAGGAAAAGAGGACAATACTTCTTGTTTCTTTCTCCAAACGGATTCTTCGGTGACTTTTTTCCATGTCGACAAACTTTTTCTAGAGTCGGCATGCTTTTTTGCAAAGACATCCAATAACCTTAGATTAATAATGATCATAAAACGCTCTTTGTAAAAAAATCTTCTTCTAAATGAGCTGCCAATTTCGATATGGTATAGTAAAAGTATAGCAAAGTTGGCAATTTGCCAACTTGTCATTTCTTCTTAAAAAAATTGAAAAGGGTTAATGCTGTTAAAAAAGAGTTGCTTAGAGAGGGCAGAACCGCTGCTATATTGCAACAAAACAGGCCTTTTTCAACTATAATAATAAAAAACAGACAAATTTTTTATTGATAACCAATCGATTACAAAGGTGCGATCAAAAATACTTCCTCAAATCCTTGGAAAATAAACTGTACAGCAGCACCTTTGCCGTCCCGAAAAAATCGGGATATATTTAAGTTGAGGGGATAGCCTCAGCATCATTTAAACAAAATTATCATGAGTAAACTTCATTTCACCACCAAGCATGCAAATGCGGCTACCGTTAAGCACAACTGGTATGTTGTAGACGGTACTAATCAAACCGTGGGACGTATTGCTTCTAAGATCGCTTCTGTTCTTCGCGGTAAGAACAAAGCTTATTACACACCACACGTAGACTGCGGTGATTTTGTAATTGTAGTTAATGCCGACAAAGTTGTTTTTACAGGCAACAAAGGCGAGCAAAAACAATACATCAACTACTCTGGTTATCCGGGTGGTAAAAAAGAAGAAGCTGCACAGGACCTCTTGAAAAGACGTCCTGAAGTAATTATGGAAAGAGCTGTAAAAGGCATGCTTCCTAAAAACCGTCTGGGCCGTAAAATGGTCAAGAAATTATTTGTGTATGCAGGTGCCGAACATCCGCACGGTGCACAACAGCCAAAAGAATTCAAATTTTAAACCATTGCTTTAGCTTAACGCTGAAGCATCAAGCATAAAAAAATGGAAAAACAAAAAAATGCAGTTGGTCGCCGTAAAGAAGCCGTAACCCGTGTGTTCTTAAGCAAGGGTGAAGGAAAGATTACCGTGAACGACAAAGATTACAAAGCTTATTTCCCATTAGTGTATTTACAAAATCAGGTAGAATCTCCTTTGAAATCTGCTGATGTGATCGGTAAGTTTGATATCGTTATCAATGCACAGGGTGGCGGATTAAAAGGTCAGGCTGAAGCAGCTAAACTGGGTATTGCCCGTGCGTTGCTTGAGGTGAATCCTGAATTCCGTCCTGCATTAAAAGCAGCCGGTCAGTTAAAACGTGATCCACGTGGTGTTGAACGCAAGAAATTCGGTCATAAGAAAGCAAGAAGAAGCTTCCAGTTCAGCAAACGTTAATACTGTTGATGGGTCATGGCTAATAGTTCATAGCCATCTCCCGTTGTTATGAACTAGGGCCTATGAACTATGAACAATCTTTTTTGAAAAAAAATATCAAATAAATACAATGGAAAATAACACTTCATTACAACAGCAACTTTTAGAAGCCGGTGTTCACTTTGGCCATCTGAAAAAGAAGTGGAATCCAAAGATGTTGCCTTACATCTTTGCTGAAAAGAAAGGTATTCACATCATCGATCTGAATAAGACCGTTGATCATTTACAGGAAGCTTCTGCTGCTATGAAACAAATTGCAAAGAGCGGCAAGAAGATCATGTTCGTGGCTACAAAAAAACAGGCGAAAGAGATCGTTAGCGAATGTGCAAAGCGTGTAAACATGCCTTATGCAACCGAACGTTGGTTGGGTGGTATGTTGACCAATTTCAACACCGTTCGTAAGAGCGTTAAGAAAATGCAGAGCATCGAAAAAATGCTGAACGACGGTAGTGCTGAAAGCCTTACCAAAAAAGAACGTTTAACATTAAGTCGCGATAAAGACAAAATGGAAAAAGTATTGGGCGGTATTTCCCAGATGGGCCGTCTCCCAACCGCATTATTCCTGGTGGATATCGGAGTGGAACATATTGCATTGGCAGAAGCAAAACGTTTAGGCATCACCACATTTGGTATGGTAGATACCAATTGCGATCCTAACAAAGTTGATTTCGCTATTCCTGCAAATGATGATGCAACAAAATCTATCGCGATCATCACCAACTTTATTGTTGCTGCGATCGCTGAAGGTTTAGTAGAACGTCAAGCAAACAAGGAAGAAGAAGAATCACACGAAGATGCAAACGAATTAGAAGCAAAAGCACGTCGTCTCGAAGCCGAAGCGCAAGCTGAAGGTGGTCGTGGTCGCAGAGGTCGCGGAAGCAATGATGCTCCTGCTGCTGGCGGGCCTGGCGGACAACCAAAGCGTCGTGTTCCAAATAACCGCAGACCAGCTGGTGGCGGTGGTGGAAGATAATTAATATAAAAAGTCATTGGGTCATTAGTCATTCAGTGAACTGTATGATTATTGACCCATCTTTTATTTTGCCCCAAAGGGATTCCTTCGGAGCAATGGGAACATTAAATAAATTCAATTAAAATTTTTATATGAGTACAACAATTACAGCAGCCGACATCAATAAATTACGTCAGGCTACAGGTGCAGGAATGATGGATTGCCGTAAAGCATTAACAGAAACCAATGGTGATTTTGAAGCAGCGATCGATTGGTTGCGTAAACAAGGTCAGAAAGTTGCTGCTAAACGTAGCGACCGTGATGCAAAAGAAGGTGTGATCATTGCACAAACAACAGCAGATCATACAACAGGTTTTATTGTTACTATCAGTTGCGAAACTGATTTCGTTTCAAAGAATGCCGACTTTGTTGCTTTTGCACAAAGCATCGCTGATGCTGCCGTTGCCAACAATGTGAAGTCTGTTGAAGAATTAAATGAAGTATCAGTGAATGGCGCTAAAGTTGCCGACCTGATCAATGATAAATTAGCAGCTATCGGTGAGAAGATCGGTATCAGCCGTTTTGAAAGGATCGAAGCACCCTATATCGCTTCTTATATTCATGGTGCACACCGTTTGGGTGTATTGGTTGCCTTGAACCAGGAAGCAGCAGAAGCAGGAAAAGATATTGCGATGCAGATTGCTGCATTGAACCCCGTTGCAGTAGATGCCGCAGCAGTACCTGCAGAAGTAATCACCAGAGAAAGAGCCATCGTTACAGAACAGATCTCTGCCGATCCTAAAATGGCGGGCAAGCCTGCTGAAATGATCGCAAAGATCGCCGACGGTAAGATGAATGCTTTCTTTAAAGAACAAACTTTATTGGCACAAGCATTTGTAAAAGACGGCAGCAAAACAGTTGCCGATCATTTAAAGAGCGTAAATGCTGATCTGAAAGTGATTGAATTTAAAAGAGTTGCTTTAGGATAATTACAGCACTAAAACATATAAAAAAAGAGGAATGATCTTTCATTCCTCTTTTTTCGTTTTGGCAACTCATCAAAAATTGAGGTTATTTGCACTTGAATTAATCTTACAACCATGCTCCCTAAGTTTAAAAGAGTCCTCCTCAAATTATCCGGCGAAGCGTTATTGGGTGATCAGAGAAATGGTGATCCCTTCAATCCAAAGATCATTGAACAATACGCACAGGATATTAAATTAGTAACCGATCTGGGTGTTCAGGTTGCGATCGTGATTGGCGGCGGTAATATCTATCGCGGTATGAATGAAGCAGAGAGCGGCATTGAAAGAGCTCATGGCGATTATATGGGAATGCTGGCAACAGTGATCAATGCAATGGCTATGCAGGCCATGCTGGAAAGGATTGGTGTATACACACGATTGCAAAGCGCCATCCATATGGAACAGGTAGCAGAACCGTATATCCGTCGTAAAGCATTACGTCATTTAGAAAAGGGAAGGGTGGTGATCTTTGGTGCAGGTACGGGAAATCCTTATTTCACTACAGATACAGCAGGTTCTTTAAGAGCCATTGAAATGAAAGCGGATGTTATTTTAAAAGGAACCAGAGTGGATGGTGTATATAATGCAGATCCGGAAAAAGTGCCTGATGCAAAACGATTCCAGAAGATCAGTTATGAAGAATGCATCAGCCAGAATTTAAAAGTAATGGATATGACGGCCTTTACTTTGTGCAGGGAAAATAAATTACCGATCATTGTCTTTAACATGAACACACCCGGAAATTTGTTGAAAGTGGTGGAAGGGATGGATGTGGGCACTTTAGTAAGCTGATTCACCCGCCCGTATAATTTTTTTTAATCTAACCGGCGCATTGGTAACTTCATTTATATGAAAAGAGTTGTAATTTTTTTCTTCTTATTTTCTCAAACCATTTGTTTTGCTCAAAGCAGATTAACAATTTCTGATGCAGTGAATATTGCATTGAAAAATAGTCCGGGTATTCAGATCGCAAAAAACAATGTGAATATCAGTACACTGTACAATGATTATGGTATAGCAGGCGGATTACCTTCTGTTATCCTATCCGGAACAGGTAAAGAACAAAGCACAAATGTTAAGCAGGAATTGAATACTGGTCAGTTGATCGAAAGAAACGGTGCCAACAGCAATTCGGCTATCACTAGTGTGGATGCAATCATGCCGGTCTATGCAGGCGGAAGGATCGTGAGTGAGAAAAAAAGACTGGAACAGGTTCAGCAATTATCCGAGCAGCAATTAACATCGAGAGGGTTGGTTGTTGCATCCAATGTGATGTTGAAATATTACGATATCGTAAGACAACAGAGTTATGCCAAGACACTAATGCATTCGATCGATGTTTCTCAACAAAAATTGAAAATTGTAAAAACACAGAAAGAAGTTGGTCTGTCCAATAATGCAGATCTGTTTCAATCACAATTAGATCTGAATGCACAATTGCAAGCGTTGGAATCGCAGCAACTGATCATTGATCAGGCAAAAACAGACCTGCTTGCCATGCTAACACTAAAAGCAGATTCAACCATTTTAATTGAAGACACGATCATCATTGATAAAGGATTGAAACTGGATTCAGTTCTTTCTAATCTATATATTAACCCCGATGTTATTTCTGCAGACAAACAAATACGGATCAACGAATTATTGCAATCCGAGATGGATGCACAGCGCTATCCAGCCGTTAATATGATCGGAGGCTATAGTTATAGCCGAACACAAAGTTCTGCCGGCTCTACATTGTTCAACCAGAATCTGGGTCCCTATATCGGTCTCAATTTTGCCTTTCCTATTTATAACGGATCGATCTATAAAAAACAATATCAGGTCTCATCCATCAATACCAATAATGCAAAACTGATAAAAGATACACTGGTATTGGGCTATATTTCATTGACCATTAAGACCTATCAATCTTATGTTTCTAATCTGAAACAACTGGAAACCCAGCAAAAGAATTATGATCTCTCTATTCAATTATTGGATCTGGTGATACAGCGTTTCCAATTAAGGCAAGCCACGATCATTGATGTAAAGCAGGCACAGCAAACATTTGAGAATGCAGCGAATGCTCTGGTGAACATCAGTTATTCTTCCAAAGCAGCAGAAATTCAACTGCGAAAACTATCAAATAAACTGGTGTTCTGATTCTTCTGATACTTTTTAAGAGTAGATTATATTAACTTCATCTCATGCAGATCTATTCCAAATTGCCTGATGTGGGTACTACTATTTTTACAGTGATGAGTTCACTGGCTGTTGAATACAACGCAGTTAATTTAGGACAGGGCTTTCCCGATTTTAGGATGAATGAAGCATTGATCGCATTGGTAAATGATGCGATGAAGAAGGGATCGAATCAGTATGCACATATGAGCGGTTTGCCTTTACTGCGTGAAAGATTAGCAGAAAAGGTCGAAAGATCATATCATACTAAAATTGACCCCGATTCACAAATAACGATCACACCCGGGGGCACGTATGCGATCTTTACAGCTTTAACGACCGTACTACAACCGGGCGATGAAGTGATTGTTTTTGAACCAGCATACGATAGTTATATTCCAAATATTGAGATCAATGGTGCGAAACCCGTTTTGATCTCTCTGCAATATCCTGATTATTCTATACCATGGGATGAAGTGAGACAAAAGGTAAACGCAAGAACAAGAATGATCATGATCAATTCGCCGCATAACCCAACAGGTGCGGTGCTCAGCGAAAATGATATTGAACAATTAAGAAGCATTGTTGCCGGAACAAAGATCATCATCTTAAGTGATGAAGTATATGAGCATTTGATCTTTGATGAAATACAACATCAAAGCATATTGCGCTATCCCGATCTGTTGGAAAGAAGTTTTGTTTGTTTCTCTTTCGGTAAAACCTATCACTGCACGGGATGGAAATTAGGTTATTGTATTTCTACTGCAGCCATGATGAAGGAATATAGAAAAGTACATCAGTTCAATTGCTTTAGTTGCGATACCCCTAAGCAGGTTGCATTGGCAGAATATATTACAAATCAAGAAGAATATGTAACGCTGGGAAAATTCATGCAAGAAAAAAGGGACTTTTTTCGGGAGCTGATGAAAGCCACGCCATTTAAAGGTATTCCTTCACACGGAAGTTATTTTGAATGCTACAGTTACGGCCATTTCACAGATGAATCTGATAAAGCACTAGCCATTCGCTTGACCAAAGAATATGGCATTGCCAGCATTCCCGTTTCTGCATTTTATAAAAATGCAACAGATCATAAAGTACTGCGTTTTTGTTTTGCCAAGAAAGAAGAAACCCTAGAGAAAGCCGTTGCTAAGCTGATACACTTACGCTAATTTTTGCTGATTTAATTAAAAAAAACGGCAGCCTTAGAAAAGGCCGCCGAGCATTTTAAATCCGTCCGATTGCTTGAACTTGGGGATTTTGCTTAACACTAAACGCAAAACATTTTATTTCTTCAATTCATTGATCTCAACTTTTGGTGTTAATTGATGACTTACTTTCTCCACTACGATCTCTTTTGACAGATCGAATGATGCAGATTGTTTGATATCCAATGAGGATGCTCCGATCTTAACTGTATATTTTCCGCCTTCTGCGATCCATGATACAGACTTTGTATCGAATGAAGCAAGATCACCTGCAGTTATTCTGAAACTAATGGTTTGTGATTGACCCGGCTGCAACAGATTTGTTTTAGCAAATCCTTTCAACTCTTCACTGGGTTTGTCTGCAAGTTTACCTGGTGCACTGATATATAATTGTACCACTTCTTTACCAGCAACAGCTCCATTGTTATTAATCGTCACTGATGCAGTAAGTTTATCATTAAAGGAAGCACTGCTTAATTTAAGATCGCTGTATTTGAAATGAGTGTATGATAATCCATAACCGAATTCATACGCTGTTTTTACATTGAACGTATTGTAATAACGATAACCCACATAGATACCTTCTTCATAAGTTACTTCAGAAGGAACGCCTCCAAAGAAGTTTGATTTTCTATTTGGATCAGGATTCAATTCTTTACCTGGAAAGTTTTTTGCAGAAGGAACATCGGTATACACAACAGGGAATGTGGTTGCTAATTTTCCGGAAGGATTTACTTTTCCGCTCAGCACATCAGCAATGGCGTTGCCAGCTTCCATTCCGGGTTGCCATGCTAATAATATAGCATCAGGAAAATCTCTCCAGCTGCTCACTTCGATCACACCGCCGATATTTAAAACAACGATCGCTTTTTTACCTTTTGCATGAAATGCTTCACTTACTGTTTTGATCAATTCTTTTTCAACAGCAGTTAAAGTAAAATCATCCTCAACTTTTCTGTCGGCACCTTCACCTGCATTTCTTCCGATCGTAATAATGGCAGCATCTGTTGAGTTTGCTTCTTTTTCTAAAAGCTCTGCACCAAGATGTTGTTCAGGAACCGGAGGAACCAATTCAAAGAAGAACTTTGGTTTTGGTCTTTTTGCTTTTGCATCGGCAATATATGTTTCATAAACATTCTTAAGATCTTTCTGAACAGTATAACCTGCATTGGCTAAACCTTCGAGCAATGAAACAGAATAAGCTTTATTCACGTCACCGCTTCCGGTACCGCCAGCAATGATATCATAGGAAGTATTACCAAATACAGCAACTGTTTTAGCACTTTTTAATGGTAAAGCTTTTTCATTATTTTTCAGCAAGATCATTCCTTCTGTTGCAGCTGCGCGTGATATCTGTGCATCTTTTTTCAGATCAGGTTTATCAGAGTTCTTATATCCTTTGTATGCCGGTGTTTCAAGAACGTACAGTAAAAAGCGTTCTGCATTTTCATTCAATATCTTTTCATCGAGCGTCCCGTTCTTTACCGCATCAATAATAGTTTTTGTTTGTAAGGTCGTACCCGGCATCAAAAGATCATTACCTGCTTTCATTTGTGCAACAGGATCTTTGCCGCCAAACCAATCCGTCATCACCAATCCTTTAAATCCCCATTCTTTTCTTAAGATATTTGTCAGCAGGTCGTAGCTTTCAGAAGTAAAGGTACCGTTGATATAATTGTAAGAAGACATCACTGTCCATGGCTGTGATTTTTTTACAGCGATCTCAAATCCTTTCAGATAAATTTCTCTTAATGCTCTTTCACTTACAATAGTGTTTACACTGTTTCTGTTTGTTTCCTGATTATTTCCAGCAAAGTGTTTGATGGAAGTACCCACACCATTGGATTCGATACCGTTGACAATGGCAGCAGTTATATTTCCTGCCACAACAGGATCTTCAGAATAATATTCAAAATTCCTTCCCCCCAAGGGATTACGGTGAATATTCAGGGCAGGGGCTAACAGTACATCAATACCATATTCTTTTACTTCAGTTCCAAAAGCAACTCCTACTTTTTTTACCAAAGCAGTATCCCATGTTGATGCTAATAAAGTACCCACCGGCCATGCTGTTGCATAATAGGTTTTTGATGCATCATTATTTCTGATGGGAGAGATCCTTACACCTGCCGGTCCGTCTGAAACAGTAGTCATCGGAATTCCAAATTGAGCAAAGCCATGTGTTCTTCCTGCAGCACCGGGAACTTTTTCGGGAATGTTTTTATCATCTGCATCCGGAGGTGGAAGCAATTTGTTTAATTCAGCAGTTGCTGTATCAGCTTTCTTTTTATCATTATTGGCAGTAGGCCCAGGCATGATCATACCCATGCCTGTCAGTAGTTTTGCTTTTTGTTCTACCGTCATGGCTGCAACAACTTGTTTGACCGTTGCTTTGGTTAATTGCGGAAGCGGTTGTTTAGTCGCCTGAGCCATTATAACTGCAGGCATTACAAGAGTGAAAACAATAAGAATTACATTTTTCATTTGACAATTTTTTTAAGTGATGGCAGCTGTTGGATCAAACGATCTTTCAGCGAATCGTTTAGGCTGTAAAGTTCTGTTTTTCGAGAACCGAATAATTTGATTATTGTCAAAAAAAGATCAGTGATTAGAACGGATACGGCTCAATGTTTCCTGCGTAATGCCGAGAAAAGATGCGATATAAGACAAAGGAACTCTTTGTACGATGGAGGGATAATTGGCTAATAGTTTTTCATAGCGCTGTTGTGCTGCCTCGAACTGAATGCTGTCCATGCGGTATTGAGAAAGGATCAGCGAACCTGTAATTGCTTTACGGAACCATCTTTCAATTTCGTGATTTTGATCGCACAAAGCCATTAGCTTATCGTGGTGAATACCCAATACAGTAGCCGGTTCGATGGTTTGAATGAGAAGGTTACTGGGTTTTTGCTCAAAAAAACTGATGATAGAAAAAAAGAATTCATTATCCAGAGCCAGCCATTCGGTGATCTCTTTTCCGTTCTTGAAATAATAAATGCGGGCAACACCTTTTTTAATATAGAAGAGATGATTGGCTATAGCATTTTCACGAACCAAGAAATGATCCTTGGGTACCGACCATTCATCCCATGCCTGTAAAAAAGCGGTTTTGCTTTCAGGAGAAAGTATACTAATGCCATCTATTCTTTTATGAAAAATTTCCAAGGTTCAAATCTTAGGACGTTAAGGTAGCAATAAATCAAAAGACCCGAATAAAAAAGGAATACAATATCTGTATAGGTGGCAATAGATGAACAACTATTACCATTGATTATCGCCGCCGATCAAATCTCCCAAGCCGCCCAATACACTTCCTTCTTCTCTTTTTGAAACAGTTGCATATCGTAAGATCCTTCCTGCCAAACGACTAATCGGTAAACTCTGGATCCATACAATACCAGGCCCGCTTAGCGTTGCAAAGAATACGCCTTCGCCGCCGAACAAAGTATTTTTAATACCGCCTACAAATTGAATATCATAACTAACGGTTGCAGTAAAGCCAACGATACAGCCTGTATCTATCTTTAATATTTCTCCGGCCTGTAATTCCTTTTGCTGTACATAACCACTGGCATGCATGAATGCCATACCATCGCCTTCTAATCTTTCCATGATAAAACCTTCGCCGCCAAATAAACCGGTGCCTAATTTTTTCTGGAATTCAATGCCGATACTCACCCCTTTTGCTGCACACAGAAATGCATCTTTCTGACAAATAATTCTGTTACCGAGTTGTTGCAAATTCAAAGGAATTATTTTCCCGGGATAGGGCGATGCAAAACTTACGTGTTTCTTACCCTGACCAATATTGGTGAATGCGGTCATGAATAGATTCTCACCTACCAAAACCCTCTTGCCGGCATTCAATAATTTCCCCAATAGCCCGCCGCTGCCGGATTGATTGCTTCCATCACCAAACATGGTTTCCATGCTGATTCCATCATCCATCATCATGAAGGCACCCGGTTCTGCAATGGCTGTTTCATTGGGATCGAGTTCTACTTCCACATACTGCATTTCTTCTCCGATGATGCGGTAATCTATTTCGTGATTTTGTATCATGATCTTATTTTTTGAATAACAAAAATATTATTTGTAAAAACAAACAAGCCACTCTTTTTGAAGAGCGGCTCGTTTTCATTATAACCAAAACCAACTACCAACTTTATTTAAAACCAGCTGCCAATAAAAGCATTATTAACGCGCTGTCCTTCTAATTTTTTGGCTCTGCGTTTTCTGTGTATACGGTGACGAACCAGGGTTGCTACCATTAATGGTAAAAATATAATGGTAAATGGCGGAATGCCCAACATACTGATCCAAGTGCCACCAAACATTCTGCGCATGGGTCTTCTTAATCTTTCAGCGATCAGATACATGCTTGGTACTATTACCAATGTCATGAAGAATGCAAATGATAAACCGAAGATGATCGTCCATGATAGAGGTTTCCAGAATCTAGCACTATCACCGCCGAAGAAAATATGCGGATTCAACTCAGAAAATAATGTAACGAAGTTGATATTAAAAGCTACTGCCAGCGGGATCAATGCCAGTATCGCCGCCATCGCAGTCAACAATACAGGTATGATACGTGTTTTACCGGCTTGTATCACAGCTTCCCGGGTCTTCATTCCTCTTGCGCGTAATTCATCCGCAAATTCAATGACCAATATTCCATTCTTGACCACAATACCCGCCAATCCAACAATACCGATACCCGTCATTACTACCGACACTTCCATTTTAGTAATTGCAAATCCAAACATCACACCGATGATACTGAAAACAATTTCAGTTAATATGATCACGGCCTTACTTACGGAATTGAATTGCAAGACGAGGATGAATAAGATCAATACCAATGCGATCACCAACGCTTTTCCAAGAAAGGCTCCCGTTTCGGCTTGTTGTTCTCCTTCACCAGTTTGTTTGATGGTTACATTATCCGGCTTCTTTCTGAAATCGGCCAGGTGTTCTTTCAAAACAAGGTTGACCGATGTTGGTGTATAGCCTGACAATACATTGGAACGAAGCGTGATCAAACGTTTTTGATTCTTTCTCTTCACACTTCCGAGTGTACTGGTATAATCTACTTTTACCAGATTGCTGATCGGTATGCGTTTTACTGCACCACCGGATGCCATATCGCGGAAAACGATATTCATATTCAACAGATCGATCAAACTTTTTCTTTGTAAACTGTTATTACGGATCTGAATTTTATATTCGTCCTTACCGTCTTTTATTTTGCTTGCTTCTTTTCCAAACAATGCAGTTCTTATTTGCATGCCGATCTGTGCAGAAGAAACCCCTTCAATTAATGCACGTTGCCGGTCTACCGTTAAAGTGATCTCAGGATTGTTGAGGTCAATATCCATCTTCAATTCTTCCACACCGGGTATCTGAATGGAATCGAGATAATTTTTTAAAGTGACCGATGTTTTTATCAATTCATCAAATTCTTCACTGGCTACTTCTACATTGATAGGAGGATCGGTTGGCGGTCCGCCTTTTTCCTGATCCACGCTGATCTCTGCGCCCGGTATTCCTTTCACGGCTTTACGGATGGAATCCAGATAAGGTTTTGTTCCCACACCGTGACGTTTTTCAAATTCAACGAATGAAATCTGGATCCTTCCCAATTCACTTCTTGTGCTTCTGTCGCCGCTCATAGGATCACCTGCACCTACTGCAATATTGGTGATCACACTTTCAACGATCGGGTTTTTTATGTTTTTATCGTTATCTATATTTAAAACCTTGTCAACGCGATGTTCCAGAACATGTGTGACAGAATCTGTATAATCAACAGAAGTACCAACGGGTAATTTTAGATATACAAAAATAAAATTCGGATCTCCTTGTGGGAAGAAAACCACAGGAACTTTTCTTATGCCAAAAAATATAAAGGAAATGATCAATAAGGCAAAGGTTGCAAGAAGTAATTGCACCGGTCTCCATCCTTTCAATGCCCAGCGTAATAATGTTTCATAATGATTCATGATCCATGGTAAACCATGATGCTGAAAATAGTGAATAGCATCATCCAGCAGATATCTGTTCAGCAACATCAGGAAAAAGAAGAGAATGAAAAGGTTGCCGAAGAATGTAACATGCAACAGATCTAATAAAATTCCTGCGATCAATGTGATCCATAATACCGGATTTTTAAAGATGGCTGATTTTTTTTCTATGTATTCATCGTCTTTATGATTCATGAAATCCACAGCGAATACAGGGTTCATAATGAATGCTACGATCAAGGATGCTGATAAAGTAAAGATCAGCATGGTAGGGAGATAGATCATGAACTTACCAATGATCCCGGGCCAAAATAATAATGGAAAGAAAGGAGCCAGCGTAGTTAAGGTTCCTGCTAATACCGGAATGAAAACCTCACCTGCAGCCATCATGGCCGATTTTGAAGAAGAGATCTTTCCTTTCCCTTCAAAAAAGATTCGGTGTGTATTTTCAATAACTACGATCGCATCATCCACAATGATCCCCAGCCCGAATAATAAAGCAAATAATACAATGAAGTTGAGGGTAACATGAGAACCGGCGATCAGATCTGCTGCCGGCAGGAACATGAATGCAACAAACATACTCAGCGGAACACTTAGTGCCACAAAGAATGCATTGGTAACACCCATGAAGAACATTAAAATGACCAAGACTAAAATAAAACCAATAACAATTGAATTTACCAGATCATTAAAGGATGTTCTGGTTTTGATACTCGAATCTCCCGTAACCACAACTTTCAGGTCTTTCGGGAATTGCGATTTCTGTAATTCTGCAGTAATACGTTTTACATCATCGCTGGTCTCGATCAAATTTTCTCCTGCACGTTTAATGATGTTGAGTGTAATAACATCTTTGCCATCCAATCGCCCATAACTTTCAGTTTCTTTGATTGTGTCTTTGATCGTTGCAATATCTTTTAAATAAATGGGAGCACCGGTAGTGTTACGGATGATGACTTTTTCAATATCATAGGCAGTTTTAAATTGGCCTTTCAATTGAATATTCCGTTTCATATTTCCCACATCCAGTAAACCGCCCGATATGTCTAAGTTCTCTCTGGCAATGGCATTGGAAATATCGTCGAATGTGATATTGGTTGCCTGCATTCTGTTATTATCAACATTCACCTGGAATTCTCTTTCAGGTGCACCAACCAGATCCACACGATTGATCTGTGGCAACTCCTCTAATTTGTCTTTCAGATCATCTGCAAATTTCTTCAATCGCACTTTATCATAGTCGCCGCTCACATTCACATACATGATGGGCTGTTCACTAAAACTTACTTCCACTGCTATCGGCTCCTGTGTAAGATCTGTAGGCAGGTCTTTCTTCGATTTATCGATCGCGTCTTTTACTTTTTGAACTGCAACATCGGTTTGAACATCTGTTTCAAATTCAACAGTGATGGCAGAATAATCCTGCTGAGATGTGCTGGTCACTTTTTTGATCTTGGCACCTGTAATACCCTTGATCTGTTTTTCAATGGGTCTTGTTACCA
Organism: uncultured Chitinophagaceae bacterium; assembly: GCA_903830285.1. Taxonomy (GTDB): domain Bacteria; phylum Bacteroidota; class Bacteroidia; order Chitinophagales; family Chitinophagaceae; genus CAIQDX01. Next base: position 15,274 of record CAIKTE010000112.1, on the reverse strand, counting down.
GGTTCTCTATATCTTTTGGAGAATTACCTACATAAATGGTTTGCACATAAATAGTAGGTATTACAATATCAGGGAATTGTTCTTTCGGCAATGTGACAAACTGAAACACCCCGGCCAGCGTAACAAACAACATCATTAAATAAATGGATGTTTTATTTTTGATACTCCAGGTGGTTGGCCTGAACTGTTTGAATGTATCGGTTAAGTTTTCTAATGCACTCATAATTTATAGTTTTTTTTGGTCGGCATTCCGATGTTTCATCGGGACTTATACTTTCTGTTCTTTGTGCTGTTGATTATTTAACGTCCGTTGTTATTACTTGCCCTTCATACAAACCCTGAAAACCATCAATGATCAATTGATCACCTTTCAGTAATCCGCTCTTTATTTCAATTTTCTCGCCATACAATTCTCCGATGGTCACGATCTTTTTATGTGCAATGGTTTTGCCATTTTCCTTTGAGGCAACCATTACAAATTTTCCTTTATCATCAGTTTGTAAAGTATTCACCGGAATTGCAATTGCATTAGGTGAAGAATAATCCTGAATCTTAACCAATGCGATCTGATTAGGTCTCAGGTCCTTATCGGCAGGCACTTTTGCTTCAACATAAAAACTACGGCTGTTAGCATCAATTAATTTGCCCGAAACGCTTACCACGGCATCAATAGTTTTATTTACGTCGGGTAATGTTATTAATATATGGCTGCCTACTTTTACCTTTTCGAGATAGTTTTCAGGGATTTGTGCGGTTACTTTCAGATCATGTGTATTTACGATCTTTATTTGCGGGCCTGCAGCAGTTACACCTGTAAAAAATTCACCGACCCTTATATTCACATCATCCAAAACACCTTCAATATCTGCTGTAACATTGCTGTAAGATTGTTGTTCTTTAATAATAGACATTTGCCTTTCAATATTATCTACCGTATTTTTCGCAGTAATTAACTGTACTTCCGTACCAATACTTTCTTTCCATAAATTCTGCTGGCGCTGATAGATATCTTTTGCAAAACTCAATTGAGTTTGTAATTGGTCCAATTGTCGTCTAATGACAGCATCATCCATTTTCAACAATATCTGGCCTTTCTTTACATAATCACCTTTTTTAACGTACAACTCTTTCACCAATCCGCCGGTACCGTTGCGCGGTGCTACATAAGCAATGTTTACCGCATCGATCTTCCCTTGCAGGTCTATATAATGGGTAAATGCCTGTTGGGTAATTTCGCTTAACATAACGAGTTTTGCTTTCTCTTCTTTTTTGGAAGAAGGATCAGCCAAATAGATATCGGCCTCGAGTTTAATGATATCATCATTTAATTTGGTTTGCTGTTTTTTTAATTCTTCCAGCTTATCTTTTTTCTCTTTTAAGGCACCATCATTTTTTCCGCCGCAGGAAGCAAGCGAAACAATTATTGCTATCAATAATATCTGTGCTATTTTTTGCATAAAATTCGATTTAGTGTTGGTATTTTTTTATTATAATTTTCCTATGGATTTGTAATAATCAACTTTAGCAACGACTGCATCATAAGTTGCACTTATATAATTTGTTTGTGCACTGATCAGATCTGTTTGTGCTGTGCTGATCTCTGTATTGGAGCCTGTTCCGGCTTCGAATTTCTTTTTGGTTTGATTATAAACCGATTCGGCCAAGATCATATTCTTCTTTTGATTATCCATGGTAAGTATGGCAGACCTAAAGCGGATCTTTGCCTGTTCCACATCACTATCAATCGAAAGTTTCAGATTATCAATATTATTGACCGTTTGCTGTAATTCATACCTGGATTGCTTGACCTTTGAATCTTTTAAAAAACCATCAAAGATGGGTATAGCGATATTCACCGCGAGATAAGAAGTGGTGAACCAATCACCGGGACCAAAAAAATCGAAAGTATTACGTTGGGCATTCTTACTGTACGATCCGCTTAATGACAGTGTTGGAAAATAAGAAAGCTGATATCTTTTAATATTATAATCATCCAGTTTTTTTACAATATTCAGATACTGGAATTCTTTTCTTTGGCTGTATTCGTAAGCAGTATCGGCCAAACCGTTTTTAATTTGATCTTCTGTTATTTTGTCGGTTAAAATAAGCTCGTCTTTTACAGGCATTCCCATTAAAGTTTTCAGACCGAGATAACCGATCTCGATATTGTTGAGCGTTTTTGTTTTTTCTGTTTCCTGATTTGACTGCTGTACAGAAAGTTTATCGACATCTAATTTTTCTGCAAAACCGTTTTTATATAATTCCCTGGTATCGTGCAACAATTTTTCTATACGTGCAATATTGGCATCGAGTATTTCAACCTGTGTTTTGCTCACTACCAGCTGATAGTAGACCTTGTAAATGTTAACTTTGATATTTTCTTCTGTTACTTCAACATTCTTTTTTTGATATTCAATAGCAGTGCCTCTTGCCCGCAAACCAACAAATACCTGCCCGTCAAAAAGTACTTGTTGTAGTTGTAAACCCGCATTGGCATTGAACTTCGTTCCAAACTGAACAGGAATATATGTGCCTGCAGGCTGTCCGAAAATTTGCCCGGGTAGTAATGAAGTAGGAATGTCTATATAATTTGTTACGCCGGTATTTGCCGATACTGTTGGCAAGGCCATGGCTGTTATGCCGCGATTGACCTGTTGCTGGATCTGTACACCTACCAAGGCATTCTGTACCTGCGCATTATTTTTTGACGCATACTCTACACATTGCTGAATGCTGAATGCATATTTAGCCGTGGCTTTTTGTGCAGTAGCGGTGCCCATAAATAGTAGGACAATAAATCCTATTGTACTGGTTGATATTTTTATCATACACTAAGCTTTTTTAGTCTTTGTAATTTATATTTCTGGATCAGTTTTTGCCCTTTTGGAGTAGTGAGGCCATATAAAAAATTATCAGTCACTTCGTCCAGGATCTCCGACAGGGTGTGCTTGTTATGCGGAAACAATTCAGGATTAAAGATCAGGAACATGCTGGCCAATCTGAATCTTGCCATGATATCGATCTTGAGCTCCTTCCTGTATAAACCATCCTGCATACCTCTTTCCAAATTGTCTTTGATGATATCGTAGAGGAACTTATTCTTGTGATCATTATATTTTTTGAAGGCTTTGGGGTGATATTTTTCCAGGTCAAAGATCAGTGACGGGTTCATATGCGTAAGCATTTCTTGCACCATATCTAACGCAATGAATATTTCATGTACAGCATTTTCGGATAGCAGATGCTGTGCACTGCACTCTTTCTCGTTCTTGTTGATCTCAATACCCACTACACCTTCCACCAGTGCATCTTTATCTGAATAATATTGATAAATGGTCTTTTTCGAAATGCCCAGATGTGCCGCGATCTCATCCATACTGACGCTTCTAACGCCGTAACGCATGAACAGTTCGTGGCTTTTAAGTAATATTCTTTCCTCCATAGTTGTAATTAAAAGGAGCGCAAAACTAAGGAAACTATTTATGTAACCAAAGTTTCCAGCATATTTATTATTAATTTATTGTTAAGAGGTCTTTTTTAGGGATGAATGAAAAAGAACGAATAAATGGCGTTAGGCATAATTTCTACTGCCTGGCTGCTCTTTCTCACCTAGTTTATCGTAAACTTTGCAGCATGGAAAAATTGCCTGTAAAACCTGCTTTTCGAATGCTGCTTAGAAAAGTATTGCAATACTTTTTACAGGGTTTGGTGGTATTGGCGCCCATCGGGATCACGATCTGGGTAGTGTTGGCACTTTTTAATTTTGTAGACAATATATTGCCCAATATCCTGCACATTTTTTTACCCGATCTCATGCAGAAAGACTCGGATGGTAATTTGAAAAGGATCCCCGGACTTGGTTTCGTAGTTGTTATATTGATCGTATTGTTAGTAGGAAGAATTTCTTCTTCCTTCATTTTCTCTAAACTGGTAAACGCTTTTGATTCTGTATTGGAACAAACGCCAGGCATTAAATTCATCTATTCTTCCGTAAAAGATTTCTTTGAAGCATTTGCCGGTAATAAAAAGAAATTTGATAAGCCTGTTTTGGTAAATGTAGATGCCACCAATGTTTGGCGTGTAGGATTCATCACACAAAAAAATGCAGATCATTTCGAGGTCATCGATCATGTAGTTGTATATGTACCACATTCCTATGCGATCAGCGGCATTACATATATTGTACCGAGACAAAATGTGCGCATTCTCAATAATATCAGCGCATCAGATGCCATGAAATTCGCTGTCAGCGGCGGCGTAACTGATGTAAGCGAATAAACAGCATCTTAACAACAGCATTCTTTCCATTTTATTTATCTTGCGGTTTCATAACAAAATATGAAAAAACATAATTTTAATTCAGGTCCTTCCATCCTTCCACAGGAAGTATTGGCAAAAGCAGCAAGGGCTGTACTTGACTTTAATGGGATAGGATTATCCATTTTAGAGATCGGTCACCGCAGCAGCTGGTTTGTTGATGTAATAGAAGAAGCCAGAAGTCTTGTGAAGGAATTAATGCAGCTAAGCGATGAATATGAAGTTTTGTTTTTGCATGGCGGTGCAACAACACAATTCATGCAGGTGCCGATGAATTTATTGGACGACGGAGAAACAGCAGCCTATTGTGATAATGGAATTTGGGGAAGTAAAGCTGCTAAAGAAGCCTCTCTGTTCGGGAATGTTAATGTAGTGGCATCTTCAAAAGACAAGGATCATACTTATATCAATAAAGGATTTGCAATCCCTGCAAATAGTAAATACTTGCACCTTACCACCAATAATACTGTAGAAGGAACACAGTGGCACAGATTTCCTGTAACAGATATTCCATTGGTGGCCGACATGAGCAGCGATATATTCAGCAGGCCCATGAACTTTAATCAATTCTCTCTTATTTATGCAGGTGCGCAAAAAAACATGGGTGCTGCCGGCGTAAATCTTCTCGTAGTAAAGAAAACTGTATTAGGAAAGATCAAACGTCCCATTCCAGTGATCATGGATTATAAAAAGCATATCGATGCAAATTCTCTAATGAATACACCACCGGTATTTGCGGTCTATGTTGCATTGCTCACTTTACGTTGGATAAAGAAAGAAGGGGGCTTGAAAGAGATGGAAAGAAGAAGTAATGAAAAAGCCAATCTGCTCTATTCAACCATTGATTCGTTGCCCATATTTACTTCTCATGTTGTGAAAGAAGATCGCAGCAATATGAATGCTGTTTTCTTTTTGACCCATCCCGAACAGGAAGCTCCGTTCTTAGAATTATGCAAGCAGGAAGGAATGATAGGAGTGAAAGGGTACAGAACCGTTGGCGGCATTAGAGTAAGCATGTACAATGCATTGCCATTGGAAAGTGTGCAGGCTTTTTGCGATCTGGCCAAACAGTTTGCCGCAAAGCGGGGATAAATTTCAGGTGAATACTATTTTTAAATCAAAACAAGATCAATGTCGATCATAAGACCCTTTAAAGCATTAAGACCACAGGCACAATTTGCAAAACAGGTAGCCAGCCGACCCTACGATGTATTGAACAGCGCAGAAGCTAAAATTGAAGCAGAAGGCAATTCAAAATCTTTTTTACATATCACAAAAAGCGAGATCGATCTGAATAATAGTGTTGATATTCATTCATCAGCCGTTTACGAGCAAGCCAAAGAAAATTTAGAAGCTTTTATCAAAAGGGATATTCTATTCAAGGAAAGTAAAGACTGCTATTATATATATCAATTGATCATGAATGGCAAAAGTCAAACGGGTTTAGTTGCTGTAAGCAGTGTGGATGATTATGAAAATGACATCATTAAGAAACATGAATTCACCCGCCCTGAAAAAGAACAGGACAGGATCAATCATATCAAAACATCGGGCGCACAAACAGGAAATGTTTTTTTAGCTTACCGGAACAATGTTACAATAGATGCACTGATCGAAAAATGGAAGACCACCAAATCGCCGGCTTATGATTTTGTTGCTGATGATCAGATACAACATACTGTTTGGATCGTTACAGATAATGACACGGTGCAAAAAATCTCTTCTTTGTTCGAAACAGAAATTCCTTTCACTTATATAGCAGACGGACATCATCGTGCAGCATCAGCAGCGAAAGTGCGAAAGGCCCTGGGTAATAAAGTAACAGAAGCATCGAATTATTTTTTGACCACTTTATTTCCATCCAATCAGTTATACATTATGGATTATAACCGCGTGGTGAAAGACCTGAACGGATTGGACGAAAAAGAATTTATAACTGCCATTCAGGAAAAATTCGAAATTAAGATCGTTGGTAAGAAAGCAGTGCAGCCAAAACAGTTACATCAGTTTGGTATGTACATGAATAAAACATGGTACGAATTAAGTTCCAAAGAAGGAACTTTCACAAATGACCCTATTGGAATATTGGATGTAACCATTATTCAGGAAAATTTATTGGATCCTGTTCTGAATATAAAAGATCAGCGAACAGATAAAAGAATAGATTTTATAGGTGGTATCAGAGGTTTATCTGAATTGGAAAAAAGAGTGGACAGTGGAGAAATGAAAGTGGCGTTCAGCTTGTATCCGGTTACGATCGACCAGTTATTTGATATTGCCGACAGCGGAAATGTGATGCCGCCTAAAAGTACCTGGTTCGAACCAAAATTACGCGATGGTTTATTAACACATTTGATCTACGAATAACTGATGTTATGAAACGATTTTTAGTTTTTAGTTTTTTAGTTTTTAATTTTTTTATCTGCTTTGCTCAGCAGCAGGATGCAAAACAATTATATGCTACTGCAAAAGAGTTTATAAGGCAGGGTGATTATGACAATGCTACACTTGTTTTGACCAGTGCTTTAAAACAGGATCCTATCAATATAGACATGCTCAAAGACCTTGCATTCCTGAATTATTTAAAAAGGGATTTTGCAAAATCTATCGAGATATCAAAATCATTGATCGAAAGGGAAGATGCTGATGAACAATGTTTTCAGGTATTGGGCATGACCTATAAAGCCATTGCAGAGCATAAGGAATGTAATAAGCTTTACAAAAAAGGGCTGAAGAAATTCCCTAATAGCGGAGTGTTGTACAATGATTTTGGTGAACTGTTGGCAATGGATAAGGATTTCAACGGTGCAATTGAACAATGGGAACTCGGCATTCAAACTGCTCCCAATTACAGTGGAAATTATTTCAATGCAGCAAATTTTTATGCAAGAACAGATAATATTTTCCCGGTATTGATCTATGGCGAATTATTCATCAATCTTGAAAGTTATTCCACCAGAACTGCTGATATAAAAGCATTGTTATTAGAAGCATATAAAAAATTATTTACCGGCGACAATATTGCTAAACTACTCAATGATAAAAAGACCGGTTCTTTTGAAAAACTAGTTTTAACAACGATCGAAAAAAGTAAAGCACTTGCTGCAGAGGGTATTAGCTCCGAAAGTCTCACTGCTATCCGAACCCGCTTTAGCTTGGACTGGTATCACGAAAAGAGTCAGGATAAATTCCCATTCCGTTTATTTGATCATCAGCAATATTTATTGGGCGAAGGATTGTTTGACGCCTATAACCAATGGATATTTGGCGCCGCAACAAGTCCATCAGCTTATCAGATCTGGAATCAGGCACATGAAAAACAAGCTGCAGATTTTAAACAATTTCAACATAGCCGGGTGTTTAAAATTCCTACAGGACAGTATTACCGATAAACAGCGTTTTCATAAAAAAAGAACTGAAGCCGTAAATAAAAAATTACGGCTTTTTTATTCAGGGATGTTTGATTAATTTGTACAAGATTAAAAAATTGCCATTATGGAAGAGCAAAAAGACGAACGCTTATGGCGTATTGCACGTTTACGTGCTAATTTCAAAAAGAGTTTCTACAGTTATTTGATCGTGAATGGATTTCTCTGGTGCATCTGGTGGTTTACAACAGGACAGTATGGTGGCGCTGCTGCATATCCCTGGCCTATCTGGCCGATGTTGGGATGGGGGCTTGGCTTGGGCTTTCAATATTTTAATGCTTATACCGGAAGCGGTGAGGATCTAACAGAACAGGAATATGAAAAATTGAAAAAAGAAAAAGAATCCCGATCTTGAGTTTGCATATAATTGCCTAACGATTGCATATGACAACCAACAAAAGATTATTTGACGCTATTGATCATCAGTTAGAAAAATTTCCAAAGCAAGACATGCTTTCTGCTAAAGAAAATGGTCAATGGAGAACATATAGTACACAGGAAGTAAAAGATATCGTGAACCGTTTTAGTGCAGGCCTTCTGCAATTAGGGGTAAGTGCAAATGATATGACCGCTGAAGGAAGCGATAAGATCGCCATCATCAGTAATAACAGACCCGAATGGATTTTTACCGATCTGGCTGCACAACAGATAGGCGCTATTTTAGTGCCGGCCTATCCCACTACCAATTCAGGAGAATTGGAATTCATCTTTAATAATGCTGCAGTTAAATATATTTTTGTAAGCAGTATCGATCTGCTGGAAAAAGTAAAAGCAATTCAGGAAAACATTCCGTCACTAAAAAACATTTATACATTCAATGAGATCGAAGGGGCCGATCATTGGAGCAAAGTAACCGCATTGGCTGATGAGGCTTCATTACAGCAGGTTGAAAAAATAAAGAAAGAAGTTCCTACATCACATCTGGCAACCATCATTTATACATCTGGTACAACGGGTGTTCCGAAAGGAGTGATGCTGAGTCATAATAATTTGTATTCATGTCTGGCATACAGCAAAAAGAGTTTTCCATTTGAAGATGCGCCTAATGATAAAGCACTAAGTTTTCTCCCGTTGAATCATATCTTCGAAAAGATCATCACCTATATTTATCTCTACAGCGGTATTGGAATATATTATGCCGAAAGTCTGGAAACGATCGGCGATAATTTAAAAGAGATCAAGCCGAACGGATTTAGTACTGTGCCGCGATTATTAGAAAAAGTATACGAAAGGATCATGCTTGCAGGCACTCATTTAAAGGGGATCAAAAAAGCTTTGTTTTATTGGGCGGTTGGATTAGGTGAAAGATATGATAACCAGATCAGCGGTGGATGGTGGTACAATGTTCAATTAGCATTGGCCAATAAATTGATCTTTCAGCGATGGAGAGATGCATTGGGAGGCAATATTGAATATTTGGTAACAGGCGGAGCCGCTTGCCCGGTAAAGCTGTTACGCATTTTTAATGCAGCACAGATCCCTGTATATGAAGGGTATGGTCCTACAGAGAACAGTCCCGTGATCAGCATTAACAGAAAAGGAAAAGATGGGATGAAATTCGGAACAGTGGGTCCTCCTATCAATGGCATCGAAGTGAAACTACAGGAAGATGGAGAGATCATTGTAAAAGGATCAACCGTAATGGAAGGATATTATAAACGTCCCGATCTTACTACCGAAACGATCATTGATGGCTGGTTGCATACGGGTGATATCGGGATATGGGTGGATAAAAAATATCTCAAGATCACAGACAGAAAAAAAGAACTCTTCAAAACAAGTGGTGGTAAATATGTGGCACCCCAGCCCATTGAAAACAAGTTCAAAGAAAGCCCTTATGTTGAACAGATCTTATTGATCGGTGATGATAAAAAATTTGTAAGTGCCTTGATCGTTCCTTCTTTTAGTCATCTGGCTATCTGGCTGAAAGCGAATAATATTCCATTCACTTCCCATGAAGATGTGATCAAGAATCCGGAAGTTTTGCAGATGTTTGAAGAGTTGGTAGAAAGTATCAATCCTTCATTCAATCATGTGGAACAGGTAAAGAAATTTGAATTATTACCTAAAGAGTGGAGTGTAGATACCGGAGAGATGACACCCAAGATGAGTTTGAAAAGAAAAGTGATCATGGAAAAATATAAAGCGGCATTGGATAAGATCTATTCTTAAAACAGATTGACAAATAGATAAAATAAAAGGCTTCATAATCATGAAGCCTTTTATTTTATTCCGATGTTTTAATTGGTTGGCTATTTTCTTTTCTTCAACTGAATCATTACATTTGAAAAAAACCAAGACCATGCAATCAAACGCTCTCATTAAGCAAAAAAAAATGTGGCTCTCTTTTTTGATGATGCTGTTTTGTATCATCATTCAATCAAATCTTATCGCACAAAAAAAGTATGACGAGAAATTTGTGGAAGCTTTAAAGAAGCAGGCACTTAGTTCTGTTGCAGGAAAGGAAAAGGGTGTTCAGGAAATGATCGATATGATCTTCAGTTTTGGTGAACTGGGTTTTCAGGAAACAGAAACTTCCAAATACTTAACAGGTGTTTTAGAGAAAAATGGATTTACTGTTGAAAAAGGAATTGCAAACATACCCACTGCCTGGATGGCAAAATGGGGAAGTGGTAGTCCTGTAATTGCATTAGGAAGTGATATTGATTGTATACCCAAAGCATCACAAAAACCGGGAGTAGCGTATAAGGATCCCATCGTGGAAGGTGCTCCGGGACATGGGGAAGGACATAATAGCGGACAAGCCGTGATCATCTTTGCTGCCATCGCTGTAAAAGAATTGATGGAGAAAAATAAGATACCGGGTACCCTTATTATTTGGCCGGGTGTTGCAGAAGAATTGGTGGGAAGCAAAGCATGGTATATAAGGGATGGTTATTTTAAAAATGTGGATGCCTGCATCTTTACACATGTGAATGGAGATTTCACTTGCGATTATGGCGATGCAGGAAATAATGGATTGGTATCAGTTAAATTTTCTTTTGAAGGAGATGCTGCTCATGCTGCAGGAGCCCCATGGCGCGGTAAGAGTGCATTGGATGCAGTAGAATTAATGGATGTGGGCTGGAATTTTAAAAGAGAACATTTGAAACCAACACAGCGCTCACATTATGTGATCACAGATGGCGGCGATCAACCCAATGTGGTTCCATCTAAAGCAAGTGTTTGGTATTATTTCAGAGAAAGGACCTATGATGATATTAAAAGCATGTATGAATCGGGCGTTAAGATCGCTCAAGGTGCAGCTTTGATGACGGATACCAAATTCACTTATCAGGTTTTAGGTACTGCATGGCCAGGCTTTTTTAATAAACCATTAGGAGAAGCATTGCATGCAAATATCATGAAAGTGGGGATGCCCGAATGGAGTGATGCCGATCAGCAATTAGCGAAAGCAACACAGAAATTAATGGATGCACCCAAGAAGGACCAAAACGGAAAAGAGATCAATGGCTTAAGAACTACCATCGATACATTAAAAGGATCTGTTCCTTTTTCTTGGGGCGGTGGTTCGGATGATATTGCAGATATCGCTTGGAACCTGCCAACGATCGTCTTGTATTATCCCGCTAATATTCCGGGATTGAAAGGACATCATTGGGGCAATGCAATTGCGATGGCTACTCCTATTGCACACAAAGGTTCTCTGGCCGGTGCAAAAGCAACTGCATTAACATTGATAGATCTTTTCACTAACCCGAAGATCGTTGCAGATGCAAAAGATTATTTTGTGAATGTGCAGACAAAAGATACCAAGTACAAACCTTTCATTACAAAAGACGATCCTCCTGCTACTTATCTGAATACTGAAACGATGGAAAAATATCGTGAGCAAATGAAAAAATATTATTACGATCCTTCTAAATATAAAACGTATTTAGAACAATTGGGAATTGCTTATCCGACTTTAGAGAAGAAATAGATTCATTTTCCACTTATGCGAATATTATACATATAATTCGCCTTCGAGAGCCTCAGGCTGACAGCGTTCTGTCTATATTGAGGCTCTCGAAATATAGAAAGTAAGCTGTCAGAATATTTGATTGATCTTCTTTAACCAAAAATACTCTTTACAGTACCTCCGTCAACAGTGATGGTTTGTCCGGTAATGAATTTTGAAATGGGACTCAATAACCAAACAGCAAGTGATGCAAAATCTTTGGCATCACCCAATGCACCCGTTGGTATTTGTTCGATCCCTTCTTTTCTAACTTGTTCAAGTGGTAAACCTGTTTGTTCACTTTTCTTTACATGCAGTCTGGTGATGGCCGGTGTATCATGAGCTCCCGGCGCAATGATATTAAATGTAACACCCGACTTAGAAATTTCCTGTGAGAATGTTTTTGCAAAACCAATCACAGCCAGTCGCAAAGAATTACTGAGTACTAAATTTTCAATGGGTTGTTTAACGGAAGAACTTTCCAAGAATAAAATGCGGCCATATTTTTTATTCATCATCTTCGGAACAAATGCTTGTGTAAGCGCCACTTTCCATCGAAGGATATTTTTATAGGCATCATCCCAATCGCTCAATGTGGTCTCTAATACAGTTTTGGCAGGAGGCCCGCCTGCATTAATTAATATACCATGCAATTGACGATCGCCAATTATTTTTTCTAATAGAGGAATTGTTTTTTCATCAGAAATATCTGCTGCCAGAATTTCAATCTGTGATGATGCAGTTGATTGAAATGTTTTTAATTTTTCTTCTCCTCTGGCTACAGCGATGATGTTCGCGCCCTCACCCAGCAATGCTTCCGCTACCGCTTTCCCTAAGCCGCTGGTGGCACCACCTACTATGAATAACTGACCCTTGATTTGAATATCCATTCTCTGCAATTTTTATTTTGATAGAAGATTATTTGTTTCAATGAAACGGATGAGCTGGTCTGCCATCTCCTGCTGATGTTTGATCCTCGGATGACCTTTCGAATTGCACATAGGGAAAAAATAACTGTACATTTTTGCATCATTCAGTTCTGCAACTGCTTTCTTCACATAACCCGGCCAGGGCGATCCCTCTCTGGTAATATCCATGGCACCTAATGCACAAATGATCTTTGCGTTGGGATATTTTTGCCTGATACCGTATGCGAAATTCTTATAGGCATTGACAATAAAATTTGAATCGGGTGCGGTAGTTCCGAACACTCTTTTGAATTCAGGGTTATTGGGAAGCTTTACGATCCAGCTATCATTTTGAAAAAGATTGATCACAACAATATCAGGAGTATAAGAAGCAAAATCCCAATAAACATCTCTTGTATTCGCATTCAATTTATCAAATACATCGGGCATGGTAAAAGGGAACCAACTTACCATGATACCGATACCGCTGACAGCAGTATTATGATTGGCTGCATTGAAATGTCTGGCTGTCAGAGAAGCGTATGACAAATAATTGTTTTCAAATTTCGCATCACCGGAATCTCCAGTTGAATCTTCAATGGCATAACCGCAGGTAATACTGTTACCGAAGAATTCCATCTTTAATTTTTTTTCTGCGGGCTGTAACAGATCCTTGCTACCATCAATGCTGAATCCGTAAAAATTAGTAGAACCCCACACAGATTCGGATCTTTTAAATAATTCAACAGTATGTTCTCCGAGAGGCAGTGATGCTGCCAGACTATAATATTTTTTAGAAGTGTCGAGCATTAATTTACTCACCTGTTTTTTGTCTATGATCACATTATAGCTGTTTCTTCCTTTTTCATCTTTCAATAGTGCCTGTACGGCCGTTCCTTTAAAATGAACCAGTATGGAACTGCCGGGCCAGGAAAGAACTGCAACAGAATCTGCTGTATGACCGATCCTTCCTTCATAACGGATCCTACTATTCACTGAGGAAATAAAAGCTGGTGACTGGGCAATGCTGAAATAAGAACAGGAGATAAAAAACAGTAAAAGGTATTTGCGCATAAAATTATTTTAATGCTGAAGTAATTATCAGTTTATTTGTCACATACTACACAGCAATATAAAAAGAATGACCGATGAAATGAATAATCAAAGTTATATTTGAATGCTATCATTCCATCGATTTAAATTCATAAAAAAAGAGAATTGAAAAAATATTTAGTTTTGAATGAAACGAGAGATCTATTGTTTATCCTGATGAGAAAAGCGAATATGATTACTATGAAAAAAACAGTATGGATCGTAGGATTATTGATATTGTGTGTATCGGCTTTTTCGCAGGACCAGTCGCAACAAAAACCTATTCCTATTGATGTAAGAAATAAGTCGCTCGATGTAAAGATCAGCAATAAAAAAATACCTGTCGTTGTTTTTAATAATACGGTTCCCGTAAATGTGCATGTTGCGGATAGTATATTGAATGTACATATCATGGAGTCGGTTGACAGTACTAAAAAAATATTCAGCTTTGTAAGAACGGAGAACGTCACTAATTCTATGTTACTTGTTCCTAAAGCAGGCTATGAAATTATGATCGAGTATATCGGGTTTGAAGGGGTAGATCAAACGGGCAAATTGCAATTGGCAACAAAAGCTTTTTTATCATACTACAATCATCCTTCCGTTGCCGCAGCAGATGCACCTTCTGCACAATTTCCCGTAGCACCGGGCAATTGTACGATACTTATCAAACAGGGAAATGCAGCACGCATCAATGTTGTATTGCCTGATGAATTGAAAGGCAACGGATCCATTTATATATATGGTCACCAGCGAAAAGTAAATGCGACTGATTATATAGAATAAGCGATCAGAAAATAATTTGAACACTAAGCTTTGCAAATACTGCAAGGCTTTTTTGTTTCTGATATCAGTAGAATATGGGCAGAAAATTTCTGTGTCAGGCTCTCATAAAAGAAAAAGCAAAATATTTTTAATCATTCAATTAGCTGTAAATTAGATGTTGATATTGTTAGCATATCAATATGCTTTTCACCCTTAAAACATAGAACAATGAAAAAATGGATCTTCTTCCTGATCGTTACTGTATTTGCAACTGCAGGATTTACTCAAACCAATACAAAGAATGAAAAAAAAGCACCACCCACCATACAATTCACCTGTCCGATGCATCATGATGTTATCCGCGATGCTGCGGGCAAATGTCCTAAATGCGGAATGGACCTGGTTGCAATGAGCCCTCAAATAAAATATGTTTGTCCCATGCATTCCAATGTGATCAGCAAGGAACCGGGCAAATGCCCTAATTGCGGAATGGCATTGGTAGCACAAAAAAATGACAAGATCACTGTTGTAAAATACAGTTGCCCCATGCATGCCGATATGATCAGTGATAAACCCGGTAAATGCCCCAAATGCGGAATGGCTCTGGTTGAAAAGAAATAATAAATCTGCCTGTTATTTACAGTTAGAGTTGTTCAAAACTGACCGAACCAACCCTTTGCTGTAAATGATCCATTCAGATCATTTGTGCAAAGGGTTTGTTTTGCCCCCAAGAGACCCGAAAAAAATCGGTCCTGAAGCATCCTTTCAAGCTGTTTTCCTTTTACCTGAAGGCTGCCAGATTC
>CAIKTE010000111.1 GCA_903830285.1 uncultured Chitinophagaceae bacterium | reverse complement strand
CGTTTCCGAAATTCCTGATATGCAACTCGGTGAACCGCAGTTGGTCTTCCCTCATAATACATCATCCCGTAGCCAGTGGTCTTGCAGATCTTACAGCCAAGGTCTACGATTTTTCTTTTACTAAAAATGTGGTGCAATTAATAATTGCGATGATCCTTTTAGTTTGGTTGATGAACGGTGTAGCCAAAAAATACAGCAATGGAACAGGCGTTAAAACTGCTCCATCCGGTTTTCAGAATTTAGTGGAGCCTGTTATCACTTTTGTGAGAGATGAAGTAGCTAAACCTAATCTGGGGCATAAATACGAAAGCTTCATGCCTTATTTATTGACTGTTTTCTTTTTTATTCTTATTAATAACCTGATTGGTTTAATTCCGGGAACAGCAAATGTTACAGGTAATATAGCTTTCACAGCCATGCTGGGTATCATTTCATTCGTGGTGATTTTATGGAATACAAATAAACATTTCTGGGCGCATATATTCTGGCCTCCGGTACCCGGTTTTGTGAAACCGATCATGACCCCGGTTGAATTATTGGGAATTTTCACTAAACCCTTCGCATTGATCATAAGGTTGTTTGCAAATATGCTGTCAGGTCATATCATCATCCTGAGCTTTATTTGTTTGATCTTTATTTTCGGTGCCATGAATACAGCCCTGGGCTGGGGAACATCTCCATTGTTCGTATTATTGGCAGTATTCATTTATTTGATCGAAGTATTGGTTGCTTTTATACAGGCGTTCATTTTTGCAAACCTGACCGCAGTATTTATCGGTCAGGCATTTGAAGGTGAACATCACGAAGAAGCACATCATTAATATTTTTTCTTAATTATAAAACAAATAGTCATGAGTTTAATGAATGTTTTGTTGGAGATCCAACCTGGTTATGGTGCAATCGGTGCCGGTTTAGCTGCTATTGGTGCAGGTATTGGTATCGGTCAGATCGGTAAAGGTGCGGTAGAAGGTATTGCACGTCAGCCGGAAGCATCAAATGACATTCGTGCTAACATGATCCTTGCTGCAGCCTTGGTTGAAGGTGTTGCCCTTTTGGGTGCAGTAGCAGGTTTGCTTGCTGTTTTCAAATAGTAGCAGGTAGTAAAGCACGTAAAAAAATTACTGCATCCAATGCAAAGGGCGGAGGATGCAGTATTTTAAAAGAATTTTTAAACTGATCATATATGCAATTATTAACGCCTGATTTAGGGTTATTTGTCTGGAACTTATTGGCTTTTATCATTGTGTTCCTCATCCTTAAAAAATTTGCATGGCCTGCAATTTTAAAAGGCTTGAAAGAAAGAGAGCAGGGAATTGCTGATGCAATTTCTACAGCCGAAAAAGTGAAAGCTGAAATGGCTCAGTTACAAAGTGAAAATGAAACCATTTTAGCGAAAGCCCGTGAGGAAAGAACGGTTATACTGAGAGAAGCAAAAGATCATTCCGATAAAATGATCTCTGAAGCAAAAGAAAAAGCAAGGTCTGAATTTGATAGAATTGTTGCCGATGCACAATTGGCTATTCAGCAACAAAAGAATGCTGCATTGACAGATGTAAAAAATCAGGTAGGTGCCTTGGTTATTGAAGTGAGTGAAAAGATCTTAAAAAGAGAGTTGAGCAATAAAACAGAACAGGAAAAATATATCAAAGACATTGCAGAAGGGGTGAAATTAAATTAAAAAGAAATAATTAAGAATTATGGAAGCGGTTTTCAACTCTTAATTCTTAATTATAAATTATTCATTGAATTATGTCTAATACACGTTTAGCAGGAAGATATGCAAAGAGTTTAATTGATCTGGCTACAGAAAAAGATCAGTTGGAAGCGGTGTATGCAGATATGAAATACCTGCAGGCAGTTTGCAAAGACAGTCATGAATTCGTTAATCTGCTGCGTAGCCCGATCATTAATGCAGATAAAAAAAGAGCCATCATTGAAGCGGTTACAAAAGATAAAGTAACTGAGTTAACACATTTGTTTAATAACCTCTTGGTAATAAAGAATCGTGAAAGTGACCTTCCTGAAGTGGTGGAAGCTTTTATTGATCAATACAACGAGATCAAAGACATCCATAAATTAAAGATCACAACAGCCGTTGAATTAAGTGCCGATCTTAAAAAGATCATTGAAACAAAAGTGAAGGAAGTAAATAATTTCGGCGCGATTGAATTGGAAGCCAAAGTTGACGAAAAACTGATCGGTGGCTTTGTTTTGGAATTCAATAATAACCTGGTGGATGCCAGTATTCAAAGAGATCTGAAAGACATCAAAAAACAATTTGCAAAAAACATTTTCGTAAAGAATATTTAATAGTAAAGATCATAAAAATCAATTTTTAAATTTCAAAATATGGTAGAGATCAAGCCGGATGAGATATCAGCGATACTGAGGCAGCAATTAAGCAATTTTAATGCCGTAGCTGAATTAGAAGAAGTTGGCACTGTACTTCAAGTGGGTGATGGTATTGCCCGTGTTTATGGTTTGAATAATGTAGGATCAGGCGAATTGGTTGAGTTCGAAAACGGAACAAGAGCAATCGCATTGAACTTGGAAGAAGATAATGTAGGTGTGGTATTGATGGGAGAAAGTGGAGATATCAGTGAAGGTTCTAAAGTAAAACGCACAGGCCAGATCGCTTCTATTAAAGTAGGAGAAGGTTTGACCGGTCGTGTTATTAATACCTTGGGTGAACCCATTGATGGTAAAGGTCCGATCACAGGAGAATTATATGAAATGCCTCTGGAGCGTAAAGCACCTGGTGTTATTTATCGTGAGCCTGTTAAAGAACCATTACAAACAGGTATCAAAGCCATTGATGCGATGATTCCTATCGGTCGTGGTCAGCGTGAGTTGGTAATCGGTGATCGTCAGACAGGTAAGACCGCCATTTGTGTGGATACCATCATCAATCAAAAAGAATTTTACGATGCAGGTCAGCCTGTTTATTGTATATATGTTGCTATCGGACAAAAAGCATCTACTGTTGCAGGTGTAATGAAAGTGTTGACTGATACTGGTGCTATGGCATACACAACTATTGTGTTGGCTTCTGCATCTGATCCTGCTCCATTGCAATTCTACGCACCATTCGCCGGTACTGCTATCGGAGAATTTTTCCGCGACAGCGGTCGCCCTGCTTTGATCATTTTTGATGATTTGAGCAAACAGGCAGTTGCTTATCGTGAAGTATGTTTATTGTTAAGAAGACCTCCGGGACGTGAAGCTTATCCGGGTGATGTATTCTATCTGCATAGCCGTTTACTGGAAAGAGCTGCAAAGATCATTACCAATGATGATGTTGCAAAGAACATG
>CAIKTE010000110.1 GCA_903830285.1 uncultured Chitinophagaceae bacterium | reverse complement strand
CTCATTTCCATGTGTTAGGTTTTGAATAAAGAAGAAGAGCTTCCATTTTGGAAGCTCTTTTTGTTTGGCAACCCTGGTCCAAAATCTATTCTCGCAGCGCCGCGGCGTACGCAGCGAGAAAAATCTTTGAATACTTTGAGCCGAATCTGCTCCCTATAATATACTAAAGGTTGGCAAACCTGGTCCAATAAATGGAATCCTTTTGCCTCTCTCCAAGGCAGCTTTTGCTCTTCTTTTGGTTTTTGTGAAGCAGACCAAAACAAGTCTCGAAGCAGACCAAAAGAAATCCGGATTTTGGAAAAATAAATGCCATCTCGCCGCCGAGTGCGCTGCGAGAAAAACTTTTCCTACTTTGCCTCTAAATCCTCCTTTCAATTTCCTGAACTTTTTTCGACTTCCGACTCCTGACTCCCGACTCCTGACTAATGACTCCCTCCTGTATGGGAATAGTATGAAACTAGAATTTCCTATTTTTTATTATCCTATTTAGGATTACAAAATCTAATAAAGAAAACATAAAATCCTGCTGCAGGATTTTTTAGCAGGAAATAGTAATAATTTGTAAGCAGATAGGCAGCTAAGGTTTGAAGTATTGATAGCAGCCTTGGAAAATAGTAGCTGTGGCTCATTAGAGGCAATATTCTCGCAGAAAATACAATTTCAAAAGAAATTACTAAGTTCCGGAACTGCAGTTGAAAAATGGAGTTGAGAAACGCCGGAATATCACCTTCTCCAAGATTATGATCGCTAAGGAGCAACTCATCATCCTTTCAGTAAATATGTTAAAGAAATTAAGTTTCAACGAAGGATGGGCGAACCTATGCTATAGGATCGCTATAGCATGATGCTTCCTTTTGTGGCAATAAAATGAGTGGAAACAGGCTTATGCTGCCTATAAAACAAAACCGCCCCGAAGAATCGGGGCGGCGTTTTCTAATGTATACCTATGAAATATACGTCTCTTTTAACTGCAACCCATACTGTTGCCGCAGTTCAAACATTTGTAACAAGTACCGCTGCGAATGGTGATATGTCCGCAGGTATTACAAGCCGGCGCATCGCTTTGCATATTCTTTGCAGCAGCGTTTACCATATCCATTCCTGCGTTTGCAGCTGTTGCTGCACGCTGTAATTTTTGAGGCTGAACACTTGCCGTTGTATTGGCTGATGGAGCAGTAATGATAATGCTGCTTAATTCGGGTTTACCCAATAAAGTAACATCTCCCTCATCTCCTGTATTCCCAATTTCGGGCTTATTCAACACGTGTACCAGATCTGTTCTTCCCAGATAATCAAATGCCAGTGCACGGAAGACAAAATCAACCAATGAAGTAGTTGTTTTGATATTCGGATGATCTACCATTCCGGATGGTTCGAATCGGGTGAACACAAACTTGTCTACGAATTCTTCTAAAGGAACACCATATTGTAAGCCAACAGAAATAGAGATGGCAAAACAGTTCATCAGGCTTCTTAAAGTAGAACCTTCTTTCGCCAGGTCAATGAATATTTCTCCTAATGTTCCATCGCTGTATTCGCCTGTACGTAAGAAAATAACCTGTCCGCCCACTCTTGCCTTTTGGGTAAAGCCTCTGCGTTTGGCCGGTAATGTTTTGCGTTCAACGATCTTTGATAATGCACGTTTCAATCCTGTATCGGTAGAAGCAGACATACGTCTTTGTACTTCTTCCAGTAATTCATCAACGGTCAATTTTGCCAGGTCAACAATATTGCTAGTTTCTGTTTGTTCCTCACTTGCTTCTTGTAACAGGGAACCTGTAACTTCTTCCTCTTCTTTCTTTTTCTTCTTATCAGATTTATTGCTCAGCGGTTGTGATAATTTAGAACCGTCACGATATAAAGCACAGGCTTTTAAACCTAATTGCCAGCTTAGTAAATATGAATTTTCTATCTCCGCAATGTTTGCTTCGTGCGGAAGATTGATCGTTTTAGAAATGGCACCGCTTAAGAAAGGCTGACAAGCACCCATCATTTTTATATGACCATGTGCATGAATAAAACGTTCGCCTTTCTTACCGCATTTATTAGCGCAATCAAACACCGGTAAATGTTCTTCTTTTAACAGAGGAGCACCTTCAATGGTCATGGTACCGCAGATATAATCGTTGGCAGCATCGATCTCATCTTCAGTAAATCCTAAAGATTCGAGCATATTAAAACTCCAGTCGCCATATTGTGCTTCAGTAAATCCAAGACGTTGTAAACAAGCATCACCTAAAGAATAACGATTGAAGATGAAGCCAATTTCAAATGCAGCTTTTGCAGCATCATTTAATTTCTGGATCTCTTCAGCTGTGAATCCTTTTTCAGATAATGTTTTATTATTGATGAAAGGAGCCCCGTCAAAACTTGCAGAACCTACTGCATATTTTTCAATGGCATTGATCTCAGATGAACTGTATCCTAAATTCTTCAATGCATTGGGTACAGCCTGATTGATGATCTTGAAATAACCGCCGCCACTTAATTTTTTAAACTTCACCAATGCAAAGTCGGGTTCAACACCGGTGGTATCGCAATCCATTACCAGACCGATCGTTCCTGTAGGGGCGATCACGGTTGTTTGTGCATTACGGTAACCATATTTTTCTCCCAATTGAACTGCATCATCCCATGCTTTTGTTGCAGCTTTCAATAAATAATCAGGACAATATTGTGCTTTGATACCCTGTGGTTTTATCTGTAATCCAACATAAGCTTCTTCGGCATCATAAGCAGCAGCACGATGGTTGCGCATTACACGCAGCATATCTTCTTTATTCTCTTCATACTTGGCAAATGAGCCTAAGAAGGAAGACATTTCTGCCGATGTTTTATAAGCAATACCGGTCATGATTGCAGTTACAGAACCGGCAATACCACGAGCCTGTTCGCTATCATAAGGAATGCCGCTTAACATTAATACGGTTCCCAGATTTGCAAAACCTAAACCAAGTGTTCTGTAATCATAACTTAATTGGGCCACTTCCTTAGAAGGGAACTGCGCCATCAATACAGATATTTCCAAAACAACGGTCCATAAACGGCTGATATATTCCAGTCCTTCTACATCCAATGTGTTATTGCTTTCATCAAAGAATTTACGCAGGTTGATAGAAGCCAGATTACATGCTGTGTTATCTAAGAACATGTATTCGCTACATGGATTAGAAGCATTGATACGGCCGCCTTGCGGACAAGTATGCCATTCATTGATGGTAGTATCATATTGTGTACCGGGATCAGCACAACGCCATGCTGCATAAGAAATTTGTTTCCATACTTCTTTAGCAGGGATCTTTTTCATTACTCTTCCATCGGTCCTTGCTTTTAATTCCCAGTCTTCATCTTTTTCTAATTTATCAAAGAACTCATTCGGGATACGAACGCTGTTATTTGAGTTTTGACCTGATACGGTTAAATAAGCTTCACCTTCATAATGAGAATCATAACCTGCATCGATCAATGCACCTACTTTCTTTTCTTCTTCCACTTTCCAGTTAATGAATTCCATTATCTCAGGATGATCGAGATCCAGACAAACCATCTTAGCAGCACGACGTGTTGTACCGCCTGATTTGATGGCACCTGCTGCACGATCGCCGATCTTCAAAAAGCTCATCAATCCGCTGGAAGTACCGCCGCCGCTTAATTTTTCACTTGCTCCGCGAATTTGAGAGAAGTTGGTTCCTACACCTGAACCATATTTGAATATTCTTGCTTCACGCACCCAGAGGTCCATGATACCGCCATCATTCACCAGATCATCTGTTACACTTAATATGAAACAGGCATGAGGCTGAGGACGCTCATAAGCATTCTGAGATTTTTTTAATACACTGTCAACGGGATCAACAAAATAATGACCTTGTGGCTTTCCGGTAATGCCATAGCTTTCATGCAAACCGGTATTGAACCATTGCGGAGAATTAGGAACGCATGACTGATTTAAAATACTATACACTAACTCGTCGTAGAATATTTCTGCATCTTTTGCAGAAGCAAAATAATTATAACGCTCACCCCAAACTCTCCAGCAATTTGCCATACGGTTCGCTACCTGCTTAACAGAAGTTTCTCTACCCAGAGAACCGTCTGCCTGCGGAACACCGGCTTTACGAAAATATTTTTGTGCAAGGATATCTGTTGCGATCTGACTCCATTGTTTTGGAACTTCCACATTATTCATTTCAAATACCACTTCACCGGTAGGATTTTTAATGATACTGGTTCGGTAATCGTAATCGAAAAGATCAACGGGATTTACGCCTTCTTTTGTGAATCGGCGCTTGAATTGCAAGCCTTTGTTAGGTTTTGGGTTAGCCATGTGAGCAAAGAATTTATAATGGTATAGTAATATTCAGCCCCGGTTAATTATAAGCGGTTGACGAAAATATCTTTTGATAACTAAAATTCAAGGTTGTAAATATTAACAAACTGTGGAAAATATAGGTGGATTTCTTTCTACGGCAAACTGCCATTGCTTTTGCTGCAATGTCCACATGTGTAGAAAAGATTTTTCAAAAATTAATACCATAAAATGGGTTAATTTGATTATAATCAGTTGGGCTGAAAAAAAGCCTTCTTTACGCTAAAAATACAGTAGCCGGTTTCGGTAAAAAGGTACAAAGCCACATAACAAAAAACTGTTTTATCTTTATTGGGCAGTTTAAAAAAATTAAAAAAGGGTAATCAAAAAAGTTTTTTGCATTTTTGCAATAGCCATTCACAAAGATTTACATGAAAAATAAGTTGTACACTCAACTCGTTGATCAAAAAAAAACAGGGAAAAAATCATTCGCTGTACTGATCGATCCTGATAAGGTTGATAATGCTGCTATTGAGCAATTGGTAGGATTGGCAACGGATGCTAAAGTGGACTATTTTTTTGTGGGAGGAAGTCTGGTGATCTCCAATCATCTCGATGATTGTATCCGTCAAATAAAAACATCTTGTAATATTCCCGTTATTTTATTCCCCGGTTCACCTTCTCAGGTAAGCCGGTATGCAGATGGTTTATTATATCTCTCTTTGATCTCTGGTCGTAACCCCGAACTCCTGATAGGACAACATGTGGTAAGTGCCACACAGGTAAAGAACAGCGGGCTCGAAATCATTTCTACCGGTTATATGGTTGTAGACGGCGGTGCACCAACAGCTGTTACTTATATTTCTAATGCAACACCCATACCTGCCGATAAAAATGATATTGCCATGTGTACAGCAATAGCAGGAGAGATGTTGGGAATGAAATTGATTTATATGGATGCCGGTAGCGGTGCAAAGCGCCCCATCACCGAACTCATGATCGAAAAAGTTGCTCAAAATATTGAAGTGCCGTTGATTGTAGGCGGCGGCATCACCCATGCTGAAAAAGCATATATCAATTGCAAAGCAGGTGCCGATATTATTGTGGTGGGCAATGCCATAGAAAAAGATGCATCGCTCATTAATGAAATAAGCGATGCAATCCATAGTGTTCCGGTAACTATTTAATTCAATGCTTTCGTATCTACCCTGGTTGGGGTATCCTTTCCACTGATAATGGTTTTTGAACTGATGGCAATGGCTTTAATGATCTCTGCCATATTGTTCATATCTAATGTTCTGATCTCATCTGATACTTTATGATAATTCAATTCGTTATCCATTTTTGAAGTGGAGATGCTGTGTGCCGGTACTCCTAATCTTGCCAACGTAGCATTATCAGAACGATAAAATAAATTTTGAGTCGTATATGGATCGGCATAAAATTGAAAAGAAGATCCTACTAAATTTTGTTGCAAAATTTTCCCCATATCTGTTTTTTCAAAACCGGTGATATAGGCAGAACCTTTTCCCCATTTACTTTCTGTACCGATCATTTCAATATTGAACATGGCTTTCACTTGCTCAGGATCGAATTGTTTTGAAAAGTTTTGAGAGCCGAAACCACCCACTTCTTCAGCAGTAAATGCAACAAAGACCAGTGTTCTTTCATTATTGTTCAATGCCTTAAAATATTTTGCCAAAGTAATAACGGCTGTCGTTCCCGCAGCATCATCGTTCGCTCCGTTATAAATGGAATCGTTATTAACTGCCTTTCCAATTCCCAAATGATCGTAGTGACCGGAAAAAATAACGTACTCATTTTTCAGACTTTTTCCGGGGATCATTCCAACAACATTATTCAATGGTCTTTTAATGATGTTGTTCGTAAGTTCTATTGAAAAAACAGATGCCGAATTTATTCCAAATACAAATACAACACTATTATCGGGCTGTTCAAATTTTGCCGGAGATCTTCTTTTCAATCTGCTTGCATAAGATCTGAAAGATGCATCAACCAATACCAATAGATTTTTTTTGCTGCTGCTGTATTCAGAATATTTTTTTCTGAAATCATCACTCGCTTTGATGTTCACCGTTTCAGTATTCTTTTCTGTTAAAGAAACTTTTGGCTGAAATGAAGAAACAGCAATTAAGCTGTCATCCAGTTTTTGTCCATCGATCATTACGATGGCTGCTGTATTGGATGATTCGATCATATTGAATTCCTGCCTGTATCCGGTTGCACCGGGAAATTCTTTCAATCCTGTTTTCTTAAATTCCTTTTCAATGAATGCAGAAGCACGTTCAATATCGGGCGAGAAAGTTTTTCTTCCTTTCATATCATCGGATGATAAAACTGTTTCAATGCGTTCTACTTCTTTGGCATTGATGATCTTATTGATCTTTTGTGCGAATGAAAAAAGGGTCATTGATGTCAACAACCCTGCTGCGATTAATTTTCTCATTAATTAGTTTTGTTTGATTTTATAAACTCATCATTTCTTTGAACTTAACCGTTTGTCTGCGGCTTACTTCGATCTTTTCACCACCTTTCAGATCAACCAGTAATCCACCGTTGAAATAAGGTTCGATCTTTTCTATCCAGCGGAGATTGATGATATGTTTTCTGTTGGCACGGAAAAACATTCTGTCATCCAGTCTTTCTTCCAGCGCATTCAGCGATTTTAAAATGAGGGGTTTATGTGTGCTGAAATAGACCTTTGCATAATTGCCTACACTTTCAAATAATCTGATCTCGCCCAGTTTTACGAACCAGCATCTTTCACCGTCTTTCACAAAGACCTGATCATTTTCTGTTAATGGTCCGCGATTGAGGATGCCACCCATGCCTGCTCTTTCTTTGAATAATTCATCCTGCAGTTTGGTGATGGCATCTGCCAGCCTTTTGGGTTCGATGGGTTTCAGTAAATAATCCAGCGCATTTACCTCAAAAGCTTTGATGGCATATTCATCATAAGCAGTGGTGAATATTACTTTGGGCGTTTTTTCGACTTCTGCTAAAAGATCAAATCCTGTTTTCCCGGGCATTTGAATATCAAGAAATATCAGTTCAGGATTGAATTGTTCGATCTTTTCTAATCCTTCATCCACATTCGCGGCTTCTTCGATCACTTCGATCTCAGAATGGTTTTGCAATAATTTCTTTAATTCATTTCTTGCTAAACGTTCATCATCAATGATAATGGCTTTGATTGCCCCCATAAAAAATAGTTTTCAGTGATTTAAAATTACTATAAAATCCTGTGCACAGGCATCGTGATCTTTGCTTCGACCATACTTCCATTCACATCGTTTAATTCAAATTTTGCTTCCTTACCAAATAACAGGTTCAATCTGTTTTGTGTACTGGTGATGCCGAATCCTTCAGCATTAACTGCATCATTCAACCTTCCCGTATTTTGAACGATCAATTCATGATGATCGTCTTTAAAATCAGAAATGATCTTTATCACTCCGCCGTTTACCTGTTTACCGATACCGTGTTTGATGGCATTTTCTACCAGTGTTTGCAGCATCATGGGTGGAACGGGTTGATCCAAAGTGTCTTCGTCAATATCATATTCAATATTCAGACGGTCTTCAAAGCGGATATATTCCAATGCCAGATAATCTTTTACGATACTGAGTTCTCTTTCCAGTGGTGCCATTTCCAGCTTTTCTGCCTGCATGCTACTTCTTAAGATATTGCTTAATTCAGTGATGGCTGTTCTGGCTCTTTCGGGATTTTCATCCACCAAGGCACGGATACTGTTCAGGGCATTAAAAATGAAATGTGGATTGATATGTGCTTTAATGGTCTTTAATTCCAGCTCTTTTACCAAACTTTCCAAACGTATCTTATCCAGTTGCTGTTGCCTGCTTTTTTGAATATAATGATAGGTGAAATAGATCAGGTTCCAGATCAGAAAGAATAAGCTGGCCCCAAAACTTTGCCGCATCACCATATTCAGAAAACTGAATTTTTTGATTTGTTCAGGATCCCAATCAAATAGAGATTGAATAGCTACCACACCAGTTGAATTGATAAACGCAAAAACAAAACTCATCAGTAAAATAGCCGTGATCTGTTTTTGCAGGCTGAGATACAATAAACCAAAGCCTCTGATAAATAAGCGCATTGTATGCGTGATCAGGAAACCAATAAAAGTATCGGTGACCAGTATTTCAACAAAATGAGGCTGCGGTTTGGTGCGAATGGCAAAGTAAAAAAAAGTCCATACCAGCATGTATGCTCCCCAACCCGCCATTTGACACATCCAATAGGATGAAATTTTTCTTCTCATGATCAACAAATGTAAAGCTTACGGAAGCTGTTTACAGGCGCCTTTTTGATTAATGGTAAATATCCCTGCTGTTTGGCAGAAATATCTTCGAAATAGGTGAACATTCTCTTTTTGCTGCTGTTTATCACTAGGATTGCCATCATGGTAAAAACCTTACTTTTACAGTAAACAAAATTCAGCAATATGGAGATTGTTCCAGGACCACTATTAAAAAGCATCAATTCCCCCAACGATCTTAAAAAGATAAACCGTACCCAATTACACCAGGTTTGTGATGAATTACGTCAATATATCATTGATGTGGTGAGCGTACATGGCGGGCATTTTGCTGCAAGTTTAGGAGTGGTTGAACTATCGGTTGCCCTGCACTATATCTATAATACGCCTTATGATCAATTGGTATGGGATGTGGGTCATCAGGCATACGGTCATAAAATTCTTACCGGCCGCAGAGATAATTTCATCACAAACAGAAAATACAAGGGACTTAGTGGCTTTCCCAAAAGAAGCGAAAGCGAATACGACACATTTGGGGTAGGGCATTCATCCACTTCCATTTCTGCTGCATTAGGAATGGCCATGGCGGCAAAATATAAAGGAGAGAACAGGAAAAGTGTGGCAGTGATCGGCGATGGAAGCATGACCGCAGGAATGGCTTTTGAAGCATTGAATCATGCAGGTGTTGCCGATAGTGATGTACTGATCATTTTGAATGATAATTGTATGAGCATCGATCAGAATGTAGGAGCATTGAAAGAATACCTGACCGATATTTCCACTTCCCATACTTACAATAAAGTGCGTGATGAGATCTGGAATGTGCTGGGCAAATTACCTGCAGGAAAGAATTTCAGCAGAGAGATGGCCAGCAAGATGGAACTGAGTTTGAAAGGAATGATCAGCAAGAGCAGTAATCTGTTTGAATCTTTGAAGATCCGGTATTTCGGACCGATCGATGGCCATAATATCACCAAGCTCGTAGATACTTTACAGGATCTTAAGAATATACCCGGACCTAAATTATTGCATATCGTTACTGTAAAAGGCAAGGGCTATGCACTGGCAGAAAAGGATCAAACCAAATGGCATGCACCGGGATTGTTTGATAAAGTAACCGGTGAGATATTCAAGAAAAAATATGAAGTTCCGCAGCCTCCTAAATATCAGGATGTGTTTGGACACACGATGATAGAACTGGCAGAAAAGAATGATAAGATCATGGGTGTAACACCGGCCATGCCCAGTGGATCATCATTAAAATTCATGATGGAGAAAATGCCGCATCGTGCTTTTGATGTAGGTATCTGCGAACAGCATGCCGTAACATTAAGTGCGGGTTTAGCAACACAGGGATTAAAAGTTTTCTGCAATATTTATTCATCATTCATGCAACGTGCATTCGATCAGGTAGTACATGATGTAGCCATTCAAAAATTACCCGTGGTGTTTTGTTTAGACAGAGCAGGGGTAGTGGGAGATGATGGTCCAACGCATCATGGCTGTTATGATATTGCTTATTTCCGTTGCATTCCCAATATGATCATCAGTGCACCCATGAATGAACAGGAATTAAGAAACCTGATGTTCACTGCACAACTTCCTTCCATCAAAAATCCATTTGTGATCCGTTATCCGCGTGGGGAAGGTGTGATGCCTGAATGGAGAACTGCATTCGAAGAAATACAAATTGGTAAAGGAAGAAAAATAAAAGATGGTGAGGATGTAGCCATACTTTCTTTCGGTCATCCCGGAAATTTTGCAACAGCAGCTATTCGCGAATTAAGAACTGAAGGCATCAATCCTGCGCATTATGATATGCGATTTGTAAAACCGATCGATGAAGAAATGCTGCATGAGATTTTCAGCAAGTACGATAAGATCATTACGGTTGAAGACGGCACTGTTGTTGGTGGATTTGGTAGTGCTGTTCTGGAATTCATGTCAAAGCATCATTATTCTGCAGAAGTGAAAATGCTTGGAATACCAGATAGAATTGTTGAACATGGTACCTTAAAAGAATTATACAGAGAATGCGAATATGATGCAAAAGCAATTGCAGATACTGTAAGAGAACTGATGAAAGATAAAGTGAAAGTAAGTACCGTGATCGCGGGATAAAATCAAGATCATTTAAATAAAAAAAGCTCAAAGTTTTCTTTGAGCTTTTTTATTATTGGACAGCGTTGTATCAATTCATTTCAGGATCAATAAAAGTTTCTTCTGTAGCTCTTTCTACTTCTGCTCCGGCAAATTGCAGATCTTCTTCGCGGTTCTCATTCCATTCGATAATGAAATTATTTCTTCCTTCACCGATCATCAGTTTCATGAATTTTTGTTGCACCAATTCCAGGAGCGAAAGAAATAAAAATAATGCATGGATCCTTCCTTCGCAAACATCAAATACCTTTTCGAATGAAACATGTTTTTCTCTTTGCACAAAGCCGGTCATATAATCACGGCTTCCTTCCATGGTGTAATTATATCGAACTACGGTATGCACTGGTTTGTTTTGCCTGGCCTGCACACGCAGCATCACTTTTTCAAAAGCCTTCATCAATTTGAACATAGTGATGGTTTGGATCTCTGTTCCTTCGCCTGCTTCTTCACCGATCTCTGCGATCTCTTTCTGAAGATTGCCGCGTTTTACCATCAGCATACGAACAGCTTCCATCTCAGCCATTTGAACTGCCGCTTCTTTGAATCTTTTATATTCAAGGATCTTTTCGATCAATTCCTGACGCGGATCGATCTCATTTCCCTGCGCATCAATTTCCTTGCGGGGCAATAATAATCTGGCCTTGATACGCATCAATGTGGAGATGAATAAAATGAATTCGCTGCTTAATTCGATATTCAGTTTTTCCTGCGTATGGATATGATCCAGGAAATCTTTGATGATCTTGGTAATGGGAATATTGTAAATATCCAGTTCATCTCTTTCAATGAAAAAAAGCAAGAGATCGAATGGTCCTTCAAACGTATCGACTTTAATTTGGTAATTGGGTGTACTCACGCTACAAATTCTTTAACTGCAAATAAAAACAATTAGGTCTTACAAATGCTTTCCGGCGGAAAGATAGTTATCCACCAAAGAAAGATCCCACTTGTTGAAGCGGGATCTTGCATATTATCATGATGCATTATTTTTTCAGTGAATCCCGAATTTCAGTTAATAAAGTTTCAGTAACTGTTGGAGCCGGTGGCGGTGCGGGTGCATCTTGTTTTTTCAATTTAGATGAATTCATAGCCTGAATGATCAAAAACAGAACGAATGCTACTATAACGAAATTGATGACTGCCGAGAGGAAATTGCCATATTTTACTATGCCGAACAGTGTCAGATCTTTTAATTCCGTCAGGTGAGCGGCCTGTAATGCGGGTTTTAATAATAAGGGTGTGATCACATCTTCGATGAGTGAACTTACGATCTTTCCGAAAGCCGCACCGATGATAACACCAATGGCAAGATCTACAACATTGCCTTTCATGGCAAATTCTTTGAATTCTTTAAGCATTCCCATAACGCATAGTTTTAATTAGATCTTCAAAGTAAAAGTTTTTTTCTACATGAAAAATTTTTGACAATACTATTTCCATATTCGGAGAATCCATTTATATATTTATTCTTCAGAGTGATCGAAAAACTTGACATTTGCCCGAAATACAGATATTGAAAGAAAAAATATTCAACTGGACATTATTCATTGTGCTTTCCTTTATCTGGGGAAGTTCTTTTGTATTGATGAAGGAAGGTATGCAGGTACTATCACCTTATCAGGTTGCCGCTTTACGCATTTTAAGTGCGGGAGTGGTTTTGATACCTTTTGCTTTCAGGGCTATCAAGCAAGTGCCCAAAAATAAATTAGGTTTAGTGGCATTATCCGGGATCCTGGGCAGCTTTATCCCGGCTTTCTTGTTTTGTCTTGCCGAAACTAAGATCGATAGTTCACTGGCGGGTATTTTGAATGCATTGACACCTTTCTTTACCATTCTTGTGGGTATTGCTTTCTTTGAACTGAAAGCAGAAAGAAAAAAAATAATCGGTATCATCATTGGATTTATAGGACTCATCTTATTGTTTACCGGTAACGGTCATATCGATTTTAAAAATGTTTCTTATTCCTCATTTATTTTTGTAGCCACTATTTTATATGGTCTCAATGTGAACATGGTGGGCCGCCATATGCATGGTATCGGGTCTATCAATATCGCTACATTGGCTTTTGTTTTTCTAATTATTCCCTGCCTTTTCATTTTATATTTTACAGGATATTTTTCATTGCCATTGGGTCAAAAAGAATATTTGATATCAACAGGTGCAAGTGCCATTTTGGGTATCATGGGTACTGCAGTGGCTTCCATACTTTTTTATATGCTGATCAAAAGAGCAGGAGCTGTTTTTTCCTCGATGGTCACTTATGGAATTCCCTTTGTGGCGGTATTCTGGGGCTTAATGCTGGATGAACAGATCACTATTTGGCAGATCATCAGTTTAAGTGTAATTCTTGCAGGAGTATATCTCGCTAATGCAAATAAAAATCCCTTCTCCATTTTACGAACAAAAGAGAAGGGATGATCAATTATTGTTGAATGAGGTTATACACTCATCATTTCTTTTTCTTTCGCTGTTAGATGTTTATCAACCAATACAATAAACTTATCAGTTATTTCCTGCACATTTTTTTCCGCATCTTTTGCAATGTCTTCGCTTAATCCGTCTTTCTGTAATTTTTTAATTTCTTCAATACCATCTCTTCTTAAATTTCTGATGGCTACTTTACAATGTTCGCCTTCGCCACTTGCTTTTTTGAATAATTCTTTCCTTCTCTCTTCGGTTAAAGGGGGCAGAAATAAACGGATCTGTACTCCGTCGCTTTGTGGGGTAATACCGATATTGGCTTGCAGGATCGCTTTTTCTATGGCCTGCAGCATATTTTTTTCCCAGGGTTGAATACTGATGGTGCGAGCATCCAAAATAGAAACATTGGCAACCTGATTGATAGGTGTTGGGGCACCATAATAATCAACATTTACTCCGTCGAGCATGGAAGGGTTTGCTTTTCCGGCCCTAATCTTGGTCAATTCTACTTCCAGATGACTGATGGCTTTTTTCATCGAGCTTTCTACATCATCCAGTATAAATTCTAGATCTTCTGACATAATTCTGTTTGTTTTAACTGCTGCAAAACTAATAAATGATTGTAAGACTTTGGCAAATACAAAAGCCCCGAATAAAAATGGGGCTTTTAATAACTTGTAAGAAATATAATGCTAATCTTTTTCGGAAGTTTTAGCAGAATTCTCATTGTAAGAAAATATATCCCTCACTTTCCTGCTTAGTTCATTTTCATCAAGTTCGTGATTTTTGATAACCTTCATTCCCTTCATTTTAGGCCTTACTTGAGTAAGGACCGTTATGCAGGAAAAGAATAAAACGATCTGCCCCAGTATCACTTTTGTAGTTCCTATCGGTAAAGCAATATAAGTAAGCACGATCATAATGATCGTTGCTAATGAAAGTATCAATGTTACTGAAGTATGTGATAAACCTTTATCGAGTAAAATGTGATGCAAATGATTTCTATCTGGCGAAAAAGGAGATCGGGCATGTAAGATCCTGATACCAAATACCCGCAAAGTGTCTAATAAAGGCAATGCTAAGATCCCAAAACCCATGGCAGGTGATCCCAGTAACGGAAATATATTACTGCTTTCGGCTGTTTCTATAAAACGGATCACTAAAATGGCATTTACCAAACCCAGCAGCATCGATCCCGTATCGCCCATAAAGATCCTTGCAGGCGAAAAGTTGTAGATCAAAAATGCCAGCAAACTTGCAGCAAATGTAAATCCCATCAAAGCAAAGAACATATCATCATTGAAAAAGAAAAACAGGCTGAATACAGATGTTGTTATGATGCCGATACTGGTTGCCAATGCATCTATACCATCGATCAAATTAAATGCATTCATTATTACCAGGATGGTGAGTCCGGTTAAAAAATAACTGAATGTGGGGTGAATGACTCCCACTCCCATAAAGCCATGCATGGTGACGATCAGTAAATTGGCTTTAAACATCAAGATCACGGCAACAACTAACTGCCCAATGAACTTTTTCATGGGGGAGATCACTAAAACATCATCT
>CAIKTE010000109.1 GCA_903830285.1 uncultured Chitinophagaceae bacterium | reverse complement strand
TAAAAGGTTGTGTGTGGTAATATATTGGCAAGAAACAAAAAACAAAGAGGTAACAAATGACAACACAAACAGTAAATGATCAAGCAGAACTTTTTTTCGAGCAATCAGCCAGAAAATACGGAGAATATGAAGATGAAAACGGAGAGATTTGGGCTGCAATAGAGCCTGCTTATTTAAGTGGAGATCTTGAACATCCACATTATGTCGCTCGTGTAATTTGCGCAAATACTAGCCATTGCTGCCCAGAATGTGAATTTTTAATCGCAGAAATAGTATGGTATATAACTGAAGAGGAACTAATTGATGAAGATTTTGCACAATATTTTGATTGGAATTCAAGATATGAGATTCAGCGCGAAGATGCTACACCTGTAGAATATTGTGAATTGATATAATATTACAATTAATCTTCAGAATCATTAACCAGATCTTTGGACCGGCCCTCTACGCCACTCAAAAGAAAGTGTAGGGGGTTTTCTGCATTTCCGGAAATCGTTGTTTCTGAACGCTCTGACCATTTATGGCAATTAGCTAAACCAAATTTTGCCATCTGTGCATTGAACTTGCCAGAGGTAGCGCCTTTGAAGATTCTTTCTTCCTGTTTATGTTTCGCCAAATGATATGCTTTTGCAAACTTATCATTCTCGCGAGCCCATTCGCTCAATCTTTCGGGCAAAATGTCGCGGTCTAGTGCGAATGATTTAAACCAATAATTATCTTCATTTTTAATCCACTCAGAAAATTCATCCGCCAAATTATCTAAATATTCTTTAGTGTATGTTTTTGGGCGTCCACCTGTTTCGCAACCGGGATAAGGAGCATGACCTTTTGGTGATGGCATTATTTCCTCTCGTTATATATCATTTAAATCGTATTGTATCATACCGATATATAAATTCAAGTAATTTGTTTCCAGAGGAATTTAAATGAGTAGAAGTAAAGAATATGTAGAAAAAATTAAAGATGTTTGTGTTAAAATTTCAGACCTGATGAATGCGTCAGAGCTGAATACATCGCTCACAATTAACATTTTCGGTAACTTAATCAGGATTTTTCTGCAGTCGTTGCCAGATGATGCTAAACGTCAGGCTAGAGCAGCCATAAATTACATGATTGATATAGATTGTATTGACAACTTTACAACTAAATCATTGGAAATAAAAAAGAATGAAAGTGAGTTGTAATGAGAAATCGCGCAAAATGTAAATTGTGCTCTGACGTTCTGGAATCTTTCCATAGGGGTGATAACATTCTTTGCAGTTGCGGCGAAATCGCAATTGGAGGTGGGGACCATCGCTTTCATTGTTGGGCCAAAAACTGGAAAAACTTCGAACGCGTTGCTGATGATGATACGATACTGAGCGTCAAAATCATGGATAGTGATGCCATGGATGATGCGGTAGAACAAGAATCCGTCCAACAAATGAAACCGAATAAACAAACGCTGCTTGAGACAATAAATTATTTTATCCAAAACATGGAAAGCCAACCTCAAGAAATGATGTGTACTCAACTTACTCAGTATGATCTACTTGCCATTTATATTCTGTTTCGTTCAATCCTTCAGTGTGATGATAAAAGCCCTGAAAAAGATAAATGATGTTGCGTTAAATATTACTGTATGGCAATAT
>CAIKTE010000108.1 GCA_903830285.1 uncultured Chitinophagaceae bacterium | reverse complement strand
CTAAATGCAGCAAGTACTACTATTCCGGCATCAAGCAATTTATCTAACATCTCATTGGTTGGCAATCCTTATGCTGCACCTGTAAATTCACAAGCATTAACCGGACAAACAGCGGGTCAAAATTATTATACTTACCAAATCTCTGTAACAGGAACACCAAGAGTTAAATCAGGAAGCTGGGTGGCATCAGGAACAACATCAGATGCAACACATACTATTCCTGTATTGGGTGTTGTGGCATATCTGCCTGTAAGTTCTTCAACTTTTAATGTTACTAATTCTGATATTAATACAAGCGGCACTTTGCAAACAGGATTATTTGGTGCAGAAAGTCCAACGCCACAAATAGAATTATTAGTAGAACAAAACGGAGATTATTGGGATAAACTATTTGTGCGGTTGGATGCAAAGTCAACAGCATCCGGAAAAGAAAGAACTGATCTATTAAAATTCTACAATGAAAATGTAAATGTATATACGATAGGTAATGATGATACCAGAATGGCAATCGATGCAAGAAATGTATTGAGTACAATACCGCTTGGCATCAGTGCATTGGCAGGTGATTATAATTTTAAACTAAACAATAATAGTTTACCTGAAGGAACGATCGTGTATCTGAATGATAAATTCTTAAACACTAAAACAGAATTAAAAGTTGGAACAACTTATAATTTTTCGATCACCACAGAAGCAGCAACGTTTGGTGAACAAAGATTTGAATTATCATTCAGCAGTAAAACAACAGCTACTGCAAACGATCCTTCAGGAAGTTTAACAGCAAATGTATTGGGTAATATCACAAGCGGTAATCAGGTAGCAGTACAAATTGCAGGAGCAACAGCACCTGTCACGATCGGCATAAAAGATATGAATGGCAAAGCATTGGGAATGATGAATGCTGTTAACGGGATACAATATGTAAATGTTGGTAATACTGCAAAGGGAATGTTGTTACTACAGATCAGTGACGGTAAGAGTTCGATCATTAAAAAAATAATGAAACTCTAAATCAGTCAAGAGTCTGGAGTCAATAGTTCATAGTTAAAAACAACCTTAAACAGAAATCAACATGAAAAAGATAATTAAGAACATCAACATAGATCAGGTAATAAAAATTGTTTACTTATGTATTGTATTAATATCGATCAGTGGAATCATACATGCACAACCTTCAGATCCCGGCAGTGATCCTGATAATGCGCCTATTGATGGCGGATTATCACTTTTAATCGCAGGCGGTGTTGGTTATGGGGTGAAGAAAATAAGAGAGAAAAGAAAGAGTCAAGAAACAAGGGCCAAGAATCAAGAGGAACAAGAAAATAAGTAAAGGATATTGCATCATAAGAAAAGCTTCATCAAAAGATGAGGCTTTTTAGTTTTACAAATTGTCTCACAAAACCACCCTTTTTCTTGGAAAAATAAAATGCCCCCCTCTCAGTCATTTTTTAGCAGCTTACTTAACAACAAAAAAACTGATCCCCATTCCAGGTCTGTAGAACAGCCCTATCATCGCCTACCCATATTCGGATATAAGCCTCATATAAGCCACATATAAGCCTCATATAAGCTACTTATAAGCCACTATTATTAAGAGGTGGTTTATATCTGACTTATATGGGGATCAATTATAGCTT
>CAIKTE010000107.1 GCA_903830285.1 uncultured Chitinophagaceae bacterium | reverse complement strand
TTTATTTATCCTCCTTAGCCTAGGCGAAGGAGTAGCGAAGGATGATTAGAGTTTCATCACTTTTTTAATGATCGAACTCTTCCCATCACTGATCTGCAATAACAACATTCCCTTTGCAGCATTACCAATATTTATATATTGTATTCCGTTAGACGCATTGATCGTTCCCAATGCTTTACCGTTCATATCTTTCACAGCGATCGTTACCGGTGTTGTTGCACCTGTAATTTGTAGAGCGATCAAATTACCACCGGTGATATTACCCAACACATTCGCAGTTAAACTTCCTGCAGGATCGTTTGCTGTTGAAATTGTTTTACTGCTGAATGATAATTCAAATCGCTGTTCGCCCATAGTTAGTGCATCACTACTGATGGTGAATGGATAAGTATCACCCACTTTCAACTCCGTTTGCGTATTGAGGAATTTATCTTTTAAGAATACGGTTGTCCCTTGCGGCAAATTATTATTAGCTAATTTAAAATTGTAATCACCTGCCAATGCACTGATACCGAGTGGTATGCTGTTCAATACATTTCTTGCATCAACAGCTAATCTATTGTTATCTGCTGTTGTTATGCTGTACACATTTACATTATCATTATAAAATTTTTCTAAGTCAATTTTATCTGTTCCGTTTGCTGTGGCAGTTGGGTCTAAACGCACAAATAGTTTATCCTGATAGCTCCCGTTTTGTTCTACCAGCAATTCTACATGTGGGATAGGTGTTTCAATACCAAATAAACCTGTTGCAGCAGCATTGGTGGTATTGATATCTGATGTGCTTACAGAATAATTACCGGCTGTTTTTAATGCAATAACACCCAATACTGGTATTGGAGAAGTATTATCTGATGTTAATACTGAACTCCATGTTCCTGCTTTGGTTCTTCCATTTCCCGAAACAGCTATTTGATATAAATAATAGGATTGTGCAGTACCGCCGGTTAATGCCTGTGAGTTTACAGGGGCTGCATAAGGATTACCCACTAACGAAAAGTTAGAAACATTGGCAGAAGGAACAGTGAAGCTGCTACCGTTTAATGTACCGCTAACACTGTAGGTAAATGCTGTTGGTCCTGCCGCATAAGTTAATCCGGTTCCACCCCCTGAAATATCTGATTTAATACCTCTGATAAATAATCCATACGCTGTATTGGCAGCTGTGCTTGTTCCTGCATCTGCCCATGCATTGCCACTGTTACTGAATACTCTTGTATCTGCAATACCGGCTGGGCCGGCACTTGTATTAATGGTAACATTATTGGTGGTTGAAAGAGAAGCAAATGTTTGAGTAGTAGTAAAAGGATTGGCAAACATGCGCCAGCCTCTTTGTGCTATAATGCTTTGTTGCAGTATTACGTTACCACTAACATTGGCAGAACTTGCTACCAAAGCCCCATTAGGAGCTACAGTTAAACTTCCATTATTCGTTACCGTTCCGTTTACTGATAGGATTCCGGCATTGCTTACAGTAAAAGAGCCGCTACTATTAATGGTTAAATTGCCTGAACCCAAATTAATATTGCCCGTATTGCTAACTGCATGACTGCTTTGTACAACATAAGTATCGCCGCTGTTAAAAGCAATTGCAGAACTTCCTAAACCGTTAGCACTACTGTTCCAGTTACTAATCGTACTGGCTTCAATACCATTCGCCAAACTATAAAAGTTCCCCTTATTATAGACTTTTGCATATAACTGCCCCGATGAATACGCTACATATAAATTACCACTAGCATCTACCACCATGGAATTATATATAGCAGAAGTAGCCGAAATACCGGCACTCCCTACTACTGCCCATGCTGTGCTATTCCATTTTTGTACCGTGAGTTTATTACTGTTACCACCATCCTCATACGCCACATACAAATTATTACTGCCATCGATTGCAATGGAATTATATAAAGAAGTACCAGTGGAAATACCTGCACTGCCTACAGCAGCCCATGCACTGCTATTCCATTTTTGTACCGTGAGTTTATTACTGTTACCCGCATCCTCATACGCCACATACAAATTATTACTGCCATCAATCACCATCGAATTATAAT
>CAIKTE010000106.1 GCA_903830285.1 uncultured Chitinophagaceae bacterium | reverse complement strand
TGAATTCCAGTGAGAAGGATCTTGCAGAGACCAATCTGGCGATCATCAATGAACTCAACAATGCTTTGAATATCGTACTGCAAAAAGAAGAACAAAAAGAGCTCAGCAGTAATAATATAGCGATCCTGAATGCAGTGAATGCCAGAAACAGTATTCAAAATCTTTCATGGGTTTCTTTTGTGATCATCCTGATCATTGTGATCATACTGGTATTTAATATCCGTCGTACGATCCGTTATGAAGAAGATATTCTGGAAGCAAGAGAAAGGGCCGAAAAATTGGCATTGACCAAAACACGTTTCCTCAATAATATGAGTCATGAGATCCGTTCACCATTAACATCGATCATTGGTTTTACGGAACAATTAGAAAATAGTGAGTTTGATGAAGAAAAGAAGAAACACCTGCATGCTATCCGTTCTTCTTCTGACCATTTATTGAATACGGTAAATGATGTACTTGATTTTTCTAAGTTGGATGCAGGCAAATTAATGCTGGAAAATTCTGCATTCAATATTTACAATACCATTGAAGAAGTGATCTATTCTTTTTCTGTGCATGCAGAAAAGAAAGGAATTTCTATCAATAGCAATCTGCAGATAGAGAAAGATGTAATGGTGATGGGTGATGAATTCAGGCTTCGTCAGATCCTTTTTAATCTTACAAGCAATGCGATCAAGTTTACATCTAAGGGAAGTGTGACCATAACGGCTAGCGCTTTGTGGAAAAATGAAACAGACCTTGTTTTAAAAGTAGAGATATTGGATTCCGGTGTGGGTATCCCACATGATCAACTAGATCTGATATTTGAAGAGTTTGCACAAGCCACCAATAATAAGATCGATGGAAGAAGGTCAATACGCGGTACAGGTTTAGGTCTGCCCATCTGTAAAATGCTGGTTGAAATGCAGGGCGGTAATATAAATGTGCAAAGTGAAATAAATAAAGGATCTTTATTCACCGTTAATATTCCTTATAAAGTGGCAACCGAAGAAGATATTAAACCAAACACAACAACGACTGTTGCTGATAAAACAGCTGCAACAGTAACAGAACCGGCATTCTTCTTTGGTAAGAAGGCCCTGGTAGTGGAAGACAATGATATGAATATCATGTTGCTTTCCTTGTTGCTGAAAAAATATTTCATAGAATTTGATGTAGCAAAAGACGGTGAAGCGGGATTGGAATTTTTTAACAGCAAATCCTATGATATTATATTGACGGATATCAATGTCCCTAAATTAACTGGTGATCAGTTGGCATCAGCGATTCGCAGATCAGAAGATCCGGTTAAAGCAGCATTGCCCATTATTGCATTAACAGCAAGTATTGTGGCCGATGATCTTGATTCTTATTTGCGTACCGGCATTGATGATATCATGATCAAACCATTTAAAGAAGCTGATTTCAGCGCCATGCTCAAAAAACATCTGGATAACAAAATAGGTGCATCTTACGCATAGTTATCTGTACAATGCCTGCATGGTATCTTTGGTTTTTTGCAGTAATACGATTTCTTTATTCTTCAACATTTCTTTGAGAATGTTTTCATTGTAATGTCTGATACTAAGCAGACTTAAACCTTTTTCTACCTGCACATCAAAAATATCGTTTGCAGCCAATGCGAACTTTTCTATCTTATCTATCCGGTCATCCAAACAAACCTGTACATTGATAGCTCCTGTTTGAATAAGATTGGGTCTTATTTTAAGATGACTGAATATTTCATATAGTGCGGCCATCGGCTTTTCTCCTACAAAAGAATAATCCCTGCTTTCTAAGTGGATCAATGCCTGCTGCTCTTTAATAACAATAATGGGTGGCAGGTTCTTACTGTGTTTTTTATGAATGATGGTTCCTTCTGCTGCCGGATTCAAAAAACATTTTACTAGTAAGGGGATCCCTTTATTCTGTAAGGGTTTAATAGTTTTGGGATGAATCACTTGAGCACCGTAATAAGCCATTTCGATCAGTTCATCAAAGCTGAGTTCTCTGATCGGTTGTGCATCGGGGAATGATTTAGGATCAGCATTCATCACAGCTTCCACATCTTTCCAGATGGTTACAGATTCGGCGTCAAAGATATTGGCGAAAACAGCAGCAGTATAATCACTGCCTTCTCTACCTAAAGTAGTGCTTTCATTAGCATCCGTTGCGCCGATAAATCCCTGTGTGATGCAGATATGTTCTGTTGAAGCAGATAAGAATTGTTCAGCAGCTATTTTTGTTCTATCCCAATCAATGGCGGCATCTCTGAAATTATCATCGGTGCGGATGATATCACGAACATCTATCCAGTTGTTTTTAATTCCTGATTCATTCAGATAATGGCTGATGATGCAGGTACTTAATAATTCACCGCAACAAACGATCTGATCGTAATAATAATCAAATTCACGGACAGGGCTGTCATGCAGTAACCACTCTACTTCGGTAAAGAAATCCATCAGTTGTGAAAGACAGGCATT
This sequence comes from uncultured Chitinophagaceae bacterium, assembly GCA_903830285.1. Lineage (GTDB taxonomy): Bacteria > Bacteroidota > Bacteroidia > Chitinophagales > Chitinophagaceae > CAIQDX01. The sequence goes on along the minus strand of CAIKTE010000106.1, from coordinate 10,350 downwards.
AAAATGTGTGACCAGTAAATATTTAGCAGTATTGACATGTTGTTTTTTCACAACATCAAATAATTGTAAAGCCTCTTCTTTTTTACGGGCATAGAAAGCTTCTGCTACTTTTTCCAATGCATTGGTGGTCTTGCCCATAGCAGAGATGATGATGATCAACTCTTCCTCTTTGTATGCTTGCAGTAAAGAAGCGAGATTTTGGATCCGCTCCACATTATGAACACCGGCCCCACCGAATTTAAAAACTTTCATGAACAGATATAATAGATGATCGAATAATTTGAATGGCTGCAAAGATAGGAGGCAGTAAGATGAATAAAAGCCGAAAAAAATGAATGCACCGAAAACTTATCTTTTACAGGGATTAATTTGCAGCTTGTTGCCTCATCAGTATTATCTTTAACCGAAGAATACATAGCATTATGATCATCAACAGAAGAATCTTGACACTGGATGAATTTACGATTCAACAGTTAAGACAGTTCCCTACTGCAACAGGTGAATTGAGTAGTTTGCTCCGGGATATTGGATTAGCCGCAAAACGTATCAATGTTGAAGTGAACAAAGCCGGCCTGGTTGATATATTAGGTGATGCGGGTTCAGTCAATGTTCAAGGTGAAGATGTAAAAAAATTAGACATTTATGCCAACAACCAGTTCATGGGTGTATTAAAACACGGTATCAGTTGTGCAGGGGTTGGAAGTGAAGAATTGGATGATGTTGTGGTATTTGATGATGAAGTGAGTAATAACAGTAAGTATGTGGTACTATTTGATCCCCTCGATGGCAGCAGTAATATTGATGTGAACATTTCTATCGGAACCATTTTTGGTGTATACAGAAGGGTGAGTGAATTGGGTAAGCCATGTACTGAAGAAGATTTTCTGCAACCCGGCGTAAGACAGGTTGCTGCTGGTTATGTAGTGTATGGTTCCTCCACGATGCTGGTATATGCAACAAGAAGAGGTGTGAATGGATTTACACTGGATCCAGCCATTGGTGAATTCTGTTTGAGCCATCCGGATATTAAATGTCCGCCTAGCGGAAAACTCTACTCTGTGAATCACGGAAACTTTTTTCAGTATGAAGAAGGCTTAAGAAATTATATTAATGCCTGTCAGAGAAAAGACAAAACCAATGGAGGCCCTTATACGCAACGCTATGTCGGCAGCATGGTTGCAGATGTGCACCGTAATTTAATTAAGGGGGGTATTTTCATGTATCCCGGAACCATTGATAAACCGGGAGGTAAACTGCGCCTGATGTATGAATGCAATCCTTTTTCATTTATGGTAGAAGTTGCGGGAGGTAAAGCAACAGATGGTAAACAAAGGATACTGGATATTCAGCCTACAGAACTGCATCAGCGTACTCCTTTATTTATAGGAAGCAAGCATATGATGGAAGAACTGGAGACTTATTATAAACCATAAAATCAGGTGAATGAAGTTTTGGAAATTATCATTGATCATCATTATCATTAGTTGTTCTAAAGATCTATTAGCACAAGAAAGGGTAGACCATCGGAAGATGAATTATTTTACGAATCCAAAACCTAATTCTATTATTTTCAATGATACATTGTATAAAGGGAGTGTACAATTCAGTCGGTTATTTTACAGAACCCATGATATTGATCTGATCAATTTATATCAGCGTCATCAGTCCAATAAATTATGGGGAACAGCGCTGGGGGTTGTAGGATCTATAGCCACTACTGTTGGCGTCATCATGGCAACTTCATACAATAACAATGTGAACAATAATACAGCCGGATGGATCACTGCAGGTTCGGGTTTAGCATGCAGTATATTTGGGGCACATTTAATTCAATCGGGGCAAAAGAACCTGGCGATGGCTGTTGCAATATTCAATCAAAAATATAACAGAACTGCCATTGGTATTGGTGTTTCGGGCAATAATGCAGGGTTTGTTGTAAACTTTTAAATATGGCGAAAACAATTATAAAAGTAAAGGATCTGTTTAAAAAATACGGCGATTTCGAAGCTGTTAAAGGGATCAGTTTCGATGTGCAGGAAGGTGAGATATTTGGTTTACTGGGCCCCAATGGCGCCGGTAAATCAACCACTTTAGAGATCATAGAAACATTGCGCAGCAAGACAAGTGGTGAAATATTTGTGGATGGAATGAACCTGGATAAGTCTCCCAATGATATCAAAAGAATAATTGGTGTACAGTTACAGACCAGTGGCTATTACCCTAATCTGAATTTAATAGAACTGCTGCATTTGTTTGCAGGATTATACAACGAGACCATTGATCCTTTTGCATTGCTGGATAAAGTGAATCTGCGTGACAAATCGAAGTCTAAATTCAAGGAAATGAGCGGCGGTCAGAAACAACGTTTCAGCATTGCCACTACATTGATCAATAAACCAAAGATCATTTTTTTGGATGAACCTACAACAGGGCTTGATCCGCAGGCCAGAAGAAATTTATGGGAACTGATCAAAGAGATCCGTGATCAGGGAACTACCGTGATCATTACCACACACTATATGGATGAAGCAGAAGTGTTGTGCGACAGAGTTGCTATCATTGACAGCGGAAAGATCATTGCCATTGCAACGCCTGATCAATTGATTGATGATCTTGTTGCAACAGGTTTTGAAAGACCGAAAGAAGTGAAGAAGGCAAGCCTGGAAGATGTGTTCATCAAATTAACGGGGCATGTATTGAGGGAAGAATGATTGGTGTATGCATTGAGCTGTGAGCAATGAGTAGAAAAACTCTATTATATTGTTCTAAAGACTAATTAAGAGAAATAAATTAAGCATAATAAATTAAAAATCATGTCAAACGATCCGCGTTATCCGATTGGCAAATATGAAGCCAAAGCATTTTCCAATGAACTGAAAGAACAATGGTTATTGGATATCAAATTCCTTCCTGAAGAATTGGAACTGGCAGTCAATAATCTCGATGAGTTTCAGTTGAACACACCCTATCGTGAAGGGGGGTGGCAGGTAAAACAACTGATCCATCATATAGCAGACAGTCATATGAATGCTTATATCCGTTTCAAATTGGGATTGACAGAAGATAAGCCAACCATTAAACCTTATGATGAAAAGCTGTGGGCTAAAACGGCAGACAATGAAACAGTGCCTGTGAATGTATCGCTTACATTACTGCATGCATTGCATCAGCGCTGGTATGCAACCATTAAAGATCTGACAGAAGACCAGTTTGAAAGAACTGTTGTTCATCCCGAACACGGTAGGGTGATGAGTCTTTGGTTTTTATTGGGTTTATATGCATGGCATGGTAAACATCATGTGGCTCACATACTTTCATTGAGAGAAAATAAAGGCTGGTAATGGCAAGAGAATTAAAATGGAAAACGCTTGAGTCTAAACAATTGCTCAAAGACAAGTGGATCGATGTAAAGGCAGATGTTTGTGAACGTCCCGACGGAATGATCATTGAACCATTTTATATTTATGGGTTCCCTGATTTTACCTGCGCCGTTGCCATTACAAATGACAATAAAATTATTTTAGAAAGAATTTATCGCCATGGATTAGACCTAGTTGCCACTGAATTACCCGGAGGTTGTGTTGACAAACAAGACACAGATCCTACAATTACCATTGCCCGAGAATTACTGGAAGAAACAGGTTATCGTTTTGAAAAGATCGAGTATCTGGGGATCACTTCTCCCAATCCTACCACCAACACCAATCTCATGCATATGTTTTTAGCCACAGGCGGAGCATTTGATGCTGAAGCTGAACTGGATAAGGATGAAGATGTGGAAGTGATATTGGTTTCTATAGATGAATTCTTAGAGATGGTGAGAGAAAATAAATTTATTCAGGCTATGCACATGACTGCAATATTTCTAGCCTTGCAAAAATCGGGAAGATTGACCATTCAATAATAGTTGTATGAGAGAATTGAAGTGGAAAGTATTGTCAACAAAATATGTGTATGAGAACAAATGGCTTCATATACGTGCCGATAGTTGCATGTTGCCTGACGAAAGAATTATTGAGCCGTATTTTGTTGTAGAAACCCCAAGTTTTTGCAATATGTTTATTGCAACTGAAGATGAAAAAATTGTGATGGTTCGTCAATACCGATATCCGGTTGATCAGATAACATATGAGTTAGCAGGTGGGGTAATTGAAAAGGGAGAAAACCCTCAAATTGCTGCATTGCGCGAAATGCAGGAAGAAACTGGTTATACTTCCAATGAAATCGAATATTTATTTAAAGCTGCCGCCAATCCTGCATTGATGAATAGTACCGCTTATTTTTTTCTGGCAAAGAATGCAGTAAAAATACAATCCACCAATTTTGATGCATTGGAAGATATTGATGTGGTTAGCTTTTCGAAAGAAGAATTCATTCAATTGCTGCATGAAAATAAATTACAGCATGCGGTACAATTAGGCGCTATGTATGAATCCATGATCAGATTGGGTTGGTTGCAATGGAAATAAAAAATATCACAGATTCACTTCTCCCACAACAAATACAGATCCACAAACAAGGATCATATCTTTTTCAGCAGCATAGGTCAATGCAGCTTGCAATGCATCATTCACAGTTGGGTATGCATCACCTCTTAATCCAAAACCTTCAGCCTTCAACCTTAAACCATCCGCTTCTAAAGCTCTCGGTATTTGCGCTTTTGTAAAGTAATAGGTGGCATGATGCGGTAATAGACTTAATACTTTTTCCACTTCTTTATCTTTCACCATACCGATCACAATATGCAGGTGATCATATGTTGATATTTCCAATTGCTCGGCAATTTGTTTAATGCCGTCTTCATTATGCCCCACATCCAGCACAACAACCGGATTTTCCTGAATTACTTCCCATCTGCCGTGTAGGCCGGTTAACTTTTTTATATGCGGTAATGCTTTTTGAATAGTAGGGATATCTGTTTTCCATCCTTTCAAATGCAGTTGTTGTGCGGCTTCCAGTACGGTCAATAAATTCTTGGTCTGATAAATTCCGGGAAGGTCTACATGATAAGTTTCTCTTTCATCATTGTCGTGATGAGCAACAGCAACGATCAATTGATGATGTTCCTGTTTCCAATCGGCTACATATTGCTGCTCCTGTGCAAAAAAGATAGGAGCGGAACAGTCTATTGCTTTTTGTTCAAATACCGGCCTTGACTCAGCACTTATTTCTCCAATAACAACAGGGATATTTTCTTTGATGATGCCTGCTTTTTCATAAGCGATCTTCTCTAATGTATCTCCCAACATATTCATATGATCCCAGCCGATATTGGTGATCACTGATAATTCGGGTGTGATGATATTCGTGCTGTCAAGCCTTCCACCTAATCCAACTTCTATTACTGCAATATCTACTTGCTGTTCTACAAAATATTCGAATGCCATGGCAACAGTGATCTCAAAAAAAGAAGGTTCGATCTCATCGATCAAAGGTTGAATACGTTGAGTGAAATCAACAACAAACGCTTCTTCACACATTGCTCCGTTTACTTTGATCCTTTCCCTGAAGTCTTTTAAATGCGGTGAGGTATATAAGCCTGTTTTATATCCTGCGGTTTGCAGAATGGCAGCCAGCATGTGACTGGTACTGCCCTTACCGTTCGTGCCTGCAATATGAATGGTCTTGAATTTATGTTGCGGATCGCCGAGTGCTTCACATAAACGAACCGTATTGGTAATATCTTTTTTAATGGCCGCAGCACCCAAGCGACTGAACATCGGCAAAGTATGAAAGAGATAATCTATAGTCTCCTGATAATTCATTCAATAAAACTAAAAGTGGGATTAGAACGCTTATTTTTTGAAATATAAACCAATAAGGGCAAGCATCAAAGCAATAAAGAAACCAAAAGTCCATCTTAATATTTCAACTTTAGTTTCAGCTATTTTAACTTCAAGTTTATTGATATCTTCTTTTGTAGAAAGGGTTTTTAAATTTGTTTCATTGTTTTCCTTAATCTTAGCATCAACAAAACTAACCAAAGCTTCAGCTTCTTTTTCACCAAGTTTTTCCTTTAAGATCTGAAACAATTGTATATCTGTTGTTGTAATCGTCATACTGAACAAGTTGCTTATTCAAATATATTAAAAAATTCAGGAAACTTAGTTCGTCACTTTAAAATTGAATACTATCGTTCCTCTTTGTTCCTCATCATTTCCTGCATTTAATTTTAGTTGTTTTGCTTTTTTCAATGCAATATTCCTGATAGCAGTATTGGTAGTAGTAGTGCCGTTCAAATTTAAATTCTCATTGATCACGTTACCTGCTTTATCAACTGTAATATCTATAGCCACTTTTGCATTTTCATTGAATTCGTCCTGGAAAGAGGGAAAATGAGAAAAACGCCTTCCATCCAATCCGCTTCTGATACTCACGCCGCTTTTGCCTGTACCTCCATTGCCTGTATAACTATCGCTGTTGGGATTGCCATTCGGTTTTCCCTGATCTCCTTTTCCGCCTGCAATGCCCTGATCTTTCACACCGTTGTAACTATCGGCATTGTTGCCTCCATTGCCATTGGTTGTTCCACCTTTATACAATGCTTTTGGTACAACCGGTTTGGGTGCAGGTGCAGCAACTGTATTTTCCGAATGTTTCTTTACAACCGTTGTATTCGTTACAGGTTTATTTTTTATTTCGGGCTTAACGATCTTTGTTGCATTATTGATCTCTTCATCCCCATTTTCATCTGCAGTAATATTTTGTTTGGGTTGTACAGCTGCAGAACTGGGTGGTCGTGAAACATTTGTCTGATCGGTGTTAGAGGGTGTGCCGGGTAATTGAGGCGCAATATCACCCAAACCTGTTTCACTGTTGCCGAGATTCACTTCAATACCTTCATCGAGAACAGGTGGAGGGATCTGGGGCAATGTCCATTGCAGAAAGAAAAATAAAAAGAAGAGGGCAGCACATATCAATGCGGTATAAGCCGTTGCCTTAAGATTTTTTTCTCTTTCGAAAGCTGCGTGCATGTTTATAAAACTGTTCATACAAACTTAACTAAACTGTTCAGGCTTTTGATTGATGTTGAAAATTAAGTAAAGAACGCAATTGCTATCCACGTATTGCGGTAAAGAAAGGTTAATTGTTTTACTGTAGGTCGAAGTAAGTATGTTATGGTCCATTACGTCATACCCTTATTAAGTTATGAGTCGTCAATCAAACATACAAATACCTCAACGCTTAAATTATATAAATTTTTTAAAACGAAATGTCACCCTGAGGCTCTCGAAGGGTGAAGTTATATAACATAAATCTCGTTCATCATGCTTCGAGTGCCTCAGCATGACAACACATTCATCAACAATTTGCTAAGAAGTATTTCAAAAGTATTCTACTAATCATTCGTAATGGGCAATCCATGTATTTTCAAAAAGGATAGTTTATCCCAGTAACCTCTTTGAAATATTATTTTTCCTTCTGTGATATGAAAGAAACCACAGCCTCTTAATCCCAACGGATCTTTCCATTCTAAAATGGCCCAGTCAGCATCTTCAAAAATGTTTTCAACCAGGCAAACCATTTCTGCTGCTGCAAATCCATCCGCAAACATTTGTTTGATGGAAGCTTTACCAACAACTGGTTCATTGGCCACCTGATGATTGATGGCATCTTCATGATACAATTCAGCCAATGCTTCCACATCTCTATGGTTGAAAGCTTCCACCCATTTGGCAATAATTTCTTTTGGTTCCATTTCAAATAATAAATTAAGAAATATCGTTTTAGATGTTAGATGTTAGATGTTAGATGTTAGATGTTAGATGTTAGATGTTGGCTTCCGACTCTAGACTCCTGACTCCCGACTATGGACTAACTTCTTCCTTTAAAATCATTCATACTTTTATAAACGCCCATCCATTTACCAACAATGAGATCGAACCAACGTGTTGGCAAAATGCCTTTTATAAAAGGTAATGTGTACACGATACCCGGCATTCGCACAAACAATGTATCTTTTTCAATGCCTCTGATTATTTTTTCAGCAGCAATATTCGGATCAACAATGGGAATCACTGTACTGGTAACACCATCAAACATTCCGGTATTGATATAGTAGGGTGTAACAGTGGTGACCTTCACATTCGTGTGTTCATTTTCCATTTCCAATCGCAAAGAATCACTCCAGCCGATCACCGCCCATTTGCTCGCCACATACACACTCATCTTGGGGTTACTCACCAAACCTGCTGCTGATGCAATGTTCACGATATGTCCGCTTTTAGCTGCGATCATATCGGGCAAGAATTCTTTGCTGATATGCATCAATGCACTGCTGTTGATGATCATTGTTCTGTCAATATCGCTATGCGAATGTTCATTGAATGATTTGCCCACAACGATGCCTGCGTTATTGATTAAAATATCAATTTTGCCAGCCTCTTTCTTTACCCGGGCAGCGGTTGCGATCACCGATTCGGTGTCCATTACATTCACCACATAGGGAATCACATTAAAACCTTGCTGTGTAAATTCCTCAACGGTCGAATGTAATAGGGTTTCATTCACATCCCAGATCACTAAAGTATGCAAGCCCTTTTGAAGCAATAGTTTTCCCATCAGTTTACCAATTCCCGATGCAGCACCTGTGATCAATGCTTTTTTATTTTTTATTTCACTCATAGTAAAAATTTAATAACCCCATTTTTTTATTACTGACAAATCTTCCTTAGCGCAATCAATAGGAGCTTTGCCCTGATAAGCTTCCTGCTCAATAATAAAATCTGTTGTGCCCCATTTCCGGCCGAGATCAATAATATTTTTTACAGGAATAATGCCTGCACCAAGGATAGTAGAAACATATTCTTCCTGCTTGGGATCGCCTGATCTTATTTCATCTTTTACATGCATGGATGCAAATCGTCCCGGATATTTTTGCATGATGTCCAGTGCTTTGGCACCGCCATTGATCATATTGCCAATATCCAGTTGCTGTATCACCATTTGAGGATCTGTTTCTGTAAGAATGATATCGAATAATGTTTTGCCATTCAAACTTTCTTTAAATTCAAAATGATGATTGTGATAGCCGAATTTCATTCCTGACTTTTGACACAACTCACCGCTTTTATTGAACATATCCAATAACTTTTTCAACTCATCATAATTCTTTCTGGTGCTTTCTTCCATTGATGGACTGATCACAAAATGTTGTCCGCATACAGCCGCGTCTTCCACCGTATATTTCCATGCATCGTTAAAATCATTTGTTGCAGCATCCCAATGTGTAAAAAGCATTTTGGTATGACCGCTCGGCATCTTTAAACCCAGATCATCCAACACTTTTCTAAATTCTTTTGCTTTCCATCCGTAAAATTTTCTATCAACATAATTAGCATGCTCCACATATTTGTATCCCATTTTAGACAACTGCTCTAAAGTCTTGTAGGGATTGAGCTTCATGTCATCTCGGACAGAGTATAATTGAATGCCTGTTAATTCGCCCTTTCTTGATTCTGCAAATAATGGATATTTTAATAATGCAGATCCAGCGATGGTAAGCGCACTGTTTTTTAGAAAAGATCTTCTGGAAGATTTCATAAGGCAATTGTTTAAGCTTAAATAGGGATAGTTAAGGTAAGAAGTTTTTCTTTAGCCACGAATGCACGAATTTTCTAAGTCAATAATTCGTGCATTCGTGGCAATAAAATCTATTTATGCCTTTGTAGGTGTTTTTCACCAACAAACAGATTGAATATATATCCTTCTTTAGCTAATCCAGTTGGTGAAAACACCAACCGGGGCGAAAGATATTTTGTTTCTCGCAACGGCGCGGCGGCGCAACGATGCTACAACACAAATATTTTTTGTTTCACGCAATGATGCAGCAACGCAAAGAATAAAACTGTTTTCGTTGCGTCTTCGCGTCGTTGCGAGATAATTTTGCTCTACAAGAAATCTATTTCTTTAAAAACACATCATATGCAAATCGCAGAAGTGTTCCTATAATAACGATGAGAAAGAATATGCGGATGAACTGATTGCCTTTATTGATGGCAAGCTTTGCTCCAATGATACCGCCAATGGCATTACTGATCGCCATCGGAATAGCGATGCCCCAGATAATGGAACCTTTCAACATGAATAAGATAATAGAACCTGTATTGGTGGCAAGGTTCACCATTTTTGCATTGGCTGATGCATGCAGAAAATCAAAACCCAGTAGTGTGATGAATGCAAGTATTAAAAAACTGCCTGCACCAGGTCCGATGAAACCATCGTAAAAACCAAGCACCAGACTTATGGCAGCTGCGTATAAGTATTGTTTTTTACTGGAATGATCTTTTACAATATGCAGTCCGAAATTCTTTTTCGAATAAGTATATACTGCAACGCAGCTGAGCACGA
>CAIKTE010000105.1 GCA_903830285.1 uncultured Chitinophagaceae bacterium | reverse complement strand
TTGTGAGGTTGAAAAATGAAAATTGCAATAATGGCAAGCCTGCTTGCAGAAAGGAATATGTATGTAAATACCTGCCATAATTATAAGTTGAAACAAAAGTAAGCGTATAGTATTGCACAAATAAAACGAGTTTGTGGGCATCTTTTAAAAATTGATGCACACACTTTGATATTTTTGCGCAAATTACCGGCTTGAAAAAACTATTGATCATATTTCTTTCTTCCTTTTTATGTTTGCTTGCAACCGCTCAGGTTGACTCAGCTTCGAAAATAAAAGCCGAAAAGACCATTCCTGAACCGCAGGATATTTTTGGCAGCCCGATTACTGAAACGCTTTCTACCAAAAGCAGATTAATACCAATTAAAAATGATTCGACAAAAAAAAGGAGGGTCTTAGTTACAAGCGATTCGATTTTACGGAAGGATTCTTCTATCGGATCTTTGGCAAAGTTCGATTCGGTGAGGCTTGATTCGATCAGGCAAGACAGTATCAAAAGAGTTTCATTAAAAGCAATTGAAACTAAAATAATAAAAGACACATCCACTTACCGTTCGATCATGGTAATTCCATACCTGCCTTTCAATAAGACGCTTGTATTCATGATTAGTAAAGAGAAAGAACCGGAGGGGAAAGATGAGTTATTCTATTTATTGACCGGATTGATCTTTTTAGTGGCCTTCATTAAACTGGTATTCCCTAAATATTTTCAGAATCTTTTTTTATTGTCTTTTCAAACTTCATTCAGACAAAGGCAAACAAGGGAACAATTGTTACAGGATAATCTTGCTTCATTGATGATGAATATATTATTCTTTATCAGTGGCGGGATCTATATAGGATTGATCGCAGAAAGTACCGGCTATTCAACCATGTCTTTTTGGGAATTGCTTTTAGTTTGTTCCTTATTATTAAGCAGTATTTATGCTGTTAAGTTTTTATTTTTGCGTTTTGCAGGCTGGATATTTAATGTAAAAACGGCATCTAATACTTATATTTTTATTGTATTCATGATCAATAAGATCATTGGTATTTTATTGATACCGTTTTTATTGATACTGGCGTTCTCTTCGGCGGCCATTGTTCAAACAGCAACAATAATATCGCTTATTTTAGTTGGGATATTGTTGCTGTACCGATATCTGATAAGCTTGGGGACAATTCGTCAAGACTTGAAAGTGAATGCCTTACATTTTTTTCTATACCTTTGTGCTGTAGAAGTATTGCCACTGTTATTGATTTATAAAATACTTTTCAATTACATCGGTAATTATATTTAATTCAGACTAATACCAGTACCAACGCATGGCAAAAACCGGAACGAAAAATTCAACAACTGCTAAGGCGGCAAAACGAATTTTGATTTCTCAAGCAAGGCCGGAAAGTGAAAAATCTCCGTATTTCGATCTGGAGCGTAAGTACAATCTGGAATTAGTGTTTCATCCTTTTATTAAGATAGAAGGGATCCCCGCTAGAGAATTCAGGAAACAAAAGATCGATATCATCAGTTATACTGGTGTGGTTTTCACCAGTCGTCATGCCATTGATCATTTCTTCAGGATGTGCGACGAAATGAAAGTAACCATCAGTCAGGATACCAAGTATTTCTGCATCACCGAAGCGGTTGCATTATATCTTCAAAAATTTATTCTCTACAGAAAGCGCAAGGTTTTTTATGGTGCCGATGGCAGCAATAAAAGCATGTTCGATGTGATCAACAAACATAAAGAGAACGAGAAATTTTTATACATCTGCAGCGAGAATCAACAGGATAATGATATCGTGAGCTGGTTGAAAAATAATAAATGCGAGTTTCAGCTGGCATTTATGTACCGAACGATCAGCAATGATATTATCGAGATCATGGAAGCAAGATCTTTTGATGTGATCTGTTTTTTTACACCAAGCGGCGTAAAGAGTTTATTTGATAATTTCCCCAAATTCAAACAAAACGGAACAGTGGTTGGCTCTTTCGGAACTAATACTTCCAAAGCTTTGGAAGAAGCCGGTTTAAAACTGGATATCAAAGCACCGGCACCGCAAATGCCGAGTATGGCGGCAGCATTGGATCTTTTTCTGGCAGCTGCTCTCAAGAAAAAATAAATAGATTGATGTATAGCAAAGCCCTTTGAAAATTCAAAGGGCTTTTTTGTACAACTTATTTTTAATTATTACGTTTTATAAAGTATATGCATTCTAACAAACTGATTACAGAAACCAGCCCTTATCTTTTGCAACATGCACATAACCCCGTTGATTGGTATCCATGGGGAGAGGAAGCATTGCAGAAAGCAAAAGATGAGAACAAACCTGTGCTAGTGAGCATTGGTTATTCAGCTTGTCATTGGTGCCATGTGATGGAACGTGAAAGTTTTGAAAAGGAAGATACCGCTTCACTCATGAATGAATTTTTTGTTTGCATCAAAGTTGACAGAGAAGAACGTCCGGATGTTGATCAGATCTATATGGATGCTGTTCAGTTAATAACCGGACAAGGT
>CAIKTE010000104.1 GCA_903830285.1 uncultured Chitinophagaceae bacterium | reverse complement strand
ATATCCATATTGGCGGTAATCTTACCATTATCCCTGAATTCCGATTGGATAATGCTAAAGACAATATTTTCCTCACCAGCGATGGTAAAGGAACAAAAAGTGACGGAAGCTTTATTCTCGCAGCTACTTATAAATTTTAAATTTTATTACTCATCAAAAAATTGATTATGAAAAAAATTGAGGCTATTATCAGGACATCAAAATTTGAAGATGTTAAAACCGAACTTAAGAAAGTTGGTATTGATTTCTTTTCCTATTGGGAAGCTGCTGGTATTGGAAACGAACATATGAATATTCATCATAGTTACAGAGGTACAGTTTATGACACCCAATATATTTCCCGAATCTTCATTTCGATTGTTTTAAAAGAAGCTAATGCTAGTAAAGCAATAAATACAATCGAAAAAGCCGCATTTACAGGTGAAGTTGGAGATGGAATGATTTTCTGTTACAATATTGAAGAATCAGTAAGGATAAGCAGTGGTGCCAGAGGCGAGGCTTCTACCGCCGGCCCTGGAGATACAATTTAACCCATTTAATTAATTTAAAAATACATCATAATGCGTAAAATATTATTACTTGCTTTTGCATTCATACTTACCTTAACTGTATTGCACACGAATGCACAAACAACAAAAATTCCTGATCCCGGAGGTATTACAACCGGTGCATTTAGCGATATTGATACTACCGCTCCAAAAGTGGTTGATTCTATATCAAAGTCTAAAGACACTACCATTGCCGGATTAAATGCTACAGTAAACAAATTGTCGGCTGCTGTTGCCACTATCGGAAATGCAGACGGGCATAATAAAATTAGTATCAACATGGTTTGGCTGTTGATTGGCGGATTTCTTGTATTCTTTATGCAGGCTGGTTTTGCTTTAGTAGAAACAGGATTAACACGTGCCAAAAATGTGGCTCATACTATGGCTATGAATCTATTTGTATATCCAGCCGGTTGTTTAGGTTTTTTTATATGCGGCTTTGCGATTATGTTTGGCGGCGTAGGACCATTAGCAACTTTGGGAGGATTTGATGGATTAAATCAAGAATTTGCAATCAATCTTTTTGGGCATTCATTTGGCTTGTTTGGGACTAAAGGTTTCTTCATGAATGGTATTTATGATGTAAGCGTATTAGGATTTTTCCTTTTCCAAGCTGTATTTATGGATGCAACCGCAACTATTCCAACAGGTGCAATGGCAGAGCGTTGGAAGTTTGCTTCATTTGCAATATCCGGGCTTCTTATTGGTGGACTTGTTTATCCTATCTATGGCAATTGGGTATGGGGCGGCGGATGGTTATCACAGTTAGGTGCTAATTTTGGACTAGGTCATGGACACGTAGACTTTGCTGGTTCATCAGTAGTTCACCTTTCCGGTGGTGTATTAGCATTTGTAGGTGCAAAAATGCTTGGTGCCAGAATTGGAAAATACAATAAAGACAAATCTCCAAACGCTATTCCAGGCCACAGTATACCAATGGCTGTTTTAGGTACATTAGTACTTGCTTTTGGTTGGTTTGGTTTCAATGCAGGTTCAACCTTGGCAGGAACAGATTTAAGATTCTCAGTTGTTGCTTTTAATACTATGATTGCATCTTGCGGTGGTGCAGCAGCAGCTACTTTATGGATTTGGTTTGTACGCGGTACCAAACCTGATGTAAGTATGATGTGTAATGGATTGTTGGCCGGTTTGGTTGCAATTACAGCACCTTGTGCATTTGTTTCTCCATTAGGTGGTTTAATTATTGGGTTACTTTCCGGTATCATAGTAGTGGAAGTTACTTTCTTTGTAGAAAGAAAACTTAAGATTGATGATCCTGTAGGTGCTATTGCAGTGCATGGAGCTAATGGTCTTTGGGGCGTTTTAGCTCTTGGTCTATTTGCCGATGGTACTTATGGTGATGGGTTAAATGGTGTAAAAGGAACTGTAAAAGGTTTGTTTTATGGCGACAGCGGTCAGTTTGCTGCCGAATTGATTGGCGGCTTAGTAAATATTATTTGGTTTGCAATAGCAGGTTGGGTAATGTTCAAATTATTAGATGTATTAATTGGGAACAGGGTTAGTCCGGAAGTTGAATTAAATGGATTAGACCTTCCTGAAATGGGTATTGACGGTTACTCAGGTATTAGAATGGATAAAAATGCCGAAACTCCATTATCAAGATAATACACTCACATAAAATGATCAAAATAAAAGGACCATCAGTTTGATGGTCCTTTTATTTTATGAAAGCACTTAATTAATTAAAAAAGATGAATGAATTTTATGCTGAATTCCTGCCTGCATTAATAATCCCGAATGAACAACGCATCACCAGTTTCTCATAGGTTTGTTTGACTGGTGCAGCAATTAATTGTTCTTCCAGTTCACGCACTTTTGTAATGGCATATTGCTGAATTGTGATCAAAGGCAATACAATTCTTTCTCTCATTTGAATTGATAATTGATCTACCGGATAATCTGCCATTAACTCTCTATGGCCTGAAAGCTTTTGTACATAGGATTTCGTCAGTTCATACTCTTCATGTATCTTATTCCATATTTCACCGTACACTTCATGCGTTGATAGAAAAGATGTAAGCGGAAAAAAACATTTCTGCATGGCCATTTCTGAATTATCGATCAAAGTTTTGAAGAATAAAGACCGATGATACATTTTCTGCAGATCATCCCATTTGCCTTGTTTTTCTAATTGCTGCAATGCTGACCCTACACCATAATATCCTGTTACGTTTTGTTTTAATTGACTCCATGCTCCTACAAAAGGAATAGCTCTCAGATCTTTTAAATTGATCTTTGACGATGCCCCTCTCTTTGCAGGCCTACTGCCAATATTCGTTTCAGAATAAAAACGTAATGGACTTGCATGACCCAAATAATCCAGGAAATAAGGATGTTCTTTCAGCAGTATATATGAGTGATAACTTTCTTCAGCAAGTGATTGCAATAAGGTTTCTTCATTTGCCAATAGCGTAACTTCATTGTTTGAAAGCAGGTCATTATAGATTCCCGCATCGATCATTTGCTCTATATTGTATTGCGCAGCATCGATTGTTCCGAAATTAGAACTTACTGTCTGACCCTGAATAGTTAATTGGATCTCCTTATTTGCAATATTCTTACCCATTGAAGCATAGAACTGATGTGTTTTTCCCCCACCGCGTGCAGGCGGGCCACCACGACCATCAAAGAACACAACATTAATTCCATATTGTTTTGAAATGGAAGTCAATTCTTCTTTTGCTTTGTAAATACTCCAGTTGGCCATCAGATAGCCACCATCTTTGGTGCCATCTGAAAATCCAAGCATAATAGTTTGTTTATTCTTTCTTCTTTCCAGATGCAGCTTATATATAGGATGTTCATATAATTCCTTCATTACAGCAGCAGCATGTTGTAAATCTTCAACAGTTTCAAATAAAGGAACAATATCAACAGTTAATTCATCCCGTTTCCATCCGCTTAATAAAAACAATCCGAAAACTTCCATAGCATTCAAAGCCGAATTACACTGACTGATGATGTATCGGTTACAGCCTGCTTCACCATTACGTTGCTGAATATCCTTGATGGCTGTCATCACATCCAAAGTATCTCTGTGCACATCATCTGTTATAAAAATATTATTGCCGACTGTGCTTGTGATATTCGTGAGTAATTCTATTTTCTCTGACGATGATAAACTATTATAATTAGCCGGAAGTGCTTCAGTATTTGCAGCAATGGCATCTAATACTTTTCCATGAATACTGCTATCCTGACGAATATCCAATGACGCAAAGTGCAATCCGAACACTTCCACTTTATTGATTAATCCTTCGATCCTGTCAACAAACAGATTGTTATTCTCATAGATCAATTGGTGTTTGATATTTTTTAATGCAGTGAGAATTTCATCCTGGCTCAAATCGAATTCATGACCCGGAATAAATAGATGCTCATATAATTTCTTTTCCAACTGTGCAAGTAAGACATCAACACCTTTGAAAGTTAATCTGCGCTTTAATTTTCTAACATCGAGATAATATGATTTTATGATACTTCCTCTTAAAGCTTCCGCAACCTGTAACGTTGTATTTGTTTTTACAAAAGGATTGCCATCTCTGTCGCCGCCTGGCCAGAATCCCATTCTGACGATCGGGTTTTCATGATCGACAGAATCGTGAAAACGATTTTTAATAAATGAAATGATCCTACCTGTAGCAGGATAAAAAATGTTTTCCAGATACCATATCAAACTTACAGCCTCATCATAAGGTGTTGGTTTTTGTTGCTGAAAAAAAGGTGTTCGTCCCAACTGTTGCAGATAAGTATAAATCTGATGTTCATTATTTGTGTTTACTGCTGTAGAAAGATCGTGTATGATCCCTAAAACTGCACCTCGATAAAATTGTGTTGGATGTGCCGTTAACACCAACTGAATATTAAAGTCTTTCAGTTTCTTTTTAAGTGCATCAACTTTATGTTCCTGTTCAACAGCAACGGCTAAATTTTTAAGGGTTCCCTTCCCGCTCATATCATGTATTTGTTTGAATGCTGCATCTTCCAGCGCATCAAACAAAACCACCTGCCTTTCTATGTACTGCACAAAACGGAATAATATATCTAATCTTTCCTGTTCGCTTTTTACTGTTGTTTGCTTTTTAAAAAACTCTTCCACAATTTCAACAGGGCTTTGTTTTTTCTTGTAGCCTTCTTCACAATTCAATAATAACAATGAAACAAGAATGCCTGTCTTTTCAATGCGATGAAAAGGCAAGGACGTAAACAAACTGTTGTATAATTGAAACTTAATACCTACAAGATTTTTAAATGTTTGCAGGTTAGCATTGTTCGACATAATTTTTGTTTTACCGATTGAAGGCAGGCAATCTTCAGGCTCGAAAATTAATAAAATTTTGCAAGAGTATTTAGATTTCCTTTATCTTCGTAACCATTATAATGAAAAAACAGCAGAATATACCATCTTTTCTTAAAATAAACGCACTTACGTTTATTGCTGTTATTACTATCACAACAACTACGATTACCCTTTAAGGGTAATATTTTTCCATATCATCAATTGGGCCTATCGCTGTTTATCTTTGTAAAGATTTATTTATCCATTTTTCAAATCAGTTTTCATGAAAGTTTTAAAGTTCGGAGGTTCTTCTGTAGCAAATGCAGAAAATATCAAAAAAGTTGTATCTATTATTCAAAGACCTCAGTATAAAAAGTCAATCATTATTGTATCTGCTTTTGGTGGCGTGACAGACCTTTTAATAAAAACAGGAACAGATGCCTCCCTTGGCAATGAACATTATAAAGAAACATTAATCGCTTTAGAAAAAAGACATATTGAAACTGCAAAAGGTTTATTACCAGTTACAACTCAAAGTAGTTGCCTCAGCAGTATCAAACAACAATTCAATGAACTCGAAGACATATGCGAAGGTGTTTTTCGTTTAGGTGAATTGTCAAAACGTACACAAGATCGTATCATCAGTTTTGGTGAATTACTATCTTCAAAAATCATTAATGCTTATCTATTATCTACTAATGTAAATAGCGAATGGCTAGATAGCAGAGAACTCATTAAAACCAACAGTAATTTTGGGTTTGCTGCAGTTGATTTTGCAGTTACCAATCATCTCATTGTTGAAAAAATAAAAGCATCCTCAAAAACATTATTTATTACAGCAGGTTTTGTTGCAAGTGATGCTGCTAATCACACTACCACATTAGGGCGTGGTGGATCCGATTATACTGCTTCCATATTTGCGGCCGCTCTTCATGTGGAGGACTTGGAAATATGGACAGATGTGACTGGCATGATGACAGCAGATCCTCGTTGGGTAGCCAATGCAAGAACTATTCAGCATACATCTTATCGAGAAGCAATGGAATTATCTCATTTTGGAGCAAAGGTTATTTACCCTCCAACCATTCAGCCCGCAATGCAGAAAGGTATCCGTATTTGGGTTAAAAACACTTTTGAACCAGATGCATATGGAACATTGATCGAAGAAATCACACAACAAGACGGTGAGATCATTACAGGCATTTCAAGTATCAATCATATCTCTTTGTTGAGTTTGGAAGGAAGCGGCATGGTTGGTATTCCCGGCTTTTCTAAAAGATTATTTGAAGCATTAGCAAACGAAAAAGTGAATGTGATCCTAATCACTCAAAGTTCTTCTGAACATTCTATTTCTGTGGGAGTAAATTCACCAGATGCTGCAAAAGCTAAAATTGCTGTTGACAATGCATTTGACTACGAAATAAAAACAGAAAAAGTTGAACCATTAAGAGTTGAAGAAAATCTATCCATTATTGCATTGGTTGGCGATAGAATGAGGCATCACCCAGGCATTGCAGGAAGGATGTTCCATTCATTAGGCAGAAATGGTATAAATATTCGTGCTATTGCACAAGGTTCATCTGAAAGAAATATTTCTGCTGTAGTTGCACATAACGATATTAAAAAAGCAGTGAACGTTTTACATGAAGCGTTCTTCGAAACAACCTATAAACAATTAAACGTTTTCATAGTTGGTGCAGGAAATGTTGGAGGTAAATTATTAGCGCAAATAAAACAGCAACAGGATTATTTATTGCAGAACCTAAACTTACAAGTGCGAATAACAGGAATAGCAACCAGCAAAAAAATGCTTTTTGTTGATAATGGAAATGAAATTGATCTGAATAACTGGAAAGAGACATTGCTGAAAAGTGAATCCATGGACCTGAATAATTTTACTGATACTATCATTTCAAAAAATTTGCGTAACAGTGTCTTTGTTGATGTTACTGCAAATGCAGAAGTTGCTTCGGTTTATGATAAACTATTGGCAAAAAGCATTTCAGTAGTTGCATGCAATAAAATCGCAGCATCTTCAGCATACGTTAACTATAAAAAATTAAAATCTTTAGCGAAAGAATTTAATGCTCCTTATCTCTTCGAAACCAATGTGGGGGCAGGCTTACCAGTAATAGGCACTTTGAATGATCTGATAAAGAGCGGCGATAAAATAAATAAGATCCAAGCCGTTTTATCAGGCACCCTCAATTTTGTATTTAATAATTATGATGGCACAAAACCCTTTGCCCATGTTGTGAAACAAGCACAGGAAGAAGGTTATACTGAACCTGACCCCCGTTTGGATCTGGGTGGAACGGATGTGATGCGAAAGATCATGATCCTGGCCAGGGAAGCAGGAGAAAAAATTGAAATGTCAGATATTTCCAACAATAGTTTCTTACCTGAATCATGTTTTAACGGAAGCGTTGCCGATTTTTATACTGAAATGGAAAAATATGAAGCCCATTTCAAATCACTGTATGATGCTGCTGCAAAAGAAAAATGCAAATTAAAATTTGTTGCTCATTACGAAAATGGTAAAGCCGCAGTTGGTCTGCAACATATCCCTGCCAACTCTGATTTCTATCATTTGTATGGCAAAGACAATATTGTATTATTTTACACACAACGTTATCCTGAACAACCATTGGTAGTTAAAGGTGCCGGAGCAGGCGCAGATGTTACGGCCAGTGGTGTATTTGCTGATATTATAAGAGTAGCGAGATAAGGCCTCCTAAATCCTCCGAAGGAGGACTTAAAAAAAGTTTCAAAAAATGAATCAATTTATACAAAAATACTACGATACTTCAATCCCCTCTTTGGGGAGTGGGGGGGCTGTAAAAGTTTTAAGTCCCGCAACTGTTGCAAACGTAGTTTGCGGTTTTGATATTTTAGGTTTCGCATTGAACGAACCGAATGATGAATTCACGATTTCATTAAGCGATGAAAAAGGGGTTACTATTATTAATGATGATGCATATGATTTACCGCTTGATCCTGAAAAGAATGTATCAGGTGCTGCATTATTAGCCTTACTTGAAGAAACACCAGACATTAAAGGATTTCACTTCATCAGCAAAAAGAAAATCAAGCCGGGAAGCGGTATAGGCAGCAGTGCTGCAAGTGCTGCAGGTGCAGTTGTTGCCGCGAATCATTTATTAAATAACCGATTTACGAAAGAAGATCTTGTTCGATTTGCAATGTTTGGTGAAAAAGTTGCCAGCGGTGTTAAACATGCCGATAATATTGCACCTGCTATTTATGGTGGCGTTACTTTGATCCGTTCCATTTTCCCTTTAGATATTGTTAGTATTGATGCGCCTGAATTGCATGTTACCGTTGTGCATCCTCAAATTGAAGTGCGAACTTCTGATGCTAGGCAAATCTTAAAACAACGTGTATTGCTGAAAGATGCCATTAAGCAATGGGGAAATATTGCAGGTCTAGTTGCCGGATTCATCAAACACGATTATGATTTGATTGGCAGAAGTCTGGAAGATGTGATCATTGAACCTGTTCGCAGCATTTTAATTCCCGGTTTTGACGATGTTAAAAAGAAATGTAAAGAAGCGGGGGCATTGGGAGGTGGCATTTCAGGATCTGGACCATCCATTTTTATGTTAAGTCGAAATGAAGTCATAGCAAGGGCTGTAGAATCCGTTATGAAAGAAGTGTATGAAAATATTGGTTTGGCATATCATACGCATGTCACAACAATTAATCAACAAGGAGTAAAACTGTTATGATAAAATGTAAATCCTGATTGCTAACTAAATTGAACATTTATCATATAACCTTTAACATAAACCATGAACTATTATAGCCTTAATCATAATTCACCCAAAGTAAATTTTGCAGAAGCTGCTTTACGAGGACAAGCACCCGATAAAGGCTTGTACTTTCCTGAAAGCATTCCGCAATTATCAAAAGATCTTATTGCCAATATTCGTAACTATTCAAAAGAAGAAATTGGTTTTATTGTTATGAAACCATATGTGGGTGAGACCATTGCTGATGTTGATCTACAGCGAATTGTTAACGAGACCATCAATTTTGACTTTCCTTTAGTTAAAATATCTGAAGATATTGCTGCACTTGAATTGTTTCATGGTCCAACCCTTGCATTCAAAGATGTAGGTGCAAGATTCATGAGCAGATGCCTAGGCTATTTCAATCGTCACGCTTACCATAAAACGACCGTTCTTGTTGCCACATCAGGAGATACCGGAGGTGCAGTTGCAAACGGGTTTCTTGGTGTTGATGGTGTTGATGTAATTATTTTATATCCTTCTGGAAAAGTGAGTAAGATCCAGGAATTACAATTAACCACACTTGGACAAAACATAACTGCTCTAGAAGTGAACGGAACATTTGATGATTGCCAGGCTATTGTTAAACAGGCATTCATGGACGATGATCTGAATCAAAAGATCAATCTCACATCTGCTAATTCCATTAATGTTGCCAGATGGTTACCGCAACAGTTGTATTATTTCTTTGCATTCCAACAATGGAATGAAGATGAAGCTCCCATCATATCTGTACCAAGTGGTAATTTTGGAAATATTTGTGCAGGTGTATTGGCACATGTTTCCGGTTTGCCTGTAAAACATTTTATTGCAGCTTGTAATGCCAATGATGTTGTTCCACATTATTTACAAACTGAAGAATATAAACCAAAACCAGCCATTGCAACCATTTCCAGTGCAATGGATGTTGGAAATCCAAGTAATTTTATTCGTATACTGGAATTATTCAACCAACAATTCAGTTCATTAAAAAATAAAATGAGCAGCATTAGTGTTGACGATATTACTACATCAGAAACTATAAAAGAAGTGTTCCAACAATATCACTATGTATTAGATCCACACGGTGCTGTTGCATATTATGCTTTAGAAAATTGTCTTCAAAATTCAGCTTCAGGGGCTGTTGGTTGTAAAGGTTATATTTTAGAAACTGCACACCCTGTCAAGTTTCCTGATACAGTTGAAGATGCGATTGGAAGATCGATCGAGTTTCCTGAACAAGTGCAGCATTTATTATCGGCAGAAAAGAAAAGTATCTTCATGCAAGCTGATTTTAATAATTTCAAGGAATGGTTACTGCACAGATAATTTAAATGCTGATAAGGAATGAAACCAAAAAATCATTGGGCTGTATTTTTATCTAATGATGCCGATATCGCCTTATTTGCACAACAAATAATCACGGGTAAAGCAGTTGAACCATTTACTGCTTTTCATGACCAGAAAGGCATTTTATTCTCTCCTATTTTATTGAATGACTTAATTGAAGAGGAATCTCGTCGCGATTATTCGGAAATTACAAAAAACAGTAATCGACAACTCAAATCTTTATCTAGCGGAGAACAGAAAAAAGCATTACTGACTTATGTTCTATCACAGGAACCTGATTTTATTATATTAGATAATCCATTCGACAATCTTGATAAATCTTCACAGCAATCATTAAAAAAAATGCTTGTTGAAATTGCAGAACATACTTCACTTATTCAATTGATCAATCGAAAAAAAGACTTGCTTCCCTTTATTAATAATGCAGTAGTTCTCGAAGAAAATAATACGCTCAATTTTGTAAATGATATTGCAACGTTCGTCAACCAACAAAACGATGATGCAAGGAATATTTATTCTAAAAAAGTTCCCGAACCCATTCATCATTTCGATATTGACACAACAACACTCATTCAATTCAAAAATGTGTCAGTACAATATGGTGACAAAATGATTTTACAAAATATCAACTGGACAATCCATACAGGTGAGTTCTGGCAATTGGTTGGTCCTAATGGTTCGGGTAAAACAACTTTACTTAGCATGATCACCGGTGATAATGTAAAAGGCTATGGAAAAGACCTTGAATTATTCGGCAGAAAAAAAGGAACCGGTGAAACTGTTTGGGAAATAAAAAAGAAGATCGGATATGTTACACCATCGATGACAGACCTGTTCAGTACACGTCATACTTTGGAAGAAATGATCGTTTCAGGTTTTTATGATTCCATCGGCTTATACATCATTCCAACAGAAATGGAATTAAGGCTAGCCGATGAATGGTTACAGTTGATGGAAATAGACTATCTCAAAAACAAAGCATTTTGTGAACTTTCATTAGGTTTACAACGTAAGGCCTTAATAGCAAGAGCTATGGTAAAGCATCCACCACTGTTAATCTTGGACGAACCGGCATTTGGACTGGATGATCACAACACAGCCATGGTAACTGCACTCATCAACAAAATTGCAGCAGAAAGCAGAACATCTATTTTATATGTTTCGCACCGAACAGAAGACGGTATCACAGCACAATTTATTTTAGAATTGACCCCAACTGAAAAAGGATCGATAGGTATAGTGAAATAATTTATGTTAGGAGCTTTTTATTTTACTGCACAGACATCATCTTCAAACAAACAGGTTTTTCTACCTGAATTTGATTGGGCATTGCTACCAGCATTCCCGTGCTTTTCATGATATTGAAAATAGCAATATTGTTTGTATCTCTATTTGCAACCAATAAAAATTTACCCGTTGGATCTATAGTAAAATTTCTCGGATGAACTCCCAGACAAGATTGATGTCCTAATTCTGTCAGCAAACCTGTTGAACCTACTCTAAATATGCTGATATCATTGGCTTTAGCCCGATTGGTTGTATATAAATATAGCCCGTTGGGTGTAATATGAATATCGGCACTTCCTTTGTCTTCTTTGCCGCCGGTATTGTCCGAAACAATGGTTTGTATCTCTGTTAATTTTCCATCGTTGTATTGATATGCAATGATCTTTCCGCTTAACTCATTTATTAAATATGCATATTTTTTATTGGGATGAAAAGTAATATGCCTTGGACCGGAGCCATCAGGAATATCAGTTGTTTCTGCTTCTTCTGATAAAGGTTGTTGAACATTGTTCGCATCAAATTTATATTGATACACTTTATCAGTACCCAGATCATTGGCAAAAACATATTTTCCATCAAGAGAAAAAGTGGCACAATGCACATGCGGTTTTGACTGACGTTCGAAATTGGTGCTGTATCCTTGATGATCTATGGTTTGAGCCAGTGGCTGCAAACTGCCATCGGCATTTGTTTTCAGCGCAGATAAATTTCCGCCATTGTAATTAGCAACAACGATCCATTTACCGGTTGTATCAACATCAACATAACAGGGATCATCACCGCCTGTTTCCATTTTATTCAAAAAAGTAAGTGCGCCTTTTTTCTTATCAAAAGAAAATGCACTCACTTCACCGGGTTTATCCTTATGATTTTCATTTGTTGCATACACAAATCTTTCATTTTTTGTGATGGCGATATATTCTGGATTGGTTGTTCCGCTGATCTTGCTTACAAAAGTTGTAGCACCGGTTGCTGAGTTGAATTTGTACACATGAATATCAGTAGTATAGGTTCCTATCAATAAATAATAGTCTTTGTTTTGGGAATTCACTGTTGACATTGTCAACATCAATAAGCAAGCAATTACAGTACGCATATTAAATTTTTAATAAGATGATCAATCAAAAATAAGCTTTTTAAATCCTCAGCTTTCTTTCAAAAATGTAAGGGAACAAGCTTTAATCATCTATCATTTAGGATTTGCTTCAGTCTTTCGACTACATCAATATCACAATATCAACTATAAGAAAATTCATATTTTAAATATCAACTTGTAGTGCTTTTGAAAGGATTTCAATCTTTTATTAGTTGCTCATAAAATCCAAAATACAGAATTGATTTCCATAAATTAGACACTTTCTAAAACACACAATTTTCTAACTAACTGATTTTAATAGACTTAGATAAAAACAATTGGATGGCATGAATATAGATTAATGATAGAAAAATTAAAAACCCACAACCTTTATTATGAAACTGCTTCAAACTTTATTAATCGTTGTTTCTTCTGCAGTAATGTTCAGCTCTTGTAGTAAAAAAGACATGAACAGCACAGCTGCCCCAGTTGCAACACCCACAACTACTATCACTAAGATCGCACCTGATGGATTCAATTATAGTACAGTAAAAAAAGTAACAGTAAATGTTACAGCTTTAACTAACGACAATAAGGCAATGTCGGGTGTGCCTATGAGCATTTATACTTTAAATGCTGCAGGTGGTTTAGATAAAATGGTTTTCAAAGGCTTTACCGACAGTTATGGCTCATTCAATACAACTTTATCTGTTCCTGCCTATTGCGATACATTAGTGATCGACCCTGCATATATTGGATTAGTGCGTTTGGCTAAAGCAGGTATCAATGGTTCTACGATCAATTGCACAATCGGTGGCTCAAAAGGCTATGGCGGTGATATAGCTTCTACCATGAGTGTAGGAAGTAATTTATCTTCTTATCATTCACAGGCATTATCAGTATTTAACACTGCTACCCCATTTGGTTATACTAATGCAAATACAACAAAGTTTGCTTATATGGGTAAATATGATGCCCTGGGAAGACCTCTATATCTTGAACCTGAACAGGATGTGATCAGTGCAGATCTGCTGAAAGCCATCAATGCTTCTCTCCCTGAAAGCAAAAGTGTAGCGAAAACACATCCTCAATATATTTCTTCAGGTGCAGCTTCGGATATTGTTATTACAGAACTGGCAGATGTTTATTTGACCTTTACTTATGAAGGTGCAGGATATAGAAATTCTTTAGGATGGTATAAATACCCGACTAATAATCCCCCCAAATCAATGAATGATATTGATTCCATTCATTTTGTATTTGAAAACTGTAGTTTAAAAGGTAGTGGTGGAAGCATGTTATCAGGCGATAAAGTAAACATCGGGAGATTTGATAAAGGCACAACGATCGGATTAGTAATTTTCGCTGATGCGTGGAATGGTTCAGCCGTAAATTATTATTCAGGCGGGGTTTATTTCTCTGACAGTTATTTAAATCCGGAAGCGAGTGCTGATCTGAAAAAACACACAGTTTTATTACAATATCAAAATACTTATTTAATTGGCTTTGAAGATGTCAACAGAGAATCTTCTTCATGTGATCATGATTTTAATGATGTGATCGTATATGCAACTTCTAATCCTATTGAAGCTATTTCTACTAATAACGTACAAATTGCAGATACACCTGTTGATTCGGATGGTGATGGTGTAACAGACGCATTCGATGCATTTCCTAAAGATCCAACAAGAGCTTATATCAATTATTTCCCTGCAGAAAACACATGGGGTACATTAGCTTATGAAGACCAATGGCCGGGCACAGGAGATTATGATATGAATGACCTGGTTGTAAATTATCAATACAAGATCATCAGCAATGCAAAGAACAATGTTGTTGAAATGTTTGGAAGCTTTGCTCCGGTTGCAACAGGCGCAATTTATAACAATGGATTTGGTGTTCAATTCCCATTCTCTCCTGACCTGATACAAACTGTAACCGGACAAAATTTGAAGAGTGGTTATATCAAAACAAATGCAAACGGAACAGAAGCCGGACAGAAAAATGCAGTGATCATTCCATTTGATAATGCTCATACAATGATCAGATATGCAGATGGAGGATTATTCATCAATACAAGAGCCGATCTGTCAAAAGCTTCCGGAGACACATCAGTTGTATATGTTGGATTTACAAGTCCAATTGATGCATCAACACTAGGAACTGCTCCATTCAATCCTTTCCTTATCAGTAATATGCGCAGAGGTTATGAAGTGCATCTTCCTAACAATGCCCCAACCAATTTGATCGACAATACTTTATTTAATACACTTGAAGATGCAAGTAATGCAAATGCAGGGATCTATTATGTTACCAAAGACAATCATCCATGGGCATTAAGCTTTACAGAAACCTTCAATTATCCAATTGAAACGATTTCTATCGATCAGGCTTATTCACATTTCTTTGACTGGGCAAAATCAGGTGGTACACAGTACACAGACTGGTACAAAAACACCGGAAGTGGTTATCAGAATACAAAGAACATTTACAACAAATAGTATATAGAATACAGTTTCATAAGAAGGGCAATTTGGATAAAAGAGAGCCGGTATTATTACCGGCTTTTTTGTTTTATTAACGAAAATATTTTTATTCCATCATTAGCATTTCATGGCATCTTCCCTTACCCCGGGTTCTTTCAGTGAAAGAATCGCACACTTGTACTTTCATAATGATTTGCATTTTTTATATTCATTGTGGGCACTACTTAATTAATTCAATATTTTTGATTATCAAATAAAACGTACATGAATATTATCAACTTCGAATTCAAAGCAAGAGCAAACAATATAAAAAAAGCGGAAGAAAAACTATTACAACAGCATCCCATCTTTAAGGGAGAAGACCATCAGACAGATACTTATTTCAATGTAGAAATAGGAAGATTAAAACTAAGAGAAGGTAATATTGAGAATGCATTGATCTGGTACGACAGGCAAAATACAGCCGATGCAAAACAATCGGATATTATTTTGTACCAACATCAGCCATCGAAGTCTTTAAAAGACATTCTGATAAAAGTTCACGGAATAAAAGTTGTTGTTGATAAAACAAGAAAGATCTATTTTATTGATAATGTAAAATTTCATTTCGATATCGTAGAAGGTCTTGGTACATTCATTGAAGTGGAAGCCATTGACAGTAAGGGTTCTATAGGGATAGAAAAATTAAAAGAACAATGCAAATATTATTTTGATTTTTTTGAATTACAGCGTGCTGATTATGTAAACAATTCTTACAGCGATCTGCTTCTTGATAAAAACAAATAAGGAAACAGATGTCAAGCCTTGCCTATATTGTAAGAACCCTTCTTTTCTCAGCAATAGTTTGTTATTCCTCAAACAGTTTTGCGCAAGCAAATAAACCTATATTCAGGGTACTTGCATTTTATACAGCCAAGAACGATCAGGCACATATCAGTTTTGTACATGAAGCAAACAACTGGTTTCCAAAGATCGCAGCAGCATATCATTTTTCTTATGATTCTACCAATGACTGGAATAAATTGAATACAGCATTTTTAAAACAATATCAGCTGATCATTTTTTTAGACACAAGGCCGGATTCATTACTTCAAAGAGCAGCATTTAAACATTACATGGAGCATGGGGGTGCCTGGATGGGTTTTCATTTTTCAGCTTTTGCATTATCCCCATCTGATTTTCCTCAAAATTGGGATTGGTATCACAACGAATTTTTAGGCTCGGGAGAGTATAAAGGGAATACCTGGAGGCCAACTTCAGCCATTTTAAAAGTCGAAGATCATTATCATCCATCATCTGTAAAAATGCCTTTACAATTTTCTGCATCACCTAATGAGTGGTATAGCTGGAAAAATGATCTAAGAAAGAATCCCAATATTAAGATCTTACTATCAATAGATTCAGCAAGCTTTCCTCTAGGCACAGGTCCAAAGCCCTACGAAATATGGCATAGCGGCGATTACCCGGTTGCTTGGACTAATATCCATTATAAAATGATCTATCTCAACTTCGGTCATAATGATATTGATTATGAACACAAGAGCAACAAAGAATTGTCATTCACTTTTAAGAATGAAATACAAGATCAGTTAATCATAAATTCCATTTTATGGTTAGCCAATAGAATGAAATAACTGTTTTTTTAGTTACTAATAGAATTGCAAAAGTAAAATGGTTTATATCCTCTGCTAAATGAATTGAGATATTGCTGAATTATGCTTCTCTGACGGCATAG
This sequence comes from uncultured Chitinophagaceae bacterium, assembly GCA_903830285.1. Classification (GTDB taxonomy): domain Bacteria; phylum Bacteroidota; class Bacteroidia; order Chitinophagales; family Chitinophagaceae; genus CAIQDX01. The sequence goes on along the minus strand of CAIKTE010000104.1, from coordinate 1,338 downwards.
ATTGGAGCATTGTATGGTTACATTACTTTTCTGAAGACATACAGTAGAGCATTTCCACCTGGAAATGGAACAGTTCCTATAGAATTATATTAATGTCTCCCACTATTTCAAACAAAAAGCCATCCCGATCAAATCGGGATGGCTTTAATTATATCAGCATTGAATCTTTATTCGAATTTAAGATCCAAACCTAAACCTCTTAATTCATGCACCAATACATTGAATGATTCAGGTACACCTGCTTTCGGAATATTATCACCTTTTACAATCGCTTCATAAGTCTTTGCACGGCCGATAATATCATCAGATTTCAATGTCAGCAATTCCTGTAAGATGTTGGCTGCACCGTATGCTTCCAATGCCCAAACTTCCATCTCACCAAATCTTTGTCCACCGAACTGTGCCTTACCACCCAACGGTTGCTGTGTGATCAAACTGTATGGCCCGATAGAACGTGCATGCATCTTATCATCCACCATATGGTGTAATTTGATGATGTAGATAACACCCACAGTTGCTTTCTGATGGAAGCGTTCTCCTGTTTCACCATCATACAAATAAGTATGACCGTTCATTGGGATATCAGCTTTTACACAATAATCTTCGATCTCAGTTGTTGATGCACCGTCAAAAATCGGAGTTGCAAAACGCACACCCAATTTTGTTCCGGCCCATCCTAAGATGGTTTCATAGATCTGACCTAAGTTCATACGTGAAGGCACACCCAATGGATTCAACACGATATCAACCGGTGTTCCATCTTCCATGAAAGGCATATCTTCTGCACGAACGATCTTGGCAACGATACCTTTGTTACCGTGACGGCCCGCCATCTTATCACCCACTTTCAGCTTACGCTTAACAGCCAAGTATACTTTAGCCAATTTCAATACACCAGCTGGTAACTCATCACCAATCGAGATATTGAATTTCTCACGCTTGTACCTACCTAACTCTTCATTAAATTTAATGCTGTAGTTGTGTAATAAAGTGTTGATCTGATCATCCGTTTTTGCATCGGCAGTCCATCCCAAAGTTTTTACGTTTTGATAATCGATAGTTGATAAATTCTTTTGATTGAATTTAGCTCCTTTACCAATTAGCATCTCTCCGAAATTATTGCTAACACCTGTAGATGATTTGTCTTTTAACAAAGTCTGCAATTTATCTAACAACAATTCTTTGATTGATTCTACATTCTGCTGATGAACTTTCTCAACTTTTTCTAACTGTGCTTTTTCACGAATCTTTCCGTTCTTATCTTTCTTAGCACGTTGGAATAATTTTTTATCTATCACCACACCTTCAGTTCCGTTTGGAGCTTTCAAAGAATCATCT
>CAIKTE010000103.1 GCA_903830285.1 uncultured Chitinophagaceae bacterium | reverse complement strand
TCTTACCGTCTTTCGTGCTTACTTTAATGATCTGTATGCGATCCAGATTCCCAGCATTGGGGTCTTTAATGGCTTGTACCAAGAACTTTGGTTTGGTAGAACTTGTTGTTGCAGGTAAGTCTGCACCCATTGGTACACCTGTTGCATAAGCTTGTTTTACCCAATCATTTTGTTTAATGAGATCGTTCTTATAATCCCATCCTGCAAACATTCTAACCTTAATACGATTGCCCGAAGTAGCAAAACATTCTTTTCTTTTCAGTGCATCAAAAATGGCATCTCTTGTATTGCTTTCTGCCCATACACCGGTAATACCTGCAGCACTAATTTTAGTAGGTGGTTCACCACCTACAGATTCTGTTGCAGTTAAAATAGTTTTATAATTTTTTGCGAGATCATCTTGCGAACCATGCGAGCCGGGGTAATTATTTTCTTCACTCGAACTAATACCTGAATGATAATCAGTACCACCTTCCAATCCATATTTAAATGGATTGCTGCCTAATTTGGCTTGTAATTCTTGTCCAACTCCATATGCCTGTCTTATATAACTGCCTGTTTTAAATTTAGCTTTCACGGTGCTGCTTAAGAGAATTTCAAACAATTCATAATTAGCAAATTCATCATTGGGTGAAAGTGTAGGATGTGTTTCACTCACACCCTTGCCCTGGTTCATTTCAGTTAAAGGTTCATTAATCATTCTTCTGTCAGCATATGCTTTGGTCAATGGTTTACCTCCTAATGTTTTTGTATCAAACATTAATCCGTTACTAATATTACCATTGTGCGGAACCGCCAGTACATCGCTGCCTGTTTTACGTGCATTTTCTAAATAAGTCCACAAATTCTCAGGATCATCCGAATCGAATGAAGAAAATGGCAGTTCAGGCACTTTATCACCTTTAAAGATTATACAGCGATGTAAATTTTGCGCATTCCTGTTTGCATTAACAGGCGCTGATGTCCATTCATAACCCACCAATGCAGTAAACTTACCCGGCTTATTATAAGCATTTGCCGCAGCGATCACTTTTTGCCATGCAGTTTTGATCACTTCGGGTTTATTTAATTCGGGATTGGGTTTGTTTGCTGCCATTTCAGCAACAAAATCACTAAATGATTTAGCCACATCTTTCTGGTCCTTACTTGTATATTGTCTGTATAATTCAGTACCTGCAAAAGGTCCCTTTGGATCTCGTACAGCTATAATTGCTCCCAAATATTCTGAGTGATCGGTGACTGCCAAAAAATCGAGTGGAGCAATGCGTTTTACTTTTTGACCCATATAAATCACTTCCTCGCCCATCGCATATTTATACGAGTCTTCCGGAAAAAGTGTAGCCCCAAAGAAATTTGCATCAGCCGAAAGTGCCGTATGCAAATGCAGATCGCCGAAGTAGCATTCTTTTAATGGATTTACTGGCACTTGAACTGTATTCTTATCTTTTACTTCTAGGGCGTCTTTATCAGTTGTATTTGTATTACTGCAACTTGCCAATACAAATAAATAGATACTGAACAGGAAAAATTTTTTCGATCTCATTGCGTTAGGTTTATAGTCAACTAAATATACAGTGATCAAGATAATATGATAAATCAGCTAAATACTTATTAAAAGAGGAAAAATAATGACCCTGCGTATAAAAGCTCTTAGCGTAAAATTAAATAGGATGCTATAAAACGTTCCTTTTTTGAGACTTTTTTTGGAACAACCTGTTTTTTGATAAAATTACCTCTCCAAATACCCCGCATTTTTCCCAAATAAACGTTTCATTAATCAAAGTCCCATAAACGCAATATCGAACG
>CAIKTE010000102.1 GCA_903830285.1 uncultured Chitinophagaceae bacterium | reverse complement strand
AGGCAATCCCGAAATGTATGAGTTGAAATTAAAAGTGTTCATTGACGGACAACTATTGGGAGATTCGATCAGTACGCGTTTTGGTATAAGGGAAATTAAAGCCGACCGTAATACACCGGATAGTTCTAAAATTTTTTATGTGAATGGAAAGAAAATTTTCATTCGTGGTTCAAACTGGATCCCGGAAGCCATGCTGCGTAACTCCGATGAAAGAATGTATGCAGAGCTTCGATATACACAACAATCTGGGGTTAATTTATTGCGTTTGTGGGGAGGGGGTATTGCTGAGTCAGATTATTTTTACCAACTCTGCGATGAAATGGGTTTATTGATCTGGGAAGAATTCTGGTTAACAGGCGATACAAAACATCCACAGGATAAAGATCTGTATTTTGATAATCTTACTTCAACTATCAAAAGGATCCGCAATCATCCTTCACTCGCTTTTTATGTGGCTTCAAATGAAAGCACAGAAGTATCGGGCACTAAAGAATTATTGACGAAGCTCGATGGAACACGTCCTTATCAAATGCAGTCCGAAACAGACGGTGTACATGATGGTAGCCCATATCAGCAGGTAAACCCGATGCAGCATTATGAAAATACGGCCTCCAACCGAGGAAGCAGGGTAGATGGGTTTAATCCTGAATACGGAGCGCCCACATTGCCAACAGTTGAAGTATTGAGAGAAATGATGGACGAGAAAGATCTCTGGCCGATCAACAAACCTGTTTGGGATTATCTGGATGGGGATGGATTTCATCAGATGACCACTAAATACAAAGACCTAGTAAATAAATATGGTCTGTCAAATTCCATTGATGAGTTTGCTCAAAAAGCGCAATTGCTGGGTGCGATGAATTCAAAATCCATTTGGGAAGTTTGGAATTATAACAAATATGGATTCGGCGATAAATATTGTTCGGGTTTATTATTCTGGTATCATAATTCGCCTGCCAGACAAGTCTGCGGAAGAATGTGGGATTGGTCACTGGAACCTACTGCATCATTGTACCATACACAAAATGCTTTGGAACCTTTACATGCTCAATTTCATTATTTAAAAAATACGGTATCGGTTTATAATGAATATAACAGATCATTCAGCAATTATAAAGTAACTGCTGATGTATATGATCTGAACAGTAAAAAAGTTGCTTCTTATTCAAAAACTTTAAATGAGATCCCGGAAGATGGGGTATTGAATGATGTGATAAAAATTGATTTCAGTGTATCTATCACTCCTGTTCATTTTATAAAACTCCGTTTGTTTGATGAAAAAGGAAAAGAGATCAGCAACAGCTTTTACTGGCGTTCCACTGATAAATATGAAGGAAAAGAAACATTAACCGGTCCGGCAACTGCTGGATTTGAACCACTTTTAACTATGAAGAAAACAAGTTTGGTAACAAGTTCAACAGTTACAAAGAAAGGCGATAACTGCTTTGTTGAATTAAAATTGAAGAATGATTCAAAGATCATTGCCTTCTTCACTCAGATCCAATTACTCGATAAAGAAAAGAAGCCAATTCGCCCTTCTTTCTATACTGATAATTTCTTTTCTCTTTTGCCCGGAGAATCTAAGTCTGTAACTATAGAAACGTCGAACCGATTTTTAGAACAGGCCGGAACTTCGGTCATAGTAAAAGGTTACAATGTTGTACAAAATATCATTCCTATTAATAAATAGAAACCATGAAAAATAAAATCTTGTCTTTTTTTCTATTATTCATTCTTGCAAATGGATATGGGCAATCGAAAGATCAGCGCATTACTGATTATGGTGCAAAAGCAGATGGCAGAACAAATAATGATGCCATCATACAAAAGTTGATTGATCAGGTTTCTGCTGCTGGTGGTGGCCGGGTAATTATACCTCCGGGAAATTTCATGACTGGATCTTTATTATTGAAATCCGGCGTGGATCTGCATTTGGAATTAGGAGCTTGTTTACTGGGTTCGCATAACACATACGATTATGCAAAAACAAAAAAGCGTGCTGCATTGATCTATGCAGAAAATCAAAAAAATATTTCAATCAGCGGTGAAGGTATCATTGACGGGCAAGGACAGGAGTTAATGCTCGATATCTTTCAAAAATTAAGAAGTGGAGAACTTAAAGAAAACAGGAATGATTCATTGTGGTTATTGAAAAGACCGGAAGCAGGTAGAGCTTTGGTTCTTTATTTGGTTTCCTGCAGTAATATAAAAATATCCGACGTTACTTTAAAAAATGCATCAAACTGGGTGCAGGACTATAAAGAATGTAACGGATTAAATATTTCAGGAATTACTGTTCAAAGTACGGCATACTGGAATAATGACGGTTTGGATGTAACAGATTCCAAAAATGTGACAATAAAAAATTGTTTTATCAATTCAACCGATGATGGCATTTGTTTAAAATCATCCAATCCGGATTCCTATTGCGAAAATATTTTTATAGATAGTTGTACCATTCGTTCCAGTGCCAATGGCTTTAAGTTCGGCACGGCAAATACAGGAGGATTCAGAAACATTAAAGTTCGTAACCTTACTATTTTTGATACCTATCGTTCAGCCATTGCCATTGAATCTGTTGATGGCGGCTTCATGGAAAATATTGATATTCGGAATATAACTGCAAAAAATACAGGTAATGCGATCTTTATTCGTCGAGGTCATAGAAATAAAGACGCAAAAGTAGGAACATGTAAAGGAATATATATCGCCAATGTAAAAGCGGAAATACCTTTATACAAACCTGATCAGGGTTATCCGATTGAAGGGCCACCGGATCATCTTCGCCCTGGTGAAGACAAAATGCCGAGACGTCCGGGAAATTTTCATATTTACGGACATCCGTTTCTTCCCTATAATTTAATTCCTTCCTCGATAGTGGGCATTCCGGGATATCCTGTGCAGGATGTTGTTTTGGAGAATATTGATATTTCTTATGGTGGAAGGGCCGATAAAAAGATCGCTTACATTCCTTTGGATTCGATCACTTCAGTTATTGAAAATGTAACTGGCTATCCTGAATTTTCTATGTTCGGTGAATTGCCTTCATGGGGTTTTTATATTCGTCATGCAGAAGGGATACAGTTTAAAAATGTTCGGTTAAAATATCTGGAAGAAGATTTTCGTCCGGCAATTATAATGGATGATGTTAAGAATATTTCATTATCCGATGTAACGATACCAACAGCCAGGGAAATGCCGATGATCCAATTAAATAATTCCAATTCAGTAATGATCAAAAATTTAGTGATACCGGTTAGTGAATCGAAAGCTATTCTGAAAACAAATTATAAATAGTATCAACAATTTAAAATGTTCTGCAAAATTCTGGAGAGATTTACTTTCGTCGGGTTGATGTTTTTGTTTACTATCCATCCGGTGATAAGCCATGCGCAGCAATTATTCAGAGATGAGAATGCGCCGCAGCATGAAAGGATCATGGACTTGATGAATCAATTGACTGTTGAAGAAAAGATCAGCTTGTTAATTGCAAGTTCTCCCGGAATTCCGCGATTGAATATTGATAAATATTATCACGGTAATGAAGCATTGCATGGAATTGTTCGTCCGGGAAAATTTACGGTATTTCCGCAAGCCATAGCATTGGCAAGTATGTGGAATCCAGAATTGCATTATAAGATTGCCACTGCTATTTCTGATGAAGCACGTGCCCGCTGGAATGAATTGGAATGGGGAAAAAAGCAAACATTACGTTTCAATGATCTGCTCACTTTCTGGTCACCGACTATTAATATGGCTCGTGATCCGCGTTGGGGAAGAACTCCCGAGACCTATGGCGAGGATCCTTATCTGGCAAGTGTTTTAGGTGTTCAATTTGTAAAAGGATTGCAGGGCAATGATCCTAGATATTTAAAAGTAGTGTCTACTCCAAAACATTTTGCAGTATATAACAAAGAAGCCAACCGCTTTTCCAATAATGCAAATGTTTCCATGCGATTACTGCGTGAATATTATTTACCGGCATTCGAAGCCTGTATCAAAGAAGGGAAGGCTGCATCCATCATGTCTTCTTACAATGCAGTAAATGGAATTCCTGCCACGGCTAACTCATGGCTGTTGACAAAACTCTTAAGAGATGAATGGGGATTCAAAGGATATGTCGTTTCAGATTGTGGTGGTCCCAATCAATTGATCGACGGGCATAAATATGTGAAAACAAAAGAACTTGCTGCAATGGTTTCAATCAAAGCCGGCCTTGATCTGGAATGTGGTGATGATATTTATACGCAACCATTATTGAATGCGTATAGATTGGGAATGGTTTCAATAAATGATATTGATTCTGCTGCGTACAGGGTTTTGCGCGCAAGAATGCAGTTGGGGTTATTTGATAACCCTGATTTTAACCCCTATAATAAAATATTGCCTTCGGTTGTTGGTTCTGCCGAGCACAAAGCTTTAGCCTTGGAAGCTGCACATGAAAGCACAGTGCTTTTAAAGAATCAGAATAATATACTCCCCATCAATATAAAGAAAGTAAAAACTATTGCAGTTGTTGGTATTGATGCTGCAACAACTGAATTCGGTGATTATAGTGGGATTCCTTTTGGTGATCCCGTTTCCATATTACAGGGCATCCAAAATAAAGTGGGTAATAAAGTAAAGATCATATATGCTCCCTGGCAAGCAATAACAGGGTTGGAAGGATATGAGTTGATCACAAAATCCTCTTTTCCCGGCGGTTTGAAAGCAGAATATTTTACGAATATGAATTTGGAGGGAACTGCTAAGATCAGGATGGAAGAGAATATCAATTTTGAACCTTTGAATCAAAAACCGGATGCATTTATTCCCAATGCCCCTTTATCTGTGAGATGGGTCGGTAAACTTGTTCCTGCAGTATCAGGTAAATACAGCCTTGGTTTTTTAGCACATGACGGATCGCGATTGTATCTGAATGGGAAATTATTGATCGATTCATGGAGAAGAAAATCTGTCGTGTCTGAATTTACTGATATTGACCTCGAAGCAGGAAAAGAATACGATATTAAAGTGGAGTATTTTAATTACAAAAGAGAAGCTGCTGCAAAACTTTTTTGGAAAGCACCCAATGAATTAAGAAACTATACCGACTTGTTTAAAGGCTCTATCAACGCTGCAAAAGCAGCGGATATAACAATTGCAGTATTGGGAATTAATAAGCTTTTTGAACGCGAAGGGCAAGACGGAGAAAGTATTCGTTTATCAAAAGATCAGGAAGTCTTTATCCAAAAGATCTATGCCGCAAATCCTAAAACGGTTGTTGTAATGGTTTCGGGAGGTTCTCTCGCAATTGGATGGATCAAGGATAATATTCCGGGGATACTGGATTCCTGGTATTCAGGTCAGGAAGGAGGAAATGCCATTGCAGATATTTTGTTTGGCGATTATAATCCTGCCGGAAGATTAACACTTACTTTTTACAATGATCTTGATGAATTGCCTGCCATCGATGATTACGATATTACCAAAGGCCGCACCTATCAATACTTTAAGGGAAAGTCACTGTATCCATTCGGATATGGCCTAAGCTATACCCATTTTACTTATAATAAACTACGTATAACAAATTTGGATGAAAAAATAAAAGTTGGTTTTGATATAAGGAATGATGGTAAAAAAGACGGAGATGAAGTGGCGCAGGTATATGTAAAAATGCCTGATGCAGATATCCCAATGCCGATCAAACAATTAAAAGGATTTAAAAGGATCAAAATAAAACAAGGAGGATCATCCGGTATAGAAGTGGAAATAGATAAGTCACAACTTCGTTACTGGGATGAAAGCCAATCAAAATTTGTAACACCGAAAGGAGTATATACCATCATGGTTGGGGCATCATCTGATGATATTCGATTGAAAGGAACGATTGTTTTATAGTAATATATTTTGTCAAATAAGTTTTATCGGCTTTCATGAAAAAATATTTATTCTTCTTACTGGCCATATTTAATCTATCCTCACTTTTTGCAGAAGGCTTACTGCAGGATAGTGATGATTCAGGACTGTATGTAAAAAGATTTGAGTATAAATCGCTCAGCCCGCTGCAAAAAAAAATATTCGATGATTTTATAACTGAAGAATTTCCCAAAGGAAAAACAGTAACAGCAATACTGGATGCTCATGCCGGATCCAGAAATAAAATGAGATTGGCTGAAGCACTTTTCTTCAGAAATCAAGAGGGGGATATTCAAAATGCAATTACTATCATTAAATGGATATTCGGTTTGCAGAATTTGGATGAGAAAAGTAAAGATTATGCTTGCTGGAAGGGATCAGTGAATGATAAAGAATACGATCAAAATATGCGTGAATTCATTGGCACGGATTTGATCATAGTCTATCATAAATATAAAAGTATACTGCCGGGAGATTTTAAGAAGGAATTGGAAACAGCTTTAATTCATGCTGCAAGAGGTGATTTTATCCGAAATGTAAATCCTGATTATAATAATATTTCCATCATGAGTTCTTTCATGCAGGACTATATCGGATCTAATTTCAATCTTCCTGAAATTAAAGCAGCGGGGATTAAAAAAGCGAAAGAGATATTTTTAAATTTTCAGAAATATAATACGCTATGTGAATATAATTCTCCCACTTATTATGGGGTCGATTTTACGGGACTCGCTTTGTGGCGAGAAATGGCGGTGGCACCAGAATTCAGGGAAATGGGAAAGCTGATAGAAAAAAAATTGTGGTTAGATCTGTCTCAGTTCTATAATGCCAATCTTCAAAATATTTGCGGGCCTTATTTGAGAAGCTATGGGATCGACATGAAAAAATATACAGCTATCACAGGCGTTTGGATAACAGTGGCAGTTGATGATTCTTCCATTGCTATGGTACCCGGAAGCAATGGGCCGCATAATGAGACCAATTTTATTGTGCCCATTTTTGATCTGGGCATTTCCATGCCTGAAAAGGCTTTGGCACAATTCAAAAGATTTGATCAACCCAGATTTCTTTCACGCATCACATCTAATTATTATGAAGGGGACAGATTGAAAAAAATAACAGCCTATATTCAGAAAGAATGGATGATGGGCGGATTATGGGGGAATAGAAAAGTATCACACATTTTAAAAAACGGAACAATGCATTGGAGGTCGGATGATGGTGATATCGGCTGGATGTACATTCCGGGCGAAGGAAAAACAAATGTAATTGTGGATGAAAAACAAATGAAAATTTATCTGGCTGATATAGCAGCGAGAAATTTCGAACTGCTTGTGTATTCAAAAAACAGTTCTGTTGAAGATCTAAAAGAAAATAGCTGGGAATTCGATCACATGCATATCGGTATTGAAACAAATTTGCACAGAATGATGGCTATTGCATTGAATGCAGATTCTGTCAGAGCAAATATCGAAACTTCGATCTTTTATCCTTTTATGTACAAGATCGTTTACGAGATACCAAATAATTGGGATCTTAAAGATCCTTTGATTGTTCTTAACCCTATATACAACTGAAATGAAAATAAAGACTTTTTTTAAAATCGGAATTTCATCAATTGTGATCATTTTCATGATTGTTGCTGCGATAGGATTGACTTCTTTAATTGCTCAATCTGTAAGTCACCGGCCTGCATTGTTGAAAGGGAATATAGAAGTACCGCATGAAAGAAACATACAATGGAACAAACATTCAATGTTCGCCGATACGATCTATCAGGACTGGGCAAATAAAAGCCTTGATCCTAATGGCGGCAAAGTAAATAATCCGAGAATATGGCTTGCTAAATTATTATTGAAAAAAGATGTTGATGAAGTAAATAAGATCATTCTTAAAACAATACCATGGGGTGTTTCAGGGTCATCATGGGCCATGAATAAAAATGGTGATTACGATTTTACATTGGCTGTCCTCACACCGATACTTTATTTATTTGGGGATAAACCGGATATACTTTATCCCGAAACTGCCAAACATTTATTGGATGTTTTATTGATTGAAGAAGGAAGTAAGTTTCGTTACAAAGCCCCTAAAACAATGGATATAGTGGATGAAACTGAAAATCATTTGCTGATGACTGAAGGATCCCGTTATTTAAAAAACAGATGGGAACAATTACATGGAAATAAAGATTCAATGTATGACAACGTTGCCAACGGCATGGAAGAAAAATTATCTGCATTATTAATTCAGATGACCGGGGCAGGAATGTATGAATTCAATTCATTGCCATACTGCGGCTACACAATAACAGGGTTATTGAATCTCGAAGCTTTTGCTTCCGAAAAAATAAGGACTGAAGCACGTGATGTGCTGGATTATATGAACTGGACCTATGCATTGGGCAGTTATCAGCTCAAACATTTTGCACCGATGCGAAGAAGGTATGATAAAGTGGGCTTTCAGGAATTGACGACAGATTATCATTCTGTTTTTATGAAAGCATGGTTGGGCTATTTACCGGAGGGCAATCCCGACCACAATATACATGGTGCTGATGCCCATGCGATCATGGGTTCCTGCATGCCTTACAGACCGGCTGATAAAGTGGTAGCATTATTAAAGAATAAGGGTGAAGGTTATTTTATGAAGATCGGACATGGAGAAAAAACATGCCCTGAAATTTACAGTGCCGGGAAAAATTATTTGATCTCATCCGGCGGAAGTAATCAGGGTACGGTAACAGAAATTGTAGCTCGTCCCACGATACTTTTCTTGAATGATAATGCCATCAATGTATCGCAAACATTTCATGTTGCAGGGCCGGGTACTGATTTTATGAAATGGAATAATACAGGCGTTTATCGAAATTTTGCTTGCGCTGCCGGTCCCGTATTTATTCCTGAAGGTTATCAGCCTGTTGCTGAAAATGATGGTTGGAAAATATATCAATGTCCTGCTCATGTATTTGTTGCTGTTCATTCTGTCGATGAGATCGGGATCATGGTTGTAGCAGAAAATATCAACCCAAAACAATTTGCGAAAAAATTGTTGGAAGCAAACCCTGATCAAAAAAAATTAGAAAAGCAGTTTCAGTTTCCAGGAGGATCCAAAATTAATTATGATGTCAATGTTTCAAAAGACAAATGGGTGATCGAATCGGTTGATGATAAACCTGCGGATAGAAATTTTTGGAAATGGGCTTTGATTGAAGGGGATATGAAAGCCACATCAATTAAATAAAAATTAGTGAAGATGAAAAATATACTTGTTTTATTTCTATGCTGTTTTGAGTTTGGTTTTGCTCAAACCGTTCGCCCTCCTGCATATCCATTGATCACACATGATCCGTATTTCAGTATATGGTCTTTTTCGGATCAATTGAACAATTCGTCAACGAGACATTGGACCGGCAAAAACCATCCTTTGGAAGGGGCGCTTTTGGTGGATGGGAAACCATATAAATTTCTGGGCGAAACAGATCTCAATAAAGAAATGAAAGCTGTTCAGATTTCTGATGAGATCACGGCCACCCAAACAACTTACAAATTCATATGTGGCAAAGTAGAATTGAAATTGATGTTCACTTCTCCTTTATTGCTGGATGAAATTGAAACAGTTGCCCGCCCGGCATCATATATTAGTTTTGTAACCAAAAGTCTGGACAATCAAAAGCACGAGATCAAACTTCGTTTCAGTGTGGGTAATGAATTGGCAGTGAACACACCCGATCAAACGGTAGAAACTAAATATTTTGAATCAAAACATTTACAGGGATTTTATACGGGCTCGACTGAACAAAATGTATTAGGGAAGAAAGGTGACAATCTCCGTATCGACTGGGGCTATGCTTATCTGGCTGTACCTGTGTTGCAAAACAGCACAACATCTTTTTCAATTCATAAAGGAATACAGTCGGCAGATAAAACTTTCAACAGCCTTGAAACAAAATTAGAAACAGGCAAAAATTTTCACCTCATTCTGGCATATGACGATCTATTCTCTGTTCAATATTATGGAAAGAACCTTCGCCCATGGTGGAGAAAAGATTCTTCGATGACTGCAGAAAAAATGCTGGAGATCGTTGAAGCCGATTATCCGAGGCTTATGAAGAAATGTGATGAGTTTGATAAGAAGATGTATGCAGATGCTTCAACTGTGGGTGGAACGCAATATGCGCAGTTATGTCAGTTGGCATATCGACAGGCCATTGCTGCTCATAAGATCGTCGCTACGCAGGATGGAACTTTATTGTTTTTTTCAAAGGAGAATTTTTCAAACGGATCCATCGGAACGGTTGATGTAACCTATCCATCAGCACCGCTATTCCTTTTATATAACACAACTTTGATGAAAGGAATGCTGGAATTCATTTTTCAATTTTCTGAAAATGGAAAATGGGACAAGCCATTTGCTGCACATGATATGGGTACATATCCTTTGGCCAATGGTCAAACCTACAAAAATGATATGCCAGTGGAAGAATCAGGTAATATGATCATTCTTACAGCTGCGATTGCAATGGTTGACAAGAATGCAGACTTTGCAAAAAAACATTGGAGCACCTTAACACAATGGGTAGAATTCTTAAAGAAAGACGGATTTGATCCTGCCAATCAATTGTGTACAGACGATTTTGCGGGGCATCTGGCACGTAATGCGAACCTGTCAATAAAGGCGATCATGGGTATTGCATCTTATGCAAAGCTGGCAGAGATGCTCGGGAACAAAAATAAGGCAGAGGAGAATTTGCAGATTGCAAAAGATATGTCTGTTAAATGGCAAACAATGGCTGATGTTGGCGATCATTACGCACTCACGTTTGATAAGGGAAATACTTGGAGTCAGAAATATAATTTGGTGTGGGACCATATTTTAAAATTCGATCTATTCCCTAAAGAGGTAGCACAGAAAGAAGTAACCTATTACCTAACCAAACAAAAAGATTTTGGTTTGCCGTTGGATTCCCGTAAAACTTATACGAAATCGGATTGGATCATGTGGACAGCAACTCTAGCAAACAACAAAAACGATTTCGAAGCATTTGTTAAGCCATTAGTAAGGTTTGTGAATGAAACAAATCGGGTTCCGCTCTCAGACTGGCACGAAACAGCAAATGCCAAACAAGTGGGATTTCAGGCACGCTCAGTAGTGGGAGGTTATTTTATTAAAATGCTCGAAAAGAAAATGCAGTGATTTTTTAAATGATCATAAAATGATTTCAATGAAAATAAATCTTAGTCTAAATATTCTTTTTGGTTTTCTGCTTCTTGCATTTACATTTTCTGCAACTGCACAGGAACTTCCTTTTTCAAAAGCAAGTATTACTGTTTCTCCTGCAATGAAGCAATCTTTTGTAAAAGGGGGTAGGTTGTTCATTCATATCACTAAACTAAATGACAAAGAACCAAGAGCACATTCAGAGATCACCATTGGTATTACAACGAATAATTGGGAAGCTACTGATAAATTAGTGATCGACAAGCGGCACAAAAATTATCAAAGTATCGGCTTGAATAAATGGAAGGGCAATGCAGGAGATAAATATTATTATCAGGCGGTCTATAAACAAAATATAGATGATGCGCAGGAAAATATCCCCGGGAATTTATATAGCGATATTGATTCTGTGATTCTTTCTCCCGGATCAAATCTCAGCATATCGATCAATAAGATCATTCCTCCCTTCGAGATCATTGATCACAAATTTGTGAAAACAGTGATTGTTAAGAGCGAGTTGCTGACTGCTTTTTTTGGTAGAACGAGAAAATTGAAAGCTGCCATCTTACTCCCGGCTTCTTATTATGATCATCCTGAAAGATCATTCCCTATTTGTTATCGGGCTCCCGGTTTGAATGGAAGATATGACGCGATCAACGGACAGTTAAAAAATAAAGCATTTGCCGATTGGTGGTTCTCCGGAATTGCACCGCAGGTGATCTATGTATTTCTCGATTCCCAAGGGCCTTATGGAGATACCTATCAGGTTGACTCGGAAAATAACGGACCATGCGGAAAAGCATTAACAGAAGAATTGATCCCTGAAATTGAAAAACAGGTTCATTATAGAAGCGATTCTAAAATGCGCTTTCTGGCAGGAAGATCTACCGGAGGATGGGTTGCATTGGGTTTACAGATCTTCTATCCTGATTTTTTTGATGGCACATGGTCTTATAGTCCCGACCCGGTTGATTTTGAACATTACGGATTGATCAACATTTATAAAGACAGCAGCATTTTTTATAATCGCTTTGGATATCTCCAGCCGGGAAAGCGTACGATCTACGGTGAGCCAACTTATTCAATGAAAGAATGGATCGAAGCAGAAAATTTTGCAGGCAGGACCAATAATTATTTGATCTCAGGCGGTCAATTCGGTGCATACAATGCGGTGTTCGGACCTAAAGGAAATGATGGCCTTCCATCATTGATGTTCGATCCTTATACAGGATTGATTGATCACGCCATAGCAAAGCAATGGGAGAAATATGATCTGAAAAAAGTACTGGAAAAGAACTGGAGCATATTAGGTCCAAAACTGCAGGGAAAGATCTGGATCTGGACAGGAGATATGGATGGTTTGTACTCGAATGTAGCCACAAGATTTTTGAAAACATTTTTAGATAAAACAGAAAACCCAAGATCGGATGCAAAGATATCTTTTACGCCAATGGCTGGGCATACGGCTGAATGGAGTGATCAGGCGGTTCTTAAAATGATCGCAGAAAAAGTTGCAAATAAATAAGTATAAAATTTCAAATTAAAATTGAATAAATGAAAACAAAATTGCTGCTAACATGTTTGCTGATAATGACGATTCATCTGATTGCTTCATCGCAGAAAATAAAACTTGATTATGTGAATTCGTTCGACAATGTCAATCATCCGCAGGTAGCGTATTGGTTCTTTGCCGCTAATATGATGCCTGAAGAAGTGTATAAACGAAAGATCGATTCATTTGCAAAATACAGCAAGTATACATTGATATTTCTGACTGAAAGAAATGGTTGCCATTTTGATTCGATCACCACCATGCATCCCATTTTTGAAAAATTAGTGGCTTATGCGCATCAAAAAGGATTGCAGATCGGATTACAGATCTGGAAAAAGAATGCCGGTGTATTGATTGAAAATACCGACCGACTGATCCAGGATGGCGAAGTTGTGTTGGATGAAAATGGCACTGCTAATTATAGCGTGAGAGCAAAAGGCGCAAGAGATACGAACAGTATCATTAAGAGCGATCTGCTTAAAATATATGCATTCAAAAAAACAACTGAAGGATTTTATGATTCTGCAACTTTGAAAGAGATCACCAATTCAGCAACTGTAACAGCGGATGTTCGTACAGTTCAGGTATCTATCAATGCAGGAAAAGATCTAAAAGGTTACACTGCTTTCATTCTCTCACAGCATTATTATAATTCCTGCAGTAATTTTTCAGATCAGGCTTATTCCATCATGCTTGACCTGTTCAAAGCATACCGTGATATTCCTTTTGATGGCGTTGGATTGGATGAATACAAAAATATGACCATCGCAAGGCAACCTGTTTTGATCAGTAATCATGATGTTTTCAGGGAAAGATTGTATTCTTTGGGAATGGTCAAGAAAATGAGGTCTACAGCAGGACTTGATCTGAATAAAGTATTATTTGATATGCGTTATGCACCCCAGGGGAATCCTTCAGTAAGAATGAAAGCCATTAATGAATATATGCGGTTGTTAAGAACTGCAACCTTGGGTGTTGAAGCAGCAGTCTATGATCTTGGAAAAGAAATGTATGGTAAAAATGCTTTTGTTGGTCTGCATAGTACATTCCACAATAATCTTGAGTTTGATGAAGTGTGGCAGACCGGAGTAAACTGGTGGAATATCAAACGCGATTACGGACATACTGATGAAGAAACATCTACTCCTGTTCAGGTGGGTATTGGAATGTCCAATAAAAAGAATGCCATGTACAATATGTATTATGGAAAAGACCTGACAAGGATCTGGACAAAAGCCTTGTACGATCTGCGTTATGGAATTCGTACACACTATCATGCTGCCAACGATGTACAGGGTTGGGGTGTTTCCATTGATGCAGCTTCTGCTTTAGAAAAAATAAATCCGGTTGAAAATGCAGCAAGATTATTGAATCGATATAACCCCACATTCCCACAGGTGAAATTATTGGTCGTGTATGGAATGGAAGCGATGTATAACTGGTATCCCAATTATGCGCAGAGAGGTTTGTATGATCTCAATGATAAATTAGGAATGGAAAAGAAGTCCATCGAAATGTGGCAGAACGGTTATTTGCATGCAGCAGTTCCTACAGATGTGATCAATGACGGCAGACTAAAACTGAATGCCCAGGGCAAACCCGTTTTGAACGGATATGTTTTTGATGCAGTTATTTTTCTGGATCCTGAATACTCCACAGCTGCTACTACTAAATTCTTTCAGGACTATGTGAATAAGGGGGGAAGACTCTTGACAGAAGGAAATGCTACGCATGATTTTTACGGCAAGGATAACAGTGCTGTTTGGAAAACCATTTTCAGTAAGGCAAAAGCCACTGCTTATTCTTTGGACAATATTGCAAAACTGGGCATTGCTAAAAATGAACTGGTAGATGGCGTCGAAAATGAAGCCGGCTCTTACACATTTACGAATATCGAATCTTTGAAAAATAATACAATCGCTACTTTTTCTTTTACTTATCATGGCAATCATTTTACAGGAACTTATAAAGGATTGGCAGCTATAAAAGTTGATGTGAATGGTAACCTTCAGAAGCTTGCGGCTACTGCATTCTCATCACTGCAAAAAAACGGAAAACAAATATTGCATCTGGATAAGGAAGCAGACGTTTTTTTGATCGTTGAGAATGGGATGATGCATGTGACCATTGCCGATAAAACCAAATCAATAAAAATATCAGCTAATTAAAAAAATGAAAGCAGCTAAAATAGCATACCCGATTTTCTTTTTGTTGTCAATGTTTCTTTCATTGAAAACAAATGCCGCAGCTTTTTCATCAAATGGCTTTTTTAATGTAAAAGATTTTGCTGCAAAAGGGGATGGTCTAACATTAGATACAAAAAAAATAAACCTAACTATCGACGCTGCTTCTGCTGCAGGCGGCGGAACGGTTTATTTCCCTGCAGGCAATTATTTGAGCGGGTCAATTCATCTCAAAAACAATATCACACTATATATTGATCAGGGGGCAACTATCATTGGCGCTTCCCGCGCAGATTCAACTGAATATGATCCTTTAGAAAAACCTATCAATGATCAGTATCAGGATCTGGGTCATACCCGTTTTCACAACAGCCTTATTTGGGGAGAAAATCTACATGACATATCCATCATCGGAGCCGGCATGATCTGGGGCAAAGGCATGTTGGGTGGTGAAGAAAAGGGCGGTAGTAATTATGCAAATAAATCTATCGCATTATTATTATGCCGCAATGTTATCATTCGCGATATTACGATAAAGCACGGCGGATGGTTTGGTATTCTTGCCACAGGTATTGATCATTTAACGATCGATAATGTGAAGATGGACACCAACCGAGATGGAATGGATATTGACTGTTGTCAATTTGTACATATTTCAAATTGCACGATCAATTCTCCGGGTGATGATGGCATTTGTTTGAAAAGCACTTTTACACTTGGCTATTTAAGATCTACCAAAGATGTAACCATCAGCAACTGCATTGTAAGCGGATTCCTGGAGGGAACCATGCTGGATGGCAGCTACAAAAAAGATTACAGGAAGGCTTCTACAGGCAGAATAAAATTGGGGACAGAATCAAATAGTGGTTTTCAAAATATTGCCATTTCAAATTGTGTATTCGATAATTGCAGAGGACTGGCAATAGAATCAGTGGATGGGGCTTTGCTGGAAGACGTGACCATCAACAATATCACCATGCGTGATGTTACAAACTCTCCTTTTTTTATTCGTCTTGGCGCAAGGATGCGTGCACCTGATAGTTTGAAGATCGGTGTCTGCAGAAGGATCAGCATCAGTAATGTAAATGTGTATAATGCTTTGGACGACAGTTCGGGTTCGATCATCAGCGGAATACCGGGTCATGATATCGAAGACCTGGAAATGAATAATATTCACATCTATTACAAAGGCGGTGGCGCAAAAGAGCTGGCTGGTATAAAAGTTCCGGAGTTTGAAAAAAGATATCCCGACCCTAATAAATTCGGAAATATTCCTGCTTATGGATTCTTTATCAGACACGTGAAAAATATTGTGATGAATAATGTGACAGTAAATTTTTTAAAGGATGATTTTCGGCCTCCGTTCATATTAAGCCAGGTGAAAGAGGCTGAGTTTAATTTCATCAAAGCACAAAAATTGGTTGGTGTGCCTGTTTTTGTTTTGGATTCGGTGGCTGTTTTTAATTGCAGCCATGTAACCGGATTAAAAGATACGCATAAAGAAAAAATAGATCATCTTTCATTATACTAAAAACTGAAAATAGAAATTTAATACCGGATAAATAGTTGAACTATATCTAATTGAAGGAAATGAAAAGAACATCCCTTTTGCTAAAAAATAAAATTGCAATAAAATATTTGATAGCAAGTATTTTATTGTTCAATTGCATTGGCTTGATCGCTCAAAACAGCAGGGATATTTCAAATCAAACATGGAAGATATGGTTAGATAAAAAAGCGAACTGGCAGAACGATTCTTTATTTCTTCCGCCGATCATACTTGCCAACATTCCTACGAATAGTCCCGGTTGCGGATGGGCACATGTATATGATCAACCTGCTGCAGTAAAGACCAAACTCCCTGCAACAGTCGAACAATATTTTTGGGATGCTAACGGAAATGGTTTTGGAGTCAGCGGAAATTATACAGGAGTATCCTGGTTCACCACTTCTATTGAGATCCCTGCAGAATGGAGATCTAAAAATATTTCACTCGATTTTGAAAGCGCCCGTATGCGAACAGAGGTCTATGTGAACGATCAGCTTGCAGGATATAATCTGATCGACGGCATTCCTTTTACAGTTGATATTACAGCATTCATTAAAGCAGGGACTAAAAATAAATTAGCTGTTAGGATCACTGATCCCAACGGAAATTTTGCCTGGCAGGATTATAGTTCCTTTAAATGGGGTAATTATGAAACATTGCCCAGTCACGGTTTTGGCGGCATAACAGGAAAAGTATTATTGAACGCAAAAGATCAAACTTCGATCGATGATGTTTTTATAAAAAATACAGCCGAGAAAAATGTGGTAGATATTGAGATAACTCTAAAGAACAAACTGGGGAAAGCAGAAGGCAACATTACATTCTCTCTTACTGAATTTGGTAAAAAAGCCGAGATGTTTACCAAAAAGAATGAAATAATGGCCAAAGGGAATGAAACTGTGCTGAAGCAGAAAATAGCATTGCCCTCAGCAAAACTTTGGTCACCCGAAAGTCCCAATCTTTATGTTTTGACAACACTATGGCATGGTAAAGATGGTTCTATAGATGTACAAACAAAACGTTTTGGTTTTCGTTGGTTTGAAGTAAAGGAAATTGATGGTGATAAAATGTTTTTTCTGAATGATAAACGTATTGTGCTACGGTCTGCCATCTCTTGGGGACATTGGCCAGTGAATGGAATTTTTCCAACTGATGAAATGGCAAGAAAACAAATAATGGCTGCTAAAAACTTAGGCTTGAACATGCTTAATTTTCATCGTGCCATCGGGCAGACAAAAATACTGGACCTGGCAGATGAACTTGGCTTATTGTATTATGAAGAGCCCGGGGGTTACAGGAATGCATATAATGAAGATTCTTATTTCATTAAAAAATGGAAGCGAGAAAAATTGTTGCAAATGATCAAACGTGATAGAAGCCACCCTTCTCTCATCATATATAATATGATCAATGAAGCAGGACGTGATCCTAAAGCAAATGAAATAACAGATATCCGCGATGCTCACAGGGTAGATGATACAAGGAATATCACTTTCTCTTCTAATAATGTTCCCGATACTTCTGCCCTTTATTTTAAAGGAACGATCCGAAAAATGCACATGCTTCCTTATGATACAGCCCTCTATCAAATTGGTTGGTGGGATAATCATAATGCGCCGGGGCCGGGTGTTTATAAAGATATTTTCTATCAATCGCCGGAAAAATATGAGCGATTGCTGCATGATCCCAAAGAAATAATTTTTTATGGCGAAGAAGGGGCAACGGGTACACTTCCACGTTTACAATTGATACGGGATGAAATTCTAAAAACTAAAAATTATGGCTGGGATGGCCAGCAAATGATCGACCAGTATAATGCCTTTGATAAGTTCCTTGCAGAGAAAGGATTCAAAAAAGCATTTAAAAATGTAGATGAACTTTGTCTGAGCTTTGGCGCAGTCTCATATTATTTGCAGGGTCGAATGATCGAGAATATCAGGATCAGCAACACGATCGACGGATATGTTACCAATGGTTGGGAAAGCACGAAGCTCGAAGATCATTCCGGCATTGTAGATGTGTACAGAAATTTTAAAGGCGATCCAGCCATCATCGCACACTATCAGCAACCACTATATATAGCGGTTAAATTAAAAAATAAAGTAGTGGAGAAAGGCGATGAAATAATGGCCGACTTTTTCATTGTGAATGAAAAAGATCTGCAAGGTAATTATCAACTTGAAATTGTTGCCAGAAATGCAAAAGGGAATTTGATCACACAGGGTTTTGATGTTAGGGTAAAAGGAGGATTGGTTTTTGGTCAGTTTTTGAAAGATAATGTGTCATTCAAAATGGATGAAAAGGGCTATACAGATATTCATGCTTATTTAAAAAAAGATAAAAAGACAATTGCAGAAGGAACTGATAGGGTTTTTGCAGTGGAACGTTCTGCAGTTCACGCAAATGTTCATGTACTCGACAGTTCAGGAAAAATACAACAGGTATTGAAGGAAGCAAATATTGCATTTGATGAAGTGAAGAATGAAATGCCATCAAACGGTGTTCTTTTATTGGGTGCACAAATGCAACCTATTGGTAAAATGAGCGATCGAAGTAAATTAGAAACATTGGTCAATTGGGTAACGAGCGGAAATACGATCATTGTGTTAAAGAATGCAGCATTTTGGTGCGAACAATTTGCTTCACGGGAAATTACAGAATATACCGGATCACAAAACTTAGGAGTGAACTGGATGGGCGGAAACTTTTTTGTTCGGGAACACCCATTGTTTAATGGACTGCCCGTGAACACGGCATTTAACTGGGAATACCAATGTCTGGCTGCTTATGATAAAGAAAGATCAGGATTGAGATTAAAGGGTGATAGCTGTGTTGTAGGATGTTATACTGACCATAAAAATGAAATGTACTCGGCTTTGAGTATTATTCCGGTAGGACAAGGGAAAATGATCTTTAATACCCTTGACCTTTCCGCGGCAATTCTTTCTAAACAAAAACCTTCTGTAGTAGCAAAAAAAATATTGGACAACATGATCAATTATTCAATTAAAGGAAATTAAAAACATATGATGAATAAAGGAATCAAATTAATGATGGTAATTGCTTTTTTATTTTCAAAAGCAAATGCACAAACTAACGGCCCTGTCTTTTTAGATGAATTGAATATTCAAACTTTTTCTGAAGGTATTCCTTCATTGTCCGTTAAAACAAGTGCCGGAGGAGATTCGATGAAGATCAGGGGCAATTACTTTAAAAATGGAATTGGTGTACAGTCAACCAGTGTCCTTAGTTTTTTATTAGAGGGTAAGGCTGTTTCATTTTCTGCAATTGTTGGCGCTGATGATAAAGCCAATAAAAATATGGTTTGCAGTTTTTATGTAATTGGCGACAGGAAGATCTTATTTGAAAGCGGAGAAATGAGATCGGGAGATGCGCCTAAAAAAACAAATGTTGATCTTACCGGAATTAAAAGGCTGGGATTATTGGTCACACAAAAAGAAGAAATGTCCCGGTCTTATGCAGATTGGGCTGATGTCAAAATTTCAATGCTGGAAGGGTCGCTTCCAAAAAATATTCCCAATGATGATGAGAAATATATTTTAACACCGCCTGTTTCTAAGAAACCGAGGATCAATTCTGCAAAAATATTTGGAGCAACACCCGGCAACCCATTTCTCTATACCATTGATGCAACAGGGGAAGACCCATTGGTTTTCTCGGCTAAGAATTTACCAAAGGGACTTATGATCGAGGCTAAAACAGGGATCATAACAGGAAAAGTTTCAGAACGCGGAACTTATAAAGCAACACTTGCCGTCAAAAATAAATTTGGAGAAACAGCTCAGGAATTGAAAATAAAAATTGGTGATACCATTTCATTAACTCCACCCATCGGATGGAATGGATGGAATTCATGGGCAAGAGAAATTGATAAAGAAAAAGTAATTGCATCTGCAAATGCAATGCTGGATAAAGGATTGCAAAAACACGGATGGACCTATATTAATATTGATGATGCCTGGCAGGGCGCAAGAGGCGGGGCATTCAATGCTTTACAGGCGAATGAAAAATTCCCTGATTTTAAAGGAATGATCGATCAGATCCATGCAAAAGGATTAAAGCTGGGAGTATATTCTACACCATGGATATCAAGCTATGCAGGTTATCCCGGCGGTTCATCCAATTTTGAAAAAGGAGAATATCCCGACAGTATAAAAAATAATAAAAGAGCATTTAGGTATGTTGGAAAATATCGTTTCGAAAAGGAAGATGCTTTGCAGTTGGCATCATGGGGTGTTGATTATTTGAAATATGATTGGAGAATAGATTTGAGATCTGCTGAACTGATGTCTGAAGCCCTAAAAAGATCAGGAAGAGATATTGTATATAGTTTGTCAAATTCTGCACCATTTGCTTTGGTGAAAGATTGGGTAAGGGTTTCCAATCTATACCGTACAGGCCCTGATATCAGGGATAGCTGGTTGAGTCTATATGTTTCAGCTTTTACTTTAGACAAATGGGGGCCATTTGGTGGACCGGGACATTGGAATGATCCCGATATGATGATCCTGGGCAATGTAACAACAGGAACCAAATTACATCCTACCCGTTTAACGGCTGATGAACAGTACAGCCATGTTTCTTTATTTAGTTTATTGGCAGCGCCTTTATTGATCGGCTGTCCGATCGAACAACTGGACGATTTTACATTGAATCTATTAACGAATGATGAAGTGATTGATATTGATCAGGATCCTTTGGGCAGATCGGGCAGATTAGTGTCTGATGAAAATGGTGTTCAAACCTGGCTGAAACAATTGGAAGACGGTTCCTATGCTGTTGGCCTTTTCAATATTGATGATTATCAGAAAACACCTCAATCATTTTTTCGCTGGGGTGATGAAAAACCGAAAGAATATGTTTTTGATTTTGCAAAACTGGGTTTGAAAAATAAGTGGAAATTAAGAGATGCCTGGAGGCAAAAAGATTTGGGCATATTCACAGATTCATTTGTAACAAATATCCGTCATCATGGCGTTGTGATGTTAAGGATGTATCCAATAAAATAAAACTGCCAATAACAATTTTAAAATATTGAAATGAAAAAAGTTTTTGCGTTATTGATGGTATTGATTTGTATGATCACTGTAAATGCTGTTGCCCAAGAAACGCATACCGTATGGTTAGACGATCTGCCGATCGTTACTTTTTCGGAAGGACTTCGTCCCGTTAATGTAAAACACAATTATGCGGGAGATACTTTGCGGATCAACGGTATGAATTATTTCAGAGGCTTGGGCGCGCAATCCATTTGTGTGATCCCTTTTTATCTCAATAATAATGCAAAACATTTTTCAGCTTTTGTAGGTGCTGATGATAAAGGAAACAAAGAAATTCCAGTTACTTTTTATGTGGTGGGTGACCGGAAATTACTTTTCCAAAGTCCTGAAATGAAGATCGGCGATGCGCCGATAAAAATAGACATTGATCTTACAGGCATTCAGCAACTAGGTTTACTGATCAAAGACAAAGTAGGAGGTATCAACAATAAACGTACTTATGCAGACTGGGCGGACGCAAAAATTGAAATGATCGGAAACACCATGCCCGAGCATGTTTCAAACCCCGATGCTAAATATATTATTACACCCTCACCCAATAAATTGCCTAGAATAAATTCTGCAAAATTGTTTGGTGCAAGTCCCGGTAATCCATTCTTATACACAATTGCAGCAACGGGTGAAAGACCGATGCAATTTTCTGCAGCGCATCTGCCTAAAGGACTATTTGTATCTGAACAAACCGGGATCATTTCCGGAACCATCAAAGAAAAAGGAACCTATACAGTTACACTGAAAGCAAAAAATAAGATCAGAGAAGCAAAACAACAATTAGTAATTAAAATAGGAGACAGCATTGCATTAACACCTCCTATCGGATGGAATGGATGGAATGCATGGGAAGCAAAGATCGATAGAGCAAAAGTGATCGCTTCCGCTGATGCGATGGTTAAAACAGGATTAAGAGATCACGGCTGGACTTATATCAATATTGATGATGCCTGGCAGGGGATCAGAACAGGCCCTGATACTGCCCTTCAGCCAAACGAAAAATTCCCTGATATCAAAGGAATGATGGATTATATCCATTCTTTAGGGTTGAAGGCAGGAATTTATTCAACACCTTATATTGCCAGCTATGGCGGATATCTTGGCGGATCTTCTGCTTATCCTACTGGAGGTGAAACACATGATATCATCAAATTGAATCGTTCATCTTTTCATGGTCCCGGCAAGTATCGTTTTGAATCGAACGACGCAAAACAGATGGCCGAATGGGGTGTTGATTTTTTAAAGTATGATTGGCGCATCGATGTTGTTTCTACAGAAAGGATGTCTGATGCTTTAAAAAGATCAGGAAGAGATATTGTTTTCAGTTTATCAAATAATGCCCCCTTTGAAAAAGTAAATGATTGGGCACGCTTATCAAATATGTATCGAACAGGGCCGGATATTAAAGACAGCTGGACGAGTCTTTACCTCAACACATTCACTTTGGATAAATGGTCGCCTTATACCGGTCAAGGTCATTGGGCAGATCCTGATATGATGATCCTGGGAGATGTATCTATTGGGCCTGTATTGCATCCAACTCGTTTAACTCCCGATGAACAATATACACATGTAAGTATTTACAGTTTGCTTGCAGCACCATTATTGATCGGTTGCCCTATCGAACAAATGGATGCATTCACAATAAATTTATTGTCTAATGATGAAGTGATCGCTATTGATCAGGATCCATTGGCAAAAGCTGCGAGATTTATTGCAGAAGATAATGGAATTGAGATTTGGTCAAGGCCATTGGAAGATGGTTCTTATGCTGTAGGGTTATTCAATATTGACGGATATGGAAAAACCCCCGAATCTTATTTCCGTTGGGGAAATGAATCACCTAAAGAGTATACACTTGATCTTTCGAAACTTGGATTGAATGGTAAATTCACCATAAGAGATGTATGGCGACAAAAAGAGGAAGGGGTGTTCGATCATACATTCAAAACTTCTGTTCGACATCATGGTGTGATGTTATTAAGGATATCTTCTAAAAAATAATTGGCAATGAAATATATAATTACTTCTTGCTTATTGATCATGGTATTGTTTGTACAGGCACAAAAGCCGCAAACAACAACAGGCTTTTACACTAATCCTGTTATTTCAGGAATGAGTGCCGACCCGAGTATTTGCAAAGCAGGAGATGATTATTATTTGGTGAACAGTTCATTTCTATGGTTTCCCGGTGTGCCTATTTATCACAGCAAAGATCTGATCAACTGGGAATTGATCGGACATGTTCTGGACAGAATATCTCAGCTTGATCTAACAAAAGGGGGAGGGATCTTTGCCGCTACTATCCGTTTTTACAGAGATACTTTTTATGTTGTTACAACCAATCGCCGAAACGGGGGCAATTTTTTTGTAAAAGCAACCAATCCCGCCGGTCCTTGGTCTGATCCGGTTTGGCTAGATCAGGATGGCGCTGATCCATCACTTTATTTTGAGAATGGCAAGACTTATTTTACCAGCTGCATTTCAGGCGCTATCCTACAATCAGAGATAAATATCAATACCGGTAAAATCATTTCAGATAAAAAAATTATCTGGAGAGGAACAGGTGGCCGCGATCCGGAAGGACCGCACCTTTATAAATACAAAGAATTTTATTATTTGATGATCGCTGAAGGTGGAACTGATTACGGACATAAGATCACTATCGCCCGCAGCAGTTCGCCATGGGGCCCTTTTGAATCTTATTCAGGGAATCCGATACTTACACAAAATAAATTCAGCAGCCAGTCAAATCCCTTACAGGGAGCCGGTCATGGCGATATCATCCAGGCATCAGACGGAACCTGGTGGATGGTTTTTTTAGCATTCCGCCCTTTTAAGGGACATCATCATTTAGATCGCGAAACTTGCTTAACACCGATGAACTGGAGTGATGCCGCTTGGCCGATGATACCATTTGAAGGAACTGCCATGTTAGAGAATCACACAAAGACCTTGCCTTTATATCCTTTTGCAGTGCCTGCTTCGAAAGATGATTTTAACAATGAAAAATTGAATCCCATCTGGAACTTTTATTGTAATCCTGTTCCGGGTTCATGGTCCCTGACTGAAAGAAAAGGATTCCTTCGTTTATATGGCGAAAAAGGAAATCTGGATACTTCAAGATCTCCGCAAATGATCCTTCAAACACAAAAATATTTTGATTGCGCAGCTTCAACAAGTCTTGATTTTGATCCTGTAAATGAAAACGAAGAAGCAGGCCTGACGGTGTTTTATTCGCAAGGTGCGCATTATGATCTTTTCATCAGAAAAAAAGGAAACGATCGTGAACTGGTATTGCGATATGTATTGGGAAAGATCATGCATGAAGAAAAAAAGGTGATGCTCTCTAAAGGAAATGTGCAGTTAAAAGTAGAAGCGAATAAAGCAAGCTATGTTTTTTCATTTTCGCAGGGAGCTGAAAATAAAATGATGGGAGAAGTAGATACAAAATTTCTGTCACCTGAAACATTTGGCGGTTTCTTAGGATTGCATATCGGCATGTTTGCGGCAGGTAATAACATGAATAGCAGAACCCCCGCAGATTTTGATTGGTTTGAAATGAAACCTTTGTAAAATAATGAACGATTATAGTTTATAAGAATGAAAAGAATGATTGTTGAAGAAAGAGAAAAATAAAAAACCTTAATAGAATAAATAAATCAAATGATGATGAAACAAATATTATACTACTTATTGCTGTTGCCTGCCATTTGTTTTTCACAACAAAGTAATAAGAACTATGCTAATTATGTTGACCCTTTTATTGGAACAGAAGGTGGGGGACATATTTTCCCCGGCTCATCAGTTCCATGTAGTCTGGTTAAGTTGGGACCTGATTGCGGTAATAAATTTACGAATGCAGGTTGGGAATCTAAAACAAATATTGTTGGGTTTAGCCATGTGCATGTAAGTGGAACCGGCGGTGGGCCAAAGTATGGGAATATCCTGGTCATGCCGGTGGTGGGTAATATTGATCTCAAAGATTATTCCTCTCCAAGATCAAACGAAAAAGCATCTGTTGGCTTATATTCCGTAACCCTCGATAAATACCATGTTGCTGTTCGATTGAGCTCATCACATAGTGCGGGATTACATGAATATACTTTTCCGAAAAGCAAAGCGTCACATATCTTAATTGATGCAGGTAGTTTTTTATTAAAACCCCATCAAAATGCAGAAACTCAGCAGCTGGTGGGTTCTGAAGTACAGATACTTTCAAATACAGAGATACAGGGTTATTCGCGAGTTCGCGGAGGATGGAATATCGGAGCTGCCTATACCGTATATTTTTATGCAAAGTTTGATACACCAGCTAAAGAAATGGGAATATGGAAATCGGGAAAAATGATGCCCGGAATTAAAGGATCATTTGATGATGGTAATCCCACAGGGGCCTATTTTGATTTTCAAACCAGGGAAGGACAGATCATTAAAATGAAAGTGGGTATTTCATTTCTCAGCTCTGCTAAAGCAAAAGAAAATAGTAAAGAACTCAATTCCTGGAGTATGGATGCAGCAAAACAGGAAGCAGAAACAAAATGGAATGCGATACTGGGAGCGGTGGAAATAAATGACAGTAACGAAGACAATAAAAAGATCTTTTATACTGCATTGTATCATTCTTTTCTGCAGCCCAGTGATCGAACCGGAGAGAATCCGAAATGGTTTTCTTCAGAACCTTATTATGATGATTATTATGCGATATGGGACACTTTTCGTGCAACATTTCCTTTGTATACTTTACTAAAGCCGAGCTTGAATAAAGATATTCTTCGTTCTCTGATCGATATTTATAAATATGAAGGTTATATGCCTGATGCCCGGTCCGGAAATGATAATGGTCGTGTACAGGGTGGAACGGATGGTGATATGCTGATCGCAGATGCATTTGTAAAAAAACTGGACGGGATCGATTATCAAAAAGCATTTGAAGCAATGATCAAAAATGCAGAGATATCACCGGGCGGAGATGAGCGCAAGGAAGGCAGAGGTGGTCTCCCTGATTATAACACAGTAGGATTTGTTTCCACAAACTACGAAAGGGCCGGAAGCAGAACATTAGAATATGCCAATAATGATTATGCGATCGCTGTGATGGCAAAGGGATTAGGCAAAGAGGAATTGTATAAAAAATATCGGGAACGGGCATCTAACTGGGAAAATTTATGGAATCCGGATGTTGAAAGCTTTGGTGCCAAAGGTTTCATCTGGCCAAGGTTTAAAGATAAAACATGGGAAAATGCAAATAAGTTCACCACTTTGAAATCAGGATCATGGTCCAGCTTTTTTTATGAATCAAATTCATGGGAACTTTCTTTTTATGTGCCCCAGGATGTAAAAAAATTAGTGCTGAAATGTGGGGGATATAAATCTTTTGAAAACAGACTGGATACTTTTTTTACACATGATATGCATGATAAATCCGTTTCTCTTGGTTTGTTTCAGGTAAATAATGAACCCGGATTTTTAACACCCGATCTGTACAACTATATCAATAAACAGGATAAGACGGCTGCCATAGTTCGCAAAATTCTGAGCAGGTTTTATAATACAAGTCAGGCAGGCCTTCCGGGTAATGATGATTCAGGTGCGATGTCATCATGGTTTGCTTTTCAGGCTTTAGGATTTTATCCGAATACCGGACAGGATGTGTATCTCATCGGCAGCCCAATATTTAAAGAAGTAAACATCCATTTGCAAAATGGTCATTTATTGCGCATAACTGCAAAAGATGCAGGTCCGGAAAATATATATATACAATCTGTCTTTCTAAATGGACTACTTCTGACAAAAAATTGGTTCAGGCATACTGATATCATGAAAGGAGGAACGCTCTCTTTTGTTATGGGAAATCAGCCTTCAGGATGGAGTAATAATGGTGAATTGCCACCTTCAATGTCAGATGATAAATAGATAGCCATGAGAAGATCTTTTTGTAGAATATGGATTTCTTTGTTTTGTGCCGCTCTGGTATTTAATACCGGCATTACACAAAACAAACAGCAGCAAAAGCAGCCCGTAGATTATGTAAATCCTTATATGGGTAATATCAGTCAGTTATTGGTGCCAACTTATCCTACTATTCATCTTCCCAATAGTTTGCTGCGTGTTTATCCCGAAAGGGATGATTATACCGGTGATGTGATCAAAGGGTTGCCGATAGTCGTTACCAGCCATCGTGGTTCTTCTGCTTTTAATTTAAGTCCCTTTCAGGGAGAGGAAGCGGATATGAAACCTGTCATTTCGTTTTCGTATGATCATGAGATCATTAAGCCTTATTCATATTCGGTATTATTGGATGAACAGGAGATCAATGTACGTTTTGCAGCTTCACATCAATCTGCGATCTATGAAATTGAGTTCACAAAAAATAAATCTTCTTATCTGATATTCAGCACAAAGAATGGGAATGTTGAAGCATATCAAAACAGTATCAAAGGGTATCAGTTGTTAAATAATAAGACAAAAGTATACCTGTATGCAGAATTTGCTCAGTCCGCCAAAAGATCAACCAAAGAAAATAATTATGTAAAAATTTATTTTGGCGATAAAGCACAAAAGATCTTGATCCGATATGGTATTTCATTCATCAGTGAAGAACAGGCAAAACAAAATCTGAAAAGAGAGATCAAGAATTATGATCTAGACGCAGTCGCCAATGCGGGCCGAAAAATATGGAACGAAGCATTGGGCAAAATAACAGTGGCAGATGCCAATGAAAATAACAAGACCATTTTCTATACATCACTTTATCGCTATCTGGAAAGATGTGTTTGTATCAGTGAAGATGGAAAATATTTCAGTGCATCGGATGCTAAAGTGCATGAGGATCAAGGAAAACCTTTTTACACCGATGACTGGATCTGGGATACTTACCGTGCTGCACATCCTTTGAGAATATTACTGGATCCTAAAAAAGAATTGAATATTGTAAGGTCTTATATCACAATGGCAGAACAGATGGATCATTTATGGATGCCAACTTTCCCTGAAATAACAGGAGATTCCAGAAGGATGAATTCTAATCATGGCGTTGCAATTGTTGCAGATGCTTATGCAAAAGGGATAAAAGATTTTGATCTGAAAACTGCTTTTCTTGCTTGCAAAAAAGGGATCGAAGAAAAATCATTGGCCCCATGGTCTGATAAACCTGCAGGTTGGTTAGATCAATTCTATAAAGACAGCGGTTATATACCTGCCTTGCATGAAGAGGAGAAAGAAACGGTTCCGGAAGTGAATGCAAGAGAGCAAAGACAAACAGTTGCCGTAACATTGGGAACTTCTTACGATCAATGGTGTTTGTCGCAACTGGCAAAAGATCTGGGTGATCAAAATTCTTATGAATTCTATTTGAACAGGTCTTATAACTATCGAAAACTCTTCAATACAAAAACGAATTTTTTTCATCCGAAAGATAAAGATGGAAAATTCATTGAACCATTTGATTATCGTTTTTCTGGTGGAAGGTCTGCATACTATGGAGAAAATAATGGCTGGACCTATCGTTGGGATGTGCAACATAATATAGCGGATCTCATTCAATTGATCGGAGGCAACAAGGCTTTCTGTAAAGCCTTGGACAGCATGTTTGCTGAACCATTGGGAAAAGGCAAAAGCACTTTTTATAGAATGTTTCCCGATCAAACAGGGAATGTTGGGCAGTTCACTATGGCTAATGAACCTGCTATGCACATTCCTTATTTGTATAATTATGCAGGAGAACCCTGGAAAACACAGAAACGAATCAGGTCATTATTCAAAGAATGGTTTCGCAATGATCTGATGGGTATGCCGGGTGATGAAGATGGTGGAGGGATGAGCGCATTTGTTGTTTTTTCTTATATGGGTTTTTATCCTGTAACACCCGGCATTGCTGCATACAGCATTGGCAGCCCTATGTTCTCTGATGTTAAGATCCAATTAGACAATGGAAAGATCTTTGAGATCGAAGCAAAAAATAATTCTTCAGAAAATAAATATATTCAGTCAGCAACATTGAATGGAAAAAACTGGAACCAGACATGGTTCTATCATGATGATATCAAGAATGGCGCAAAACTCCTGTTGCAAATGGGAAGCAAGCCCAATTATGATTGGGGGACTAAAATGCCAGACACTAATCTTTCGGCAGAATCCATAAAATAAAAAGATCGCCATGAAAAAAATATTGATCTGCTTCATTTTTTTATTACCTGCTGTGATTCATGCACAAACTGATGATTTGCAATTATGGTATAAGCAACCGGCTTCAACTTGGACAGAAGCTTTGCCTGTAGGCAATGGACTTTTGGGCGGAATGGTCTTTGGTGATTATAAAAATGAACACATTCAATTAAATGAAGAAAGTGTTTGGGCAGGATCCAAGATCAATAATAATAATCCTCAGGCAAGTGCACATTTAGGAGAACTGCAACAGGCTGTATTTAAAGGCGAGTATAAAAATGCACTGGATCTGGCCAATAAATATTTAGTAGGAACACCACCTAATATCCGTTCTTATCAGCCATTGGGTGATCTGTTCATTCATTATGACTGGAAGGCAGCACCAATAGCTTTTAAAAGATCACTGGACCTGCATACAGGTATAGCCAAAACAGAATATACCATTAATGGAAATAAAATAGTTGAAGAGGTTTTTGTATCAGCGCCGCAGGATCTTATGCTGATAAAAATTATAGCCGATAAAGATCTTGATTGTGATTTTATTCTATCGCGAGAATTCGATTCTGCCAATGAAGTAAAGGATAAAAGAAAAAAAATATTGGAAACTGTTCCTTCAACTGCGAATCAATATAGCGTAACAGACGGATTGGTCTATTATAAAGGGCAGATCATTGATGCAGATTCTCCAAATAAAGGTCCGGGCGGAAAACACATGCGATATGCAGCTGCTATGAAGATCTTATCTGCTGATGGCAATGCTAGATCTTTTGTTACTGATACTTCGGCTGGTTATCATTTTTCATCAGCAAAACAGATCATCGTTGTTTTAACAGGAGCTACTGATTATAATATTGAAAAGTTAGATATGGATAGTTTGATCGATCCATTCATGATCTGCAAAAGTATTTTTACAAAAGCCTCAAAATATAATGCTGTTCAGTTAAAACAAATGCATGAAAAAGAACACCGTTCTTATTTCGACAGGGTTGATTTCTCTTTAGGAAAAGATGCATTGAGCAACTTGGCAACTGATGAACGATTAATACGACTGAAAGCCGGAAATACTGATAATGGGTTGATCCGTTTATATTATCAATATGGCCGTTATTTATTAATGGGTTCTTCCAGAAAGCCCGGACGCTTGCCGGCAAATCTGCAAGGTATCTGGAATGATCTCTATGATGCACCATGGAATGCAGATTTTCATACCAATATCAATTTGCAAATGAATTACTGGCCGGCTGAAACAGGAAATCTTTCTGAAACAGCTGTTGTATTATCTCATTTTGTTGATAAACTAACTGTACCTGGTAAGGTAACTGCAAAAGAAATGTATCATGCAAATGGTTGGACATTACATCATTTGACCGATCCGTTTGGAAGGACTGGAGTATTAGATGGGGTTTGGGGAATGACTTGCATGGATGGACCTTGGATGACTTTCCCGGTATATGATCATTTTGAATTTACAAGAGATACAGATTTTTTGAAGAGAACTGCCTATCCGATGATAAAAGGTTCTATTGAATTTGTATTGGACTTTTTAGTGCGATCACCGGAAGGTTATTTGGTCACCAGTCCTTCACATTCACCGGAGAATTCTTTTTTTGTTCCCAATACAAATAAAAAAGAAAAATCGCAGATCACTTATGCGCCTACAGTAGATATTCATATCATCAATGCTTTGTTCAATAATTTTATTCATGCTGCTACGATACTGCATGCAGATGCTGCATTAATAAAAAAGGTACAAGCAACGCAGAAACAATTACCGCCATTGAGGATCGCAGCAAACGGAACGATACAGGAATGGATCAATGATTATGAAGAAGTAGATCCCGGTCATCGTCATATGTCACACTTACTGGGATTATATCCATTGAATTTGATCAGCCCCAAAGACACCCTGTTTTTTAAAGCAGCTGCAAAAACATTGGAACGTAGATTAGCGAATGGTGGCGGGCATACGGGATGGAGTAAAGCCTGGATCATTAGTTTATATGCAAGATTATTGGACGGGGAAAAGGCAGTTGATAATCTCAATGATCTTTTAAGAAAAAGTACATTGAATAATTTATTTGATACGCATCCTCCATTTCAGATCGACGGAAATTTTGGCGGCACTGCTGCCATAGCAGAAATGCTCTTGCAATCTCAGAATGATGAGATACAATTATTGCCGGCGCTCCCTAAACAATGGTCAGAGGGCAGCATGCATGGTTTGCGTGCAAGAGGAGCATGCACGGTGAATATGGATTGGAAAGAGGGTAAATTGATAAAGGCTTTAATTCGTTCAGATAAGGGCGGCGTTTATACAGTTCATTATAATGCGATCACAAAAAGAATAAAATTAAATGCCGGTGAAGCCATTGCATTGAATGGATCACTATTGCTGTGAATAAAATGATATTGTGCATGAAAAAATGTTTTACCATAACAATAGTGCTCTCTTTAGCCTTTTGTGAAATATTGCCGGCACAAAAGCCCATGCTGAAACTGAATGTGGACTGGGAGAATTATTTGGCAAAGCAGGATCTGATCTGGGATACAATGCCGCAGGATTATTTTGCTGCTGCATTTGTGGGTAATGGTTTATTGGGTGCGATACTTTTTAAGGACGACAGTTTGCCCAATACTTTACGATTTGAAATAGGAAGAACTGATGTGTACGATCATCGTACAAAATTGCCCAGTGCTTATGAAACTTCAAGATTGCCCATTGGTCAGCTTTTATTAACCCCCATCGGGCAAATAAAAAAAATAAATATCCGCAATGATCTCTGGAATGCGGAAATAAGAGCCGACTTGGTCACTACAGAAGGAACAATATCATTTCGTTGTTTTGTTCCATCAGCAGAAGAACTGATCATATTGAATATTCATACTACAGGTGCTGAAAAAAAAGTAAAAACATTTTTTCGCCCGCAATCCGCACAAAGTGCCAGATATATTGCTAAACATGCAATGGGGTTAGAAACAAATGTGGTTTATCAGCAGAATCCTCCGTTTAGTGTAGAAAAAATAAATGGAATTGAAACGATCACTCAGCCATTATTAATGGGAGATGATTATGCCACTGCATGGACCGATCAAGCAAATAATGATGGCTCAAAAACGATTTTTCTAACTGTTGCCAATCGATGGGGCAAATATAGAAAGCCGGGAACGGGTTCAGCAATGGATGCTATTGCAACAATTAAAGCTGCACAAAAAAGATCGGTAGCGGAAATGGAAAAAACGCATCGCGATTGGTGGCATGCTTATTATCCTGCAAGTTTTGTTTCTATCCCTGATGCAAGATTAGAAAGTTTTTATTGGATACAATTATACAAATTAGCAAGCGCTACGCATCCCGGCAGGCCTGTGATCGACCTATTGGGCCCATGGTTCAAACCAACTTCCTGGCCTTTGCTGTGGATGAACCTGAATGTGCAATTAACATACTATACTTTGGGTACTACCAATCATGCTGATCTGGAAGATAATTTATATCAGTTACTGGAAAGGCATAAAGATCAGTTGATCGAAAATGTTCCGAAGGAATTTCAAAACGATTGTGCAGGTATCAGAAATCCTGTTGGGTACGATGATCTGTATAACCCATTGTTTTTATCAGAAGATAAAGACAATACTAAGGAGTTAAATATTATAGTGCTGCCATGGTTGATGCAAATGTACTACCTGCACAATCAAAGAAGCATGGATGATAGAAGGCTCAGAGATAGTATCTATCCGTTAATGCGCAGAGCATTCAATGTATATGTCCGCATTTTGTATAAAGGCGATGATGGATTATACCATATCCCGTATACTTACTCTGATGAATACGGAAGTGCTAAAGAAACAAGTTTGAATATTGCTTTGGCGAAATGGGGTTTTAAAACTTTGATCCTATCTGCTGAGCGTTTAAATATCAATGACAGTTTATTACCGGTATGGAAAGACCGGTTGTCAAAAATGGCTGAGTATAATGTGAATGAGAATGGTATTATGATCGGAAAAGATATGCCCTTTGCAAAACCGCACCGTCATTACAGTTACCTCTTCTCGATCTTCCCTTTATATGAAATGAATATTGAAAATGATCCTGAAAAGATTCCGCTCATGAAAAGATCCATTCAGCATTATACTGACCTGGATGGGGATAACTGTATCTATAAATTTTCCGGTGCATCTTCTTTGTGGGCCGCATTAGGCGAAGGTGACAGTTCCCTAAAATGGCTGAACAGATCATTGGAATTATTGCCAAGGTTTGGTGTTCCTCCTGCACCTGCCAGGATCCCAACCTTAACACAAAATACTTTTTACAGTGAAAGAGAAAACCCCACTTTCGAATCTCCCATTTCTGCTTCGCGTTGCATATTGGATATGCTGATGCAGGATTGGGGGGGCGTGATCAGGATTTTTCCGGCCATGCCTTCATCATGGAAAGAAACCTCCTTTGATAATTTAAGAACACAAGCTGCATTTTTAGTAAGTGCAGTTCGAAAAAATGGTAGAACAAAATTCATTCAAATAAAAAGTTTAGCGG
Organism: uncultured Chitinophagaceae bacterium; assembly: GCA_903830285.1. GTDB lineage: Bacteria > Bacteroidota > Bacteroidia > Chitinophagales > Chitinophagaceae > CAIQDX01. Next base: position 23,317 of record CAIKTE010000102.1, on the reverse strand, counting down.
GCGAACCTTGCATCATTCAATCTGACCTGCCGGATGATGTTAAATTGATAGGATCGAAAACTGCAAGCATGCAGAAGACCGGCGATCGAATCAAATTAAGTTTGAAAAAAGGGGAAACAGTGATATTGTATACAGGAGAAAAACCTGCATCATTTAGTATTGCTGCTTTGCCGAAAAAACAAAATGAAATAAACAGCTGGGGAGTAAGAACAAAATAATTGTATAGTTTATGCAAGTTCAAAAAATTAAGATTACTCATATTTATTTTATTTGCGCATTCATTGCGATCACATGTATAAGTATTATAAGCAGCGCATTCTCTGTTGATCAGAAACATTCACTACATGTGTTTGTTGATGAAGATAGCCTTCCAATTTATTTTAAGGATCCTCCGCGTGAATACAGCATACTTCCATTTTGGTCTTTGAATAATACTCTCGACAGCAATAAAATGAACTGGCAAATAGATCAGATGCTGGATAAAGGCGTGTATGGCGCATTCATGCATGCAAGAGAAGGTCTGGATCAAAGTGAAACACCTTATTTCTCTGACGGATGGTGGACGGCTATTGAATCTGCCGTGAAACACGCGCATCAAAATGATTTTCTGACTTGTTTATATGATGAAGACAAATGGCCAAGCGGCAGTGCAGGTGGAAGAACTGTTCAGTTAAATCCAGAAAGGAATATCAAAAAGATCTTAAAGTATAGCGATTTTCAAACTCTTGGTCCGCAGAACATGCAGATCAATTTTGCAAACAATGCAATGGCTGTATTTGCGGGCAAAATATCTGATCGTGGGATCTATGATTTTTCGACACAAATTGATATCACTAACTTAATTGGAAAAGAGTGGAAAGTGCCGGCAGGTAAATGGGCAATCATTGTTTTTACGATGATCAAAGATCCCCGTGGTCAGATCAATTATATGGACTCATCAACTGTTGCAGATTTCCTGCATATTACGCACGACGAATATTACAAAAGATTAGGTCCATATTTCGGCAATACCATCCCCGGTGTTTTCTTTGATGAGATCTACGCGAATTCATCAGAAAGAAAAAGCAATATTTTTTGGTCCGATGATTTTATTGACCAGTTCAAAAAAATAAAAGGCTATGATATCAAACCATATCTGCCGGTCATTATTTTGGATGATCCTAAAATTTCAGCAGCTAAGCGATTTGATTTTTTTGATGTTGTGCGGATACTGTACGGTAATGCATGGTTCAAACAATATGCAGACTGGGCCGATAAGCACCGTATCTGGGTAACAGGACACACTACGGAAGAATTGGTGAATTATATCAGGCAATCAGATTATTTTTTTACCGAAGGTCAGCTGCAAAGGCCTTGTACCGATAATGAAGATTTCCGTTATGGCTTTCCGAGAGTGATCGATTTTTATGATCCCAAACAGATCAGTTCAATTGGTCATTTATACGGAAAGAACAGAGTTGCTGCAGAAGCCATGGGTAGTGGGGGTTATGGTATTGCGTTAGAAGATTATCGATATGGATTTTCCATGTTGGGCGTATATGGTGTAAATGCTTTTGTACCGCATCTCTTCCATTATTCAATGGACAGGCCCGAAAATCAGGCAGATTGGGCTCCCAGCTGGTTTTATCAAAATCCATATTGGAAATATTTCAAGCCGCTTGCTGCTTATGCACAACGAATCTCGTATATGACTGCACAGGGCAAACATGTATGTAATGTTGCCATTGCTTATCCGCTTACGCAAGCATGGTTGAGTGGATATAACGGACAGGTGGATGATAAATATTACAGAGAAGTACAGCGTGAATTATTGGATCATCATATCGACTATGATGTGATCGATCCTTATTCTTTATCGAAAGCACAGGCCGACAGCAATGGATTGAAAATTGGTGATGAGCAGTATAAAATTTTAATTCTTCCTTCTTTAAAAGCTTTGCAAACATCGGTGATGACGAACATCAATTCCTTTATTGCAAAAGGCGGGATTCTTATTGCATTGAATGAATTACCTTCCGCATCAGAGAAAGGGACAACTGTTGATCCTTTCATTGTTCAGTCCATGATGCAGTTATTTGGATTTGAACCAAGAGAAATTGCACAAGAACAATATCGCAATTGGGATAAGGATCAAAATAATAAAGCGATCATCAAAACAAACAGCGCAGGCGGGAAAGGGATCTTTACAAGATATTTGGGCGAATTACCGAAGATCATTCATAACGAGATCGAATCAGACATAAAAGTAGAAGGGGCCGATGATGAATGGTTGCAATACCAACATCGCAAACTGGGCAACAGGGAAGTCTTTTATTTTGTCAATAGCCGTAAAGCTGCCGGCAATTTCATGATCAATTTTAAAAACACCGGTATGCCTTATCGATGGGATCCTGAAACAGGAGCGATCACCGAGATCAACAATTATCGCATCAGCAATGATCATTTAGAATTGCAATTAGCATTTAAGCCATGGGAAAGTTATTTTGTGGTGCTTGAACCGAAAGAAATTATTCGGAAAGATATTTTAGTGAAAGCAACAGACCTGGAAGATGCAGAGTTGCTGCAAAAAAAAGATGGGTATACGATCAGCGGCTGGTCATCAGGCCAACATCATTTTGCGGAGATACTGAAAGGAGAAAATAGCATAGAACAGAAATGGGAAACTAAAGATCCTTTCAAGGATCTTCCGGTAGAAGACAATTGGGATTTCCAGATCTGTTCAAAAGCATTGAACGATAAGTGGACTGCAGCTGTGAATACAGATACCATTGAAATTCCTGTCATGCAGTTCAAATCCGCAATGAATAAGGAGGATTGGAAGCAAATAAAAGTAGAAGATCAATTCAGTAAACAAAAAGCTTGTAGCCGATACCTGAGTGATTGGGATGCATCATGGATCAGTTTTTATGATAACAGTATGCACTTATCTGAACCGGGTGGGGGAACTGTTTATTTCAAAAAAGAATTTACAATTACTGGCGATCTGAAACTGGCGACATTGGATATTACAGCTGATGATAGTTATGAATTATTCATCAATGGAAGATCAGTTGGTAAAGATGCTGCCTGGAAAACAGTGGAACATTATTCCATCAAAGATTTTTTGGTGAATGGTGTTAATTCCATTTTAATTAAAACAACAAACACAAAGGGCTTATTGTCAGAAGGCTTTTGTGAATTGAAAAATGGCACTGTAGTTAGATTCAAAACAGATCATTCCTGGAAAGCTTCAAAAGATCAGGTGATCTGGTTACCGGCTTTAGAATATGCATCACCTCCATTGGGCAGTTGGGGAAATATTCCACGCAGAGATCAAGCAATTCAATTTCCTATTTCAATATCTTATCAGCAAGTATTACCGCCGGGCTGTGAATACATCATCGAACCGGACATCAAAGGAAAGAGCGAGATTTTTATCAACGGAACTTTACTGCATTTCGATCATTCAATGGCTGATATCAGAAAATTATTGCGGAAAGATTCGAACATGCTTTCTATACATGTCAGGATCAGTAATATGGACGACGGACTTCAAAAGCCTGTAAAAATAATTTGCGGCAAGGCATCTGTTCCTTTGAGATCTTGGACTGATATGGGTTTGAGCTGGTATTCAGGAAAAGCATTGTACACGCACAATATCACAATTGATCAGAAATATTTTTCTTCCGATACAAAGATGGTCCTTGATCTGGGGCAGGTAAATCATTTTGCAGAAATATGGATCAACGATCAGTTGGTTTGTTATCGTTCATGGTCGCCGTTTCGCGCTGATATTACCCAATTCATTCATCCCGGAAAAAATAAAATATCAATTGTCGCTGCAAATCTGATGATCAATGCTGCAAGCTGGAATATGATGGATGCAAACATTGATAATAAAGATGCACGTTGGTGGAATTTCGGTAGTATTGAAAGAGAAAAAGAAAAATTGATCTCCGGAATGCTTGGCCCAGTAAAAATTGTACTCTACCAAAAAGAAAATGTAGAATTCGTTTCTACAAAAATTAAATAAGACATCCGGCCATGATTGAATGGTCATGAGATTACGAAAACGATTTCGTAGAAAGGGCCTTAATTCGGTAGAGGAAAGATCCCTAAAACGATTTAAGTTATACTTTTAATACCTAACGATACCGTTTCTTTCACTGAAAGAATTCAAAACTTTTGCTATGAAATCATTTTTCGTATTTACCATCGCAAGTTTCATTTCCTTTTCTGTTATGGCTCAAACCTGGGTGGATTCTGTAGACCGACATGGTCGTGAAGTTTTCATGCCTGCAGCAAAATATAAATGGGATTGGGGACAGGCAACTTTTTTGAATTCTCTTATTCATTTGTACAACAGCAAACCTGCTGAAGAAAAAAAGATATACCTCGATTATATTCAAAAAGCAATGGATACAACTTATGCTGTTGCCAATGGTAAACATCCGAATGCCATTGCATCTGCACATGGCATGGCATTTTTAGCAAGGATAACAGGCGATAAAAAATACCTTGATAAATGCAATAGCATCTATGCGGAATTTTTAAAGATACCAAGGGCTGCTAATGGCGGTGTATCGCATCGTGCAGAGACAGTGGAACTTTGGGATGATACGATCTATATGATCAGCATGTTCCTGCTCGAAATGTATCGTTTAACAGGAGATGAAAAATATATCGCAGATTTTGTTGCACAATATCAGGCTCATAATGAAAAACTGACTGATGAAAGATCCGGATTATGGGTGCATGGATGGGATGCAGACAATACTGATTACAATGATGGTTGCAGTGTATTTGGTTGGGCTGATAAGATTACCCGAAAAAGCAGCCAGATCTGGGCAAGGGGTAACGGATGGATCGGTATGGCATTGGCCGATGCATTATCAACTATTCCGAGAAGATCAGCCAATTGGAAAATATTGGAGAAAGCATATAAACATTATGTAGAAACAATCCTGCCATTGCAAAATAAAGAGACCGGTCACTGGTATCAATTGGTTGCAATTCCTGAGGATCCACAGAACTGGGAGGAAGGTTCCAGCACTGCAATGTTCTCATACACCATCGCTGTTGGATTGAAATTAAAAATATTGGATCCTAAAAAATATTCCCCTGTTGTAGATAAAGCATATAAAGGATTACAAACATCCAACCTGAAAAGAACAGACGGTGCTTATTTGATCCCTTCCGGAATTTGCGGCGGTACCTGTATCGGTGACAAACAATATTATCTCACACGAAAAATTACAGAGGGAACAGGATTTGGTTATGGCTCTTTCATCATGTTTGGATTGGCGTATGAACAATACAAAGGCTTAAGAAAATAAGCGCTGAATTTGTAAAAATATTATTTTAATAAAATACAATCATTGAAATGGATAGAAGAAAATTTGTCAGCGTAGGTGCTGCTTCATTGACCATATTACCCTTTTTAGGTTTTGCTTCCATATTGAATAATAATGAAACGCCCGTTAAACCAAAATGGTTACTGGATCTCATCAAAATGAATGACGAGGGTATTAAGATACCTGCAGCAAAAAAGATCACAGATCCCAATGACCATTTTTATGGTGCTTATGTAAACGGATTTAATATTCCTACACCGCATAGCACCGCCGGTTTTATTGATCAGGCTTGTATCGCGATCGGTACACCTGAATCGATCTACTATCGTTCCGCTACTTTGTTGAAAGAACTGGAAGATGCATTTAAAGGAATATTAAAACTGCAACACGAAGATGGTACCATTGATCTGGTTGATAGTAATTTTCATTCAACTCCGGATACGGCTTTTATTGTAAAAGTGATGGCTCCTTTATATGCGATCCTTAAAAATTCAAATACACCGGGTCAGGAAAAAATATTGGTTTTATTTGAACAGTTTTTGAAACGTGCAGGAAATGCACTGGCAACAGGCGGCATTCATACGCCTAATCATCGTTGGGTTGTTAGCGCTGCATTGGTAAGAGTGAATGAACAATTTCCTGATAAAAAATATACCGACAGGGTGAATCAATGGTTGAATGAACATATTGATCTGGATCCTGACGGGCAATACACTGAAAAAAGTACCGGTGGTTATTCTGCAGTAGTAGATCGGGTTTTGATAACAGTTTCGAAAGGAATGAACAGGCCTGAGATCTTAGATGCGGTAAGAAAAAATATCATGATGATGCGCTACTATTTGCATCCGAATGGTGAAGTAGTTACGGAAGCTTCTAACAGACAAGACAAAGGACAGATCGACAGAATGGATCCTTATTATTATGCCTGTCGTTTTCTGGCCCTAAAAGACAATAACGGAGAGATGGCAGAAATGTGCCGAATGATCGAGAAAAATAATTTCAGATCGCTATTGGGTTCAATGAGTTATTTCTTATCCGATCCGGGCTTATGGAAAGAATTACCCGCAAGCAAAGAAATACCAACCAGCTATGTAAAAACATTTCCTTATTCAGGAGTGGTACGCATCAGAAGAGGTAACTGGGACACAACTTTGCTGACCAATAACGCCGGTTTCATGACCTTTCATAAAGGCAATGCAGTTTTGCAGGGTATCAGGGTTGCGGGATCTTTTTTTGGAAAAGGTCAATTTCAATCAGCTGAAATAAAAGAAGAAAATGGCAAATGGATCATGCGAAACAAATTGGATGGGCCATATTATCAACCAATGCCGGCAGACAAAATATCGCCGGATGGAGATTTGGCTAAAATGCCAAGAACATTAAGAGAAAAATCAAATATTCAGAATATAGAATATACAGTTATCATTTCTGAAACAGGAAAAGGGATGCAGGTAGATTTCGACATCAAAGGAACTGATCGTGTACCGATCGTTGTAGAACTGATCTTCAGAAGAGGTGGAACATTTCAGGGCGTGCTACAACAAGACAAGCCTGATATTTTTGCGTTTAAAGAGCAGGAAGGAATATACACTGTTGGAAACGATCAGCTTCATTTCGGTCCGGGCTTAGGTTTACACACATGGTTCCAATTAAGAGGAGCATTGCCGCATATAGATAACCCAACTGTTTATGTAACAGGATTCACACCATTCAAACATAGTATGCATTTTTCCTGATCAGATCTAGCATGACATTTTTTTAATGATTCCATTCACTAATTAAAACTTGCCTTTATGAATTCACGCAGAAACTTTATTAGAAACACCGGCACAACCATCGCAGGATTGAGTTTACTGGAAATGTTTCCCTTAGAATTATTAGCCTCCATTCGTAAAAAGGTTTCACCAAATGATAAGATAAATATCGGATTGATCGGTGTTAGGGGACAGGGCTTTAGTGATCTTAAATCATTATTAAAAATGAGTGAGGTAAATCTCATAGGCATTTGTGATATTGATGATAATGAGTTGACAAAAAGAAAAAATGACCTGAGCAAATTAAATATAGCGAATCCTGTCATTTATAACGATTACAGAAAGATGCTGGAGAATAAAGATATTGATGCGGTGATCATTGCAACACCCGATCATTGGCATTGCCTGCAATTGACCGATGCACTTTCTGCGGGTAAGCATGTGTATTGCGAGAAACCTTTGGGTAATTCAATTGCAGAAGTGCAGGTGATGCTGAAAGCAGCAGAAAGATCAGGCAAAGCTGTTCAGGTGAATCAATGGCAAAGAAGTGAAAAACATTTTAAAGATGCAGTGGCTTATGTGCAATCAGGAAAATTAGGAACGATCATCAATACCAAAACATGGATGCACAATAGCAGCGGTATTTTACCGGTAATGCCTGATGCGCCTGTGCCTGCGGGAGTTGATTATAATAGGTGGCTGGGACCGGCAAAAAATCGTCCATTCAATGTCAACAGATTTCATTATGAATTCAGATGGTTCTGGGATTATGCAGGAGGATTGATGACCGATTGGGGCGTGCATTTAATTGATATTGTTTTATGGGCAATGAATGTGAACGAGCCCAGTTCTGTTTCGGCAGTGGGCGGAAAACGTTTGTTCCCGAATGACGCCAGAGAAACTCCCGACTATCAAAGTGTGGTATACGATTTCGGAAGTTTTACCAATACATGGGATCATTATATCGGGATCAGTAACGGACAATACGGAAGAAGTCATGGTATTGCATTTATAGGAACGAATGCGACCTTGGTTGTGAACAGGGGTGGTTGGGAAGTGATACCGGAAAAGGATAAGGATAAACCCAGAATAGAAGCCGTGCCGTTAAACAAATTGAGTGATGTAGGGATGGACCTGCACGCACAAAACTTTATTGAAGTATTAAAAAGCGGAAAACTGGATCAACTGGCTTGCCCGATCCAGACAGCTGCAAAAGTTGCCATTAATGCTCATATGGGAAATCTGGCATACCGCACGGGTGAAAAAATATACTGGGATGCAACAAAAAATAAATTCAACAGTGAAAAGGCAAATGCCTTAATAAAACCGACCTATCATAACGGTTTCGTTTTCCCGAAAATATAGTGAATGAAAAAAAGAACGAATATCATTTTATTGATACTGATCCCATTAGCTTTTTTATCATCGTTTCAAAAAACTAAAAGGATCTCTGTAGCAGAATTCGGAGCGATTCCTGATGATGGTAAAAATGATGCGGATGCATTGAGAAAAGTTTTTGCATACGCGAAAAATAATCCCGGCACCAGCATTTATTTTCCAAGCGGTATCTATGATTTCAGAGACGAACAGGCAGTTGTTTTGATGAATGAAGTAATGAGCGGTAAAATGGGCAATGATCCGGAGAAAACGATCTTTACGCCGTATTATCCTTACAGCAAGGGACTGGATTTTAATGGTCTGGAAAACATAATTGTTGAAGCGAATGGTGCTACTTTATTATGTGATGGCTGGATGGAACCCTTATCGATCAACTATTGCAAAAACATTGTTGTAAAAGGATTAACGATCGACTATAAAAGAAAGCCGCACAGTATTGGAAAAATAACGGATGTGCAGAACGATCATTTTGATGTGTTGTTCGACAGTAGCTATCCAATAACAGCAAACATTCCCATTCCAAGAATGATCATTTGGGATCTGAAAGCCGGCAGGATGTTTCCCAAAGCCCATGGTACACCCGATAAAGTTGCATTGATCGCACCACAAAAATTAAGGATCTATTCAAAAACTGAAAAGGATTGGAAAGATAATTTACTGATCATACCCCATAGTTTTCATTTTCGTCCGGCTATCTTAATTCATGAAGCAGAAAATATAGAATTGGAAGATGTAACCATTCATGCTCAACCCGGAATGGGTATTGTTGGTCATCGCTCAAAAAATATAACCTTGAATGCCGTAAGGATTGTACCTAATCGTAATTCTGTAATGTCAACGAATACTGATGCCACACATTTTACAACCTGCAGCGGATGGTTGCATTTTCAGAACTGCGAATTTCGGGGACAGGGTGATGATGGTACTAATATTCACAACTATTATTACACGATCCAAACACCTAAGACTGGAAGCGGATATGACTTGGTTGTGAAAGCAAATACTTTTACACATGCGCAGGTGCTGGATTATCCCGATCCCGGTGATACAGTAGAATTGGTACAAAAAGCTACTCTGGCAACTGTTAAAAAATTAGTTGTGCAATCGAGAATAAATGACTTTAAAGAATTGAGGTCTCAGGTTGTACTGAACGAAACATTGCCAGTTGACATAGAGAATTATTATCTGATCAATAGCTCAAAATTACCCAAAGTAGAAATTAAAGGATGTACCATTGAAACGAATTTGGCAAGAGGTCTATTGATCAAAAGCCGCAATGTATTGATTGAACATTGTATCATTAAAGAATCAACCGGAACCGGCATTCATGTGGGAACAGAGGGGTATTGGCAGGAGGGGTTGACCTCTGAAAACATCATCATCCGCTATAATCATATTATTCGTTGTGGAAGAGGTAGCGGAACAAAAGACGGTGCTTCCGGCATTGCAGTAAACATTGATGCGCCCAATAAAAATATGGCAGGGTTACATAAAAATATTTTGATCGAAGGCAATATCATTGAAGGCGAAAATGCAGAAAGGGGAATCAGTGTTTCCGGTGCAGAAGATCTTGTAATTCGTTATAATGATATTACCGGATGCAAATTGCCCATTTATATCAGATACTCAAATAAAGTAAATCTGTATTCAAATAATGCTGTCAAAGATTTTAAAGCGGCAGAGATTAAATGATGATCTTTTATGAAGAGAATACTGACAACAGTTGTTTTAAGTTTTGCTTTTTGCGTTGGCATATGCCAGATAGTACCCGCACCCGATCATTTACGCTGCGATCTTTTGTTGCCTGCTGACAAACTCAGTAAAAATGGGCTTCCGGTAAATAAATCATTAAGCGAAAGCATAACAGAAAAAAATAAGTATCAGTTTCCGGTCATTTATAATGAGCAACCTTTATTTCACTGGCAGGTGGATACTTCAATTAAAAGAGTTACCGGATTTCGGATCTTGATGGCATCATCTGTTTCGGTATTGAAAAAGAATGAACCGGATGTTTGGGATACAAAGAGATCAGTGTCGGATAAATGTGAAGCAGTTTATGCAGGTCAGCCATTACGATCAGGAAAAATTTATTATTGGAAAGTGCAGGTTTGGAATGATCAAAACCAGGCATCATCTTTTTCTTCCGTCAATTCCTTTGTTTATCAGGAAAAGGATTCGGTGAATGATATATCGCATCATCCTTTAGCAGCAGAAATACAATCTCCGGTTTCCATCCTTAAAAAGAACCATGGCATTTATTTTCTTGACTTTGGCAAAGATGGATTTGCGCAATTACAATTGCATGTAGAGAGCGACAGAAATGATTCCATTTGGATCGAAGCTGGTGAAGCACTCGAAAGTCCTTCGAATATTTTAAAAAGCAATGGAAGCATTCGTTACATCAAACAAAGTTTGTTTCTGAGCAAAGGGTCACATGATTATACAATAAAATGGCCCGTCAATGAAAAGCGAAATAAAAGATACCCGATCCTGATGCCGGATGATATAGGAGAAGTATTTCCTTTCCGATATGTGACTATTGAAAATTTTCATGGCGCGATAAACAAAGGATCCGTGAAACGGAAACTGATCCATTATCAGTTTGATGAGAATGCATCTTATTTTAATTCAAGTGACACTGTGTTGAATCAGGTTTGGGATCTATGTAAGTATTCTGTTAAAGCAACAAGTTTCACGGGTTATTATGTGGATGGTGACAGAGAAAGGCTGCCATATGAAGCAGACGCACTCATCAATCAATTATCTCATTATGCAGTTGATGCGGAATACAGCATGGCAAGACGTTCTATCGAATACGTGATCTTTCATCCTACCTGGCCAACTGAATGGAGTTTGCAGAATATCATGCTGCTATGGAATGATTATCTCTACACAGGCGACCTTTCTTTCATCAAAAAATATTATACAGAACTGCAGAAAAAAATATTGACGGATCTAGCTGGAGAGAATGGATTGATCAGCACAAAAACAAATAAACAAACTCCTGAGTTTTTGCGATCCATCCATATCCTGAAAGACTTTGACGGCAAGCATGGATTAAAAGACAATGTTGATTGGCCGCAGAGAGGCGATTATATCGGTAAGGAAAAAGAGTATGGAGGAGAAACAGACGGATTTGTTTTTTCAAACTACAATGCAGTGATCAATGCCTATTATTATCATGATCTGATCTTGATGCAAAAGATGGCAACTCTGTTGAATAAAGCCAATGACGCAAAATTGTATGATGCTCAAGCAAAAAAAATCTATCGATCATTTCAACAGATCTTCAGAGATGAAAGAACGGGTTTGATAAAAGATGGAGATACTACCAATCATACTTCTCTCCATGCAAATATGTTTGCACTGGCTTTTGGATTGATACCTAAAACTGATCTGGCGAATACTGTTTCATTCATTAAAAGCCGGAAAATGGCCTGCAGTGTGTACGGCGCACAATTTTTATTGGAAGCCTTATTTGATAATCAGGAAGATGGCTATGCGATCGATCTCTTAAGTTCCACTGCCCAAAGATCTTGGTATAATATGATCAGAACCGGCTCGACCATCACCATGGAAGCATGGGACAAATTATACAAACCCAATCTGGATCTGAATCATGCATGGGGCACTGCGCCTGCAAATATTATTGTCAGGAAACTAATGGGCGTAACACCTCTTTCTCCCGGTGCTGATACGATCCAGATCAAACCGCAGATGGGTGATCTTTCATTCGCAACATTATCTACCACCTTGTTAAAAGGAAAAGTATCCGTATCTTATAAAAGCAATAAGACGCATAAAGAAACAGCTGTCATTATTCCGGGTGCTGTTGTGGCAAATGTTTCTTTAAAGAGCGACGCACATTTTAAAAATTTGTTTATGGACGGGAATCAGATCTCTGTTCAAGCGGGTAGAGACGGTTTCTTTGAAATAAAAAATATTAACTCAGGTAGCCATTTATTCATCTTGAAATAAAAAATTACTGTGATCAAAAAAATAGCATTCTCGATTGGTATATGCGCAAGTTTAATGGTGAATGCGCAAACAAAGTTTCAGCCGGAAGACCTGGTGAATCCTTTAATGGGTACTGATTCCAAAAGAGACTTTTCCAACGGAAATACATATCCCGCGATCGCATTGCCCTGGGGAATGAATTTCTGGACACCACAAACAGGCGTATTGGGCAATGGCTGGCAATATACTTACACACCGGAAGTCTCTGTCACCGATCCAAAAGGCACACAATATAAAATAAGAGGATTCAAACAAACACATCAGCCATCACCTTGGATGAATGATTATGGACAATTTTCCATTATGCCTGTTACGGGTAAATTAAAATTTGAAGAAGAAGACAGGGCAAGCTGGTATTCGCACAAAGCAGAGATCGCTAAACCATATTATTATAGCGTGTATCTGGCTGATCATGATCTGACTGCAGAGATCACACCAACAGAAAGAGCTGCCCAGTTCAGGTTTACTTATCCAAGATCAGACAGTTCTTTTATTGTGATCGATGCCTATACAAATGGTTCTTACATAAAGATCTTGCCTAACGAACATAAGATCATCGGTTATTCAACCAAAGCAACAAGATCTGCCATTGCCGGATTAAAAAATTATTTTGTCATTTATATTGATAAACCGTTTTCGATCAATTACACCTGGCATGAAAATAAACTGGTAAAGGATTCATTGGAAATGACTGCCTTTCATGCAGGAGCCATCATCGGCTTCAGTACAATAAGAGGAGAGCAGGTTCATTTAAAAGTGGCATCTTCTTTTATCAGCATCGAACAGGCGGATATCAATTTAAAAAGAGAACTGGCCAATGATGATTTTGAAGCCACCAAACAAAAAGCAAAAACTGTCTGGAATAAAACATTGAGCAGAATTAAAGTAGAAGGTGGCACCACCGATCAGCTTCGAACATTTTATTCTTGTTTATACCGTGCTTTATTCTTCCCGAATAAATTGTATGAGATTGATGCGAATGATCAGATCGTTCATTTCAGTCAGTACAATAAAAAAATATTACCCGGTTATATGTTTGGTGGCACAGGTTTCTGGGATACTTTCCGGGCATTATATCCATTCCTCAATTTGGCCTATCCATCTATCGTCAAAGAAATGCAGGAAGGCTTGATCAATGATTATAAAGAAGGTGGTTGGCTGCCTGAGTGGTCAAGTCCCGGTTATGCCAATACAATGATCGGAAATAATTCTGCTTCTGTTGTGTCGGAAGCTTATGTGAAAGGACTTCGCGGTTATGATATCAACACATTATATGAAGCTGTTGTAAAAGGCGCGAATAATGAAGGCCCTATCAGAGCTGTGGGACGCGCAGGTATTAAATTTTATAATGAACTCGGGTATGTTCCGATAGATGGCAATACAAAGGAATCTGCGGCATGTACTTTAGAATATGCGTATGACGATTATGCCACTTATAAATTAGCTAAAACATTGAACCGGCCGAAAGAAGAATTGGAATTTTATGCGAAGCGAAGCATGAATTACAAGAATCTTTTTGATCCTGAAAGGAAATTGATGCGTGGTAGGTTCAAAGACGGAAGTTTTGAAAAAGATTTTAATCCATTTAAATGGGGAGGTGCTTTTACTGAAGGAAACAGTTGGCATTATACCTGGTGTGTGTTTCATGATATTCAGGGATTGATCGATCTGATGGGAGGGAAGAAAGAATTTACGAAAATGCTGGATTCTGTTTTTGTAATGCCACCCATTTTTGATGAATCTGCTTACCATCAGGTGATCCATGAGATACGTGAAATGCAGGTAGCGGGAATGGGGCAATATGCGCATGGCAACCAACCTGTTCAACACATGATCTATTTGTACAATTATGCAGGTGAACCATGGAAGACCCAATACTGGGCAAGAGAGACCATGAATAAAATGTATAAACCCACACCCGACGGTTACTGCGGTGATGAAGACAATGGCCAAACATCTGCCTGGTATTTATTTTCTGCATTGGGATTCTATCCAGTTAATCCCGTGAGTGGGCAATATGTGATGGGTGCTCCTTTATTTCAAAAAGCAACTATCTCATTAGAGAATGGGAAAAAAATAGTCATTAATGCCCCTGCAAACAATGAGAACAATGTATATGTTCAGAAATTGATGATGAACGATCAACCCTATTTAAAAAACTGGTTGAGTCATGAAACTTTGCAAAAAGGAGCCGTGCTGAATTTTACAATGGGAGATAAACCTGAAAAATCAAGAGGAACAAATGAATCTGCTTTCCCTTATTCTTTTTCAACCGATAAAGAGAATCCTTTACTTAAAAAATAATGGAGATCCCATTTTGCTGTTGAATGATTGAAATTTAAAACTTGTTTGCACAATTACTTTTATGAAAAAGATACTGAACCAACTATTTTTCTTTACCGCATTTCTAACCTGCATTAATAAAATTGATGCGCAGCAAACCTTAATGATCGATCCTGCAAAGGACAGTATGAATCATGATATCCGTCTTTCTCCCTGGGGACCATATTCAAAAAAATATGCCGGGATCTCACATATTGCTGATATGGAAGACGGAATGCGTTTTGACTTTACAGTTTGCCCTGGTTATTACAGAAATAAAGTAATTGTGCCCAATGTATTGTTTGAATCTGGCTATACGCCATGGAAGGTTTCTGCTGATATGAAAGCCATTACATACCGTTATGAGTTGGAATGGAAAGATCAGGTCTATACCGATATTACTTATCATACATTGGATTCGTCTCGAGTATTGGTAGAAATGAATTGTGTCAATAATACCGATGTTATTCAAAACCTCACTTTGAATTCGATGGCATATATTGACTATCCCGCATCCTATCCTGTTGTCAAAGCCATTTATCCTGCATCAATGAAATACTTGTCTGCTGTGGATTACAGCGAATTGAACTTGGTCAGCAGATCGCCCCAATATTTTTTGGTTTACAACGGACAAAAGCGAAATGAAGTAAGAAATGATTCTGCATTGAATGGAAGTTTACTTGCCGGGAAGTTTGGAAAAGATATAAATGATGAGGTTGTTTATCTGATCAAAAATATTCCGCAAGAAGGGAATGGAAAAATATTTATTCGGTATAAACTGCAAAAAGGCGCTATTGCCCGTTTTCAATTGTCGGGTATTGCTGACGAAATTATTGAGTTTACAGGAACAGGGAATTTTGAAATGAAGCAATTGTCTTGCAAATTCAATCAGGAAAACAAACTTGCAATGCGCTCCATTGCCCAAACGGAAATTGCATTGGATGCATTCTTCATCTCGCCATTGACCAATGCAACTGCTCCTGAGATGATAGTACAGGCAAAAAAATTCAATCCATCTATAAGCAGGGATGGCAATTCTAAAGGATTGCTCTTAAAATATAAAGACATCAACACTTATTATGGAATGGCATGGGATTACAATTTTGATGATGTGAGAGAAGTAATGAATGATGAGCTCGATGTTTTTTTCAAACTTGCTTCTAACAATAATGTAAAGAAGACTTTTGTAGGAAATGAGAAGGGGCATTTTACAGATATATTTTTTCGCCCTGTTGAAATAAAACCTCATGCAAATCGAAAATTATATATACTGCTTTCTACAGGTACGAAAGCATATGTTGAAGAACAGTCGCGTGGTTTTAATGTAGGATCCTTAACAGCAAAAATACCAAAAGACATAAGTGATCAAAGCTTGTTGCCCGCAGGTAAACCCTATATATTAGGCAACCAATTATTGCAGGCTGCTTTATTGTCGAATGTTGTGTATCCGATCTATACACAAAGAGAGAATATCCGGCATTTTACACCGGGAAAATGGTGGAACAGTTTGTACACATGGGATGTTGGCTTTATTGCATTGGGTTTGCAGGAAATAGACAAGCAAAAAAGTTTTGAAGCCATCAATGCTTATACAACTAATGTTGGCAATCAATCCGCATTCATTCATCATGGTTCTCCGGTACCTGTTCAGTTCTCTGCATTTTATGATCTATGGAACAGAACACAATCCAAAGAACTGCTTGCATACATGTATCCACGACTAAAACAGTATTATCAATTCATGACAGGCATCACTGCAACATCAACCATGAAGATGCCATCCGGATTATTAAAGCCATGGGATTATTTTTATAATTCAGGTGGATGGGATGATTATCCTCCTCAAAAATATCTGAATGAGAATCAGGTTAATCGGCGCAGCATAACACCGGTTATCACAACTGCACAATGTATTCGTGCTGCGAAGATCATGCGGATGACCGCCATCAAACTTGGATTTACAAATGATGTGCAGCAATATGACCTGCAAATTGCGCAAATGGATTCTGCCTTGCAAAAATATGCCTGGGATGAATCAACAGGCTATTATAGTTATGTAATGCATGATGCAAAAGGGAATGCGCAAAAAATATTCCGCTATCCTGCAGACAGCAGCAATTATAATATGGGATTAGATGGTGTATCTCCTTTGATCTCGGGCATCGCTAACAAAGCACAACAAAATAAAATGATGAATAATCTGTTCTCAGCAAAACATTTGTGGACAGATTTTGGTATTACTGCGGTAGATCAATCTGCATCTTATTTTCGTCAGGATGGTTACTGGAATGGAACAGTATGGATGCCACATCAATGGTTCATGTGGAAAGCCATGTTAGATATGGGAGAAGGAGAGAAGGCTTATAAAATTGCACATACTGCACTTGAATTATGGAAACGCGAAACAGCACTTACCTATAGCACTTATGAACATTTCATCAGCAGTTCAGGTCGCGGTGCAGGATGGGCACAGTTCTCAGGATTATCATCTCCTGTATTGAACTGGTTCGCATCTTATTTTAAAGAAGGAACGGTTACAACTGGTTTTGAAGTGTGGATCGATAAAAAACAATTCGGCGAAAACTTTTCCTCATTCGAAGCAACACTTCGTTTTGATGAAACGTCCACACATGAAAGATGTATGTTGGTTTGTTTAAACCCGGCATACCGTTATGAAGCTTTTTGTAACGGTAAAAAAATTAAAACAAGATCCTATCATGCAGGATTTATAGAATTGTATTTACCTGCAACCAATAAAGAAACAGAACTAAAGATCGTTAAGAAGGCAAATAAATAATTATTTCAATAAAGCAGTGGCACACCAGAGCAAAGGCGCTTGTCCGTGCAGGTCGCCTGTGTTTCGCTTTCTGTCCAAATAATATTGATGGTTGTTCATTTTATTGGTGCCTTCGCAAACTTCTTTCAGGTCATTCTTCTCATCAATATATTGGATCAATGCTAACCAGGCTTTGCGTGCAGCAGGGCCATAAACCTTTTCTTTCAGCCAGCCGTTTTTTACCCCTGTAATAAATGCAAAGCTAAACATGCCCGTTGCAGAGGTTTCGGGCCATGCATTGGCATCGTCTATTAATTGATGCCACATCCCGTTGGCATCCTGATATTGCAACAGGCTTTTCATCATTTTTAAATAACCCTGCATGATCCTTTTTCTGTTGCTGTTATCTTTTGGAAGAACAGACAATAATTCTGCCATTCCTGCTGCCATCCATCCATTACCTCTTCCCCAATAAAATGGGGCATCGGGTGCATGATAAAACAAACCATTTTCGTTTTGCAGTTTATCCAAGTAAGCAACCATTTCTTTTGCAGTTTGATCGATATATTTTTTATCATGGGTAGCAAGATATGCCTGCGATTGAAGCGATGTGATCATGAACATATCGTCGATCCAGAAACGCGTCTGCCAGCTTAATCCCGATTCGTACCATTCTTTTACATCAGGCTTTAGCGCTGCTGATTCTGTCGACGATAATTTCTTGAATTGCTCGTCCGCAATAGATCTGCCCAAAACTAAAAAACGGTTATCGCCGCTTTGTAAATAGGCTTCTAAGGGAACGATACCGAATACACTGTTATCTACATGATTGGGTTTGGGCACCAGTTTTGCTTCTTCATTCAATAATAATTCTGTTCTTTTCAATAATTTATTTTTCAGTTCTATATCGTTCGAAACTTTAGCGAAAGTAAAAGCACCATACCAGGCACAGGCATCAGGATAAGTAATGAATGTTGGATTGGATCCCTTTATTACAATTCCGAAAAATGTATGCGGTGTTTGTAAAAAATGTTCAGAGATATTCTTTCCTATTGTTTGCGGGGAACTTTCTGCTGAAAAATCCTTGAAGTATTTATTGTGTTGTGCTGATCCGTTTTTCGCAAGCAAGAGAAACAAAAAAAGGAGTAATAAGGTTTTGCTTTCTCGTTTCAATTCAAAAAGATGAGTTGCCATGTAAAACCAATTTTGTATAATAACTGAGTACTTATATTTTTTAGCTCAAGTAAGATAAAGCAGTTTTTAATAGGGATGCTAATCTAGTATGCTGTTATTTTAGCCATTCCCAGGATTCCAGATCTTTGCTCCATGCCAAACCAATAGAAGCATTTTTATCGAAATCGCCTTCTGTTTCTTTCTTTGGGCCTGAGCCATGAAAAAATAAAAGATAACGGAATCCATTCTTTTCATTTTTCTCAATAGCTAAAACATAGCCGGCAGTTATTCTTCCTTTAGCCCAATCCCAGTCTTTTTGTCCGAGTGTTAGAACCTGATCTTCATCTTTCCATTCTATCAGGTCTTTGGATGTTTTTATACCAATACCGTTTTGTGGAGAATGAAACATGATATATGCATCCTTCCTGAAAATGATACAAACATTTTCTCCTGCAGCGACATGGCCGCTATAGTTCCAATGTTTCAGGTCATAAGAATAAGACCTGCTGGCACCATTTTGTTTGTAGAACATCCACCATTTATTTTTTATATACTGATCTTGCAACAGGAATGGATCGATCATGCGGCCCATGTTTTTATCATCCACACTATCGCCTTTTACTTTCACTATTTCAGGGGCCGACCATTTTTCCAAGTCAGTACTATGCATCAAAAATAACCTTGAATTCTCATCACCGTATTTGGGCATTTGCTCAACCGTATAATTTCTGCGAGGATAGGTTTGCAGACACATGACCCATTCATTATGATAACGAATGATACTACCTGGACTTGAATAATTCAAAGACTGATCCTTAGCTGTTATTTTTTTAACCGGCGACCAATGGATCAGATCTTTGCTTTTGCTGAAAGCAGTGTACATATAGATTTTGCCATCTGGTTCAATTTCGGTTAAAGTAAAATAGAGGTAAATGATCCCCTTTTCATATAAAGCTAAAGGATCACGATAAGCAGTTACAGAATCTCCTTTGAATAATATCGGAGAATTTAATTTTTGAATGTCAACAGATTGCCCGTTTAAAATAGAGCTTGTGTGAAATAAAAAAAATAATAGAATAATTCTACAAACGACTTTTTTCATCAGTGCTGGTTTCATTCAATATTACAGGATATGCTGACAGACGGCAAAATTCCTAATAAAGATAATTGTAACATGGATAAAGAACTATTTCGATTTCGTAAATATATTTAGCGCAGGAATTGTATCACTCAGTTAAATAAAACTACCTTAGTTAACTGTGTTTATTATTATTTTTTATTCCTAACAATTATTTCTAAATCGGGTACTTCCAAATTGCTTAACCATGAGTTTACAAAAGAATTCAAGAACAAGATCTTTCAAAATTTCATTGATAATTGTCTGCCTGTTTTTTCTTGTTATTCCAAATCTTTTATTGTCTCAACAGAAAAGATCTTTGCCCAATATTGTTTATATCCTTGCTGATGACCTTGGCTATGGGGACGTTTCAGTAAATAATCCGCAAAGCAAAATAAATACACCCAATATCGATCGGCTGGCACAAGAAGGAATGCGTTTTACCGATGCACATACTACTTCCTCAGTTTGTACCCCTTCACGTTATTCCATACTTACCGGAAGATATCCTTGGCGCAGTAGATTACAGGTTGGTGTTTTGCGTGGCTATAGCAGAACATTAATAGACGAGGGAATGCCAACAGTTGCTTCCTTATTAAAAACAAGCGCTTATAATACAGCTGTTGTTGGTAAATGGCATCTGGGTTTGGATTGGGTATTAAAAGATGCATATAAGGATTCATTAAGTGCTGCTTATAATAAATATAATCTCTACGGGATTTTGAATGAGATGGATCCGGCACAGATCGATTTTACAAAAGCACCAACACATGGCCCGAGAACAGAAGGGTTTGATTATTCTTTTATTCTTCCTGCTTCCTTAGACATGCCTCCATATTGTTATCTGGAGAATGACAAGCTAACGGAATTACCAACAGGTTATACAAAAGGCAATAAACCGGGAACTGATTATACAGGTCCTTTCTGGAGAGAAGGATTGATGACACCTTCCTTCGATTTCTATGATGTGCTTCCTTATTTTACCAGAAAAGCGAATGATTATATTATTAAACGATCAAAAACGGCAAACCCATTCTTTTTGTATTTCGCAATGCCTGCCCCGCATACACCATGGGTGGCAACAAAAGGGTATGCCGGTACTTCTAAGGTTGGAGAATACGGAGATTATGTGTTAGAAGTAGATGCTGCTGTAGGTAAAGTATTGAGAACATTGGATAGTCTGGGGCTTTCTAAAAATACAATAGTTGTTTTTGCAAGTGATAATGGCCCATACTGGCGTGAGAATTATGTAAAGATGTATGATCACAAAGCAGCCGGTGAATTCAGAGGAATGAAAGGTGATGCATTTGAAGGCGGGCATCGTGTTCCGCTAATTTTTCGCTATCCGGGAAAGATCAAAGCAGGTACTGTAAGTAATGCAACAACCACTTTAGCAAACTTGATGGCCACTTGTGCTGAACTTACAGGAAATCATTCTGCTGTTTTTGAAACAGAGGATAGCTATTCAATATTTAAAATACTTACAGGAAAATCTACCACTATTGATGACCAGCCCGCGATCGTCAACATTTCATCAAAAGGAACATTCGATATCAGAAAAGGTGGCTGGAAATTAATAACAAAATTAGGTTCGGGTGGATTTACAGTTCCTTCAGAAGTGACACCAAAAGCAGGTGAACCGATCGGACAATTATACAATTTAGAGAACGACATCCATGAAGACCACAATTTATACGATCAATATCCCGAGAAAGTAAAAGAACTGACTGAATTATTGGAAAAGATCAAAAAAGCGGAGAAGGGGCAATTCAAACTCTAAGCAGGAAAGGCAAATGCAGCATAACAATTGTATTCATATTTATTAAAGCGCTTTTAAGATTTATGTAAATGGAAAGATTTAAAATGCAACAAACGATGCGCTGGTATGGGCCAAATGACCCTGTTAGTCTCAGTGATATATTACAAGCAGGTTGTTCAGGTGTTGTAACTGCATTGCATCATATACGGAATGGAGAAGTGTGGACGATAGAAGAAATACAGAATAGAAAAAAGATCATTAAAGATGCAGGCCTTGAATGGAATGTAGTGGAAAGCGTTCCGGTGCATGAAGCTATAAAAACACAAACCGGGAATTATTTACAATTCATAGAAAATTATAAACAGTCTTTGTTGAATCTGGCTGCATGCAAGGTGAAGATCATTACGTATAATTTTATGCCGGTATTGGACTGGACAAGAACTGATCTTGCATATACTGTTGCAGATGGTTCAAAAGCCCTGCGTTTTGAAAAAGCCGCTTTCATTGCTTTTGAATTGTTTATGCTGAAAAGAAAAGATGCAGCAAATGAATATTCAGGTGATGAGTTGCAAAGAGCAAAACATCGTTTTGATAGTATGACTGATGCTGAAAAAAATCAATTGCAAAGAAATATCATTGCAGGATTACCGGGCAGTGAAGAAAGTTTCACACTCGATCAGTTTCAGCAGGCACTCGATACTTACGCGGGTATTGATGCGAACAAACTTCGTTCTCATTTAATTTATTTCTTAAAAGCCATTTGTCCTGTTGCAGATTCTGTTGGAATTAAACTGGTGATACATCCTGATGATCCTCCTTATCCGATCTTAGGTTTACCAAGAGTAGTAAGTACTGCTGCAGATATTGAAAAATTGTTTGATGCAGTTCCCAATGATTCGAATGGCCTTTGTTTTTGTACGGGTTCATTTGGTGTAAGGCCTGATAACGATCTGCCCGCAATGCTGAAACAGTTTGGTGACAGAATTAATTTCCTGCATTTACGAAGTACCAAAAGAAATGAATTGGGTGATTTTTATGAAGACAATCATTTGGAAGGTGATGTAAATATGTATGAAGTGGTGAAACAAGTGATTGCTGTAATGAATAAAAGAAAAACCAATATTCCAATGAGGCCCGATCATGGTCATCAAATGCTCGATGATCTGAATAAGAAAACAAATCCGGGATATTCGGGCATTGGACGATTAAGAGGCCTCGCAGAATTACGCGGGCTGGAAATGGGAATAGCGTGCAGTTCTCCAATATAAGTGGGCTAAATACTATTAATGTAATCTGTTTTCCTGTTCTCTTATATAAATAATGAGTTGGATCTGATTGTCTTACTCTGGAAAAATAAATAATTACTCGCTGCAAATCCCCCCGGAAAGATGCCCCGCTAACAAGACAAATTGACAAAAAAATCTCTCTCAAGGCACAAAACACCCTGAGATATATAAGAATTATACTAGGCTTTTATTAGGCTTATATAAGGCTTATACTAGGCTTAAGCGCCAAATTGACAAAGCCTGTCTTATACTGAAAAAACTTTACACAGGGGAAGGATGATACTAATATTACTTTACAGCGTATCACAATAGTAGCGATTTAGCTTTACAGTAATTTTTCTTTTTCCATTGTTTTAATAAAGGTTTGTTAGTTAAGTGAGCT
>CAIKTE010000101.1 GCA_903830285.1 uncultured Chitinophagaceae bacterium | reverse complement strand
TGAAAAATTATTCAAGACCCCTAATGCAACACCATTTGTGAAAGATGCATTTCATGATGCAGTGATCGAAGAGAAAAATGTGGATGCATTGCGTGCAAAAAAAAGCGGAACAAAATTCGCACCTGTTTATGAATTGAAGATTAAAGGAGGAGAATCAAAATCTATTTATCTGCGATTAAGTGATGTATTGATGGATTCACCTTTTTCACAGGGCTTCAATAATATCTTCAAACAACGAAAAGAAGAAGCCGATGAATTTTATGATGCCATTCTTCCCAAGAATATTTCAGCTGACATGCGTAATATCCAGCGTCAGGCATTGGCAAGTTTGTTATGGAGCAAGCAATATTATTATTATGATATTGAAAGATGGATCAGTGGATCAGATGGTATCGCACATCAAAGCGACCAACGTAAGAAAGGACGTAATCATGATTGGGAACATTTAAAGAATCAGGATATTGTTTTAATGCCCGATAAATGGGAATATCCCTGGTATGCCGCATGGGATCTGGCTTTCCATTGCATACCCATGGCAACTATCGATCCTACTTTTGCAAAACATCAGCTTACGCTCATCATGCGGGAATGGTATATGAAACCGGATGGGCAGTTGCCCGCATACGAATGGAATTTCAGTGATGTGAATCCGCCAGTTCAGGCATGGGCAGCATTGCAGGTCTATCATATCGAAAAAAATAATACAGGTAAAGGTGATATTACTTTCTTAAAAAAAGTATTTCATAAACTCATCATCAATTTTACCTGGTGGATCAATCGGAAAGACCCCAATGGTAATAACATCTTTGAAGGTGGTTTCCTTGGATTGGATAATATCGGCGTATTCAACAGGAGTATTCAATTGCATAGTGAAGCACAACTGGAACAGGCTGATGGTACCAGTTGGATGGGTATGTATGCATTGAATTTAATGGATATTGCGATCGAGATCGCAATGCATGATGAAGCCTATGAAGATACTGCCACCAAATTCTTCGAACATTTTGTATTGATCGCAGAGGCTTTGAATCAATTGGGTTTGTGGAATGAAGAGGATAAATTCTTTTATGATACTTTAGGAACTACCGGTAATAAGCCCATTCAACTGCGTATTCAATCCATCGTAGGATTGACCTCTTTATTTGCCGTTTCCATCATTGATAAAAAAGTCTTTTTGAAGCTGCAGGATTTTACTAAGCGTATTTCCTGGTTTGAAATATATCGGTTAAAGAATAATAAATTCTGGCCTAATGAAGACAAAGCCGATGAAGATAAAATGCTCATCTCATTAATTCCTAAAGAACGTTTGATCGCTTTACTTCAAAGGCTATTGAATGAAACAGAATTTTTATCTCCCGGTGGTATTCGGGCATTATCAAAACATCATGAAGAAAATCCGTACTCTGTGAATATTGAAGGAAATGATTATTCTATTCAGTATGATCCGGGTGATTCCACTTCAGATTTCTTTGGGGGTAATAGTAATTGGCGCGGACCTGTTTGGATGCCCATTAATTATCTCATCATTCAGAGCATTAAGAAGTTTGGTGAATTTTATGATGATTCCTTAACGATAGAATATCCTACCGGTTCGGGGAAACTAATAGGATTAAAAGATGTGGCCAATGAACTCACTAAACGTGTGATCAGTTTATTTGAACTGGATGAAGCGAATAGCCGTAAATCAAACGGCGACCAGAACTGGTTCTACCAATTGCCCGAAAATAAAGACCTTGTATTATTTTACGAATATTTTCATGGAGATACCGGCAGGGGATTGGGTGCCAGCCATCAAACAGGATGGACAGCTGTTATCGCACAGCTGATCAATGAAACCGCAGAAAAAGAAGTTCGTACTGAAAAGCATATTCATAAATCTTATGATGAAGAAGATTGAGTAACTGAAGAAATGCAAACAAAAATAAAAACCTCATTCACTGAATGAGGTTTTTTATGGGGGGATTATGATGAAAGATTAATGTCTTTCTCTGCTATTATTACTTTTGTTTTCTCTACTGTTATTACCATTATTTTCTCTGCCACTACTATGAACTTCAGATCTTCTATCATCTCTTGGTTGTTCATATCGGTTATTGTCTCTTCTTTCTTCCATTCTATTATCATTTCTGTAATTATCATGTCTTTCATAGCCCGATCTTTCATTAGATCTTGAATAATTATTGTATGCTATAGCAGGTTGATGATATCCATAATTATTATAGTTGGTCCTTCTGTATTGTGCATACCTTTCTCTGTACATATCCCCATTCATGTAAGGTCTTTCACCATACACGGGTATTTTTCGGCTATTGTACAAATCAAATCCGGCATACATGCCGGGTAATCTGGAAGAAAATGCCCATGAGCCATTGTTTAAATAAATGAACTGTTGTTGGCGAACATTATAATAAGCATCTATTTCAGGCATATAATAATACTCAGATTCAGCATATCCGCCGGGGATCCATGCAGGTAAACCTAATCTAACATTTACATTCAAACCAAACTGTGCTTTGCTGTAATTCATTACTGAAGTACTTGCAACAAATACGATAAGTAGAATTAGCTTTTTCATAAATCAAAGTTTTATAACCATACAATTCCAAATGCAGTGCCAGAATTTAAAACTGCTGTTATAGAAATGTGAATGGTTGGATAGTTGATTAGTTGACTGGTTTATTAAATAATGGGTTTAAAACTGGGTGGATTACTCATATAAAATAGGCTGCAGTAATCAAATGAACTGTTTTACTTTTAATCTTTATTATTAGTTATGACAGCAGAAAGAACAGAAAAATTATTGAAAGTATTAAGGCAACGCCAATCCAACTTAACAGTGGTGATGGAGAATGTACAGGATCCGCACAATATCTCTGCAGTAATGCGTACATGCGATGCTGTGGGCATTCAGGATATCTATGTGTTGAATACTAAGATACCTCGACATAAAAAGTTCGGGCCCAGAAGCAGTAGCAGTGCAGCAAAATGGTTAACGCTTCATCAGTTTGAAGACGCGGCAAGTTGTTTTGAAGAACTGCGCAGGCATTATAATAAAATTCTGACCACACATCTATCTACCGATGCTGTTAGTTTATACGAGATCGATTTCACTGAAAGTGTTGCATTGGTATTTGGCAATGAACATTCTGGTGTAAGTGATGAAGTAAGAGCTTTGGCAGATGGTAATTTTATCATTCCTCAAATGGGGATCATTCAAAGCCTGAATATTTCTGTGGCATGTGCTGTAAGTATTTATGAAGCCCATCGTCAAAAGAAACTGGCAGGGCATTATCAGCAGGCTTCATTGCCAAATGAAAGGATGAATGCATTGATGACCGAATGGGGATTTGCTGATGATGAAGTATCAACCATTAATTCAACTGAATGAAAAAATTACTAGGGCTATTTGTTTTTATGCTGATGACAAATATTGTTTTCAGTCAGCAGATCAAAAAAGTGAAGATAGCTGATGTATTAAAGCTGATCGATACAAGCACAACTCCATTGGTCATCAATTTCTGGGCAAGTTGGTGTGCACCCTGTGTACATGAGATACCCTGGTTTGAAAAAAATATTATCCCACTGGAATCAAAAGGAGTG
>CAIKTE010000100.1 GCA_903830285.1 uncultured Chitinophagaceae bacterium | reverse complement strand
TGAAAGAACTGTAATTATTAAAACCGCTGTATTGAATATGGTTATTATAATTAGCTAACTGATTAACAGAAATTGAAAAAGCACTGCTTGTCCATTTGCTATATTTATTTGTATTGCCACTGCCAAAAATAAAACCAACAGGGCCATATAGGAAGTTTGTTTTTTTTGTTGTTGTATCAGATCCGCGGTAATTGAGTTTATTATTGTTGAAAGCGAATCCAGGAGATAAAACAAATTCTTTGGTTTTGAAAAACCCCAATCCGGCAGGATTAATATTGGCTGAACTGATATCACCCCCCAAAGAAGCGTTAACGCCACCTGTTGCCAAAATTCTGGCAGTTCCGTTTTGAGTATACCATGCAGTTCTTAGAGCATCATCAGGTGTTTGTGCAAGAGCGTTCAGGCATAATAATATACTGATGAAGAATAAATTTTTTTTCATGGATTGAGATTTGCGAGATTAAAATTGTTGCAGTAAATGGTTTTAATTTCTCGGACCACGACCTGAAGAAGTACTGCTGCCGCTACTACTGTAGCCACCGCTACTTCCTCCTGCAGAACTACTGGTAGGGGTACTGCTGGTTTGAACGCGAACAGGATTGCTCCATGTATTATTATTACTGTTATTGCTGCTATAACTTGAAGAAGGGTTGCTAAATACTGTTCTTACCAATGTTCCGAAACTGTTTGTGCTTGTATGAGCAGCTGTTCCGGGTGTAAAATAATTTCCAGAACTGCTGTTAATATTGCTATAGGTTTTGTTTTGGAAGGCATAAATATTAGACCCTGCTGTGCTTCTTTTGGCAACATCTGCATTTTTGTAGCCGCCAACTATATAGCTCGGATTATACCATCCGCCTCCATAAAAATTCAAGTAGGGATTATAGAATTGATTCCATCCAAAATAGTAAGGGTCATAACCATATCCATAGCTGTATCCAAAGCCCAAACCATACCCAAATCCAAAACCGGAATAAGATGAACCGTAAGCGCCAAATAAGTATGGATTATAGTAACTATTGTAATAACCGTAACGGCTGTCGTTCCAATAACTGTAATCATCCAATGAATTCCAATATGAATTATTCTGAACCTTCATTCGCAGGTAACGATCTTCACTGCTGCTCACATATTCCTGATACTCTAGTTGTTGTTTATTGGAAACCTCGTCGCTAGTCTTTTTTTCTTTTGCAACCACTTCTTTAACAGGAGAATAATACAAATCATCCGGTGTTTGAACTGATTTGTAAACGCCTGCACATCCGGATAATAAACCGGCTGCAACAATCATGGAGAAAATAGTTTGTTTCATAGTTACAGGTTTGACGGTTACTTAATGTGAAGTTACCTACATTTGCGACACTGGCAAAGCTATAATGAATATATCAAAGACTTTGCCAAACTGTTGAAAAAAAGATAATTTGTTAAAGAAGTCAGAAAAAAAATATGAGTAAGGAAATTACATCGAGGGAACAGGATTATTCCCAGTGGTACAACGACATCGTGATTAAAGCAAATTTGGCCGATTACAGTGCTGTAAGGGGTTGTATGGTTATTAAACCCTATGGTTTTGCTTTATGGGAAAACATGAGAGATGTATTGGACAGAATGTTTAAAGACACTGGCCATGTAAATGCTTATTTTCCTTTGTTTGTACCGAAAAGTTTATTTGAAGCAGAAGAAAAAAACGCCGAAGGTTTTGCTAAAGAATGTGCTGTAGTAACACACTATCGTTTAAAGGCCGATCCCGATCATAAGGGAAAACTAATGGTAGATCCTGAAGCAAAATTAGAAGAGGAATTAGTTGTTCGTCCAACCAGTGAAGCTATCATTTGGAATACCTATAAAGGATGGATACAATCTTATCGCGACCTACCCTTATTGATCAATCAATGGGCCAATGTTGTAAGATGGGAGATGCGTACCCGCTTATTTTTGCGTACCGCAGAATTTTTGTGGCAGGAAGGACACACTGCACATGCTACCAAGGATGAAGCTGTTGCTGAAGCTAAATTAATGCTGGAAGTATATGCCGATTTTGCAGAAAACTGGATGGCATTACCGGTGATAAAAGGTGTTAAAACGGCTGCAGAACGTTTTGCTGGTGCTGAAGATACTTATTGTATCGAGGCATTGATGCAGGACGGTAAGGCATTACAGGCCGGCACTTCACACTTTCTGGGGCAAAATTTTGCAAAAGCTTTTGATGTAAAATTCAGTGATAAAGAAAATAAGTTAGAATATGTGTGGGCCACGAGTTGGGGTGTAAGTACGAGATTGATTGGGGCATTGGTAATGGCACATAGTGATGATGACGGATTGATACTGCCACCTAAAATCGCACCGATACAAGTTGTTATTGTTCCCATATTTAAAGGAGAAGAACAAAAAGCATTGATCGATGCGAAAGTGAAAGATATTGTTGCACAACTAAAAGCATCGGGGGTTTCGGTAAAGTATGATGATTCGGACAATAATCGCCCCGGCTGGAAATTTGCACAATACGAATTGCAGGGAATCCCTGTTCGTTTGGCCATTGGTGCAAGAGATCTGGAAAATAATGTAATTGAAGTTGCCCGTAGAGATACCAAAGAAAAGAAGAGTGTTAGCCTTGATGGTATTGCTTCTTACATTAAAAATCTGTTAGACGATATTCAATCCAATATTTATAACAAGGCAAAAGCATATCGTGATGATCATATCACTAAGACAGATAGCTGGGATGAATTTGTAAAATTACTGGATGAAAAAACAGGATTCATTTCAGCGCATTGGGATGGTACAGATGAAACGGAAGAAAAAATAAAAGAATTGACCAAAGCTACTATACGTTGTATCCCAGTCAATAATGAACAGGAAGATGGTAAATGTATCTTAACAGGGAAACCTTCTGTACAAAGAGTTTTATTTGCAAGAGCATATTAGATCATTCAAATAATTTAAAAACTCGCCGATATTTTTTTTGGCGGGTTTTTTATTTGATGTAATATTATCTTCAAATAATTCATCATCTGTCAAAACCTAAATGTCATGGAAGAGAAAAACTTTCAATTGTCTTTCCTTGGAAATGGGATGGAACTTTTTAAGATCCAGATCATAAACTTCATTTTAAATGTTGTTACACTGGGATTGTTTTATCCCTGGGCAAAAGCCAGAAAGTTGCAATATATCTATAGCAATACAACCTTCGAAGAACATCCTTTTGCTTTTACAGGTACA
Organism: uncultured Chitinophagaceae bacterium; assembly: GCA_903830285.1. Lineage (GTDB taxonomy): Bacteria > Bacteroidota > Bacteroidia > Chitinophagales > Chitinophagaceae > CAIQDX01. Next base: position 20,948 of record CAIKTE010000100.1, on the reverse strand, counting down.
GGAAAAGAAATGTTCAAAGGATTTATTAAAGCCATTTTGTTTTTCATAGCGGCCTATGCCATTTTCCTTTTTCTGGTGTATTTGCAAATGCCGGTCTGGGCGATACTTTTCCTTTATCTTTTTTTGTTCCTGATCATCCCACTGGCCATACATGGTTCATATAAATACAGAATGGCAAAAACAGTTTGGAAAGGGATACGCTTTGGTTATGTGGGCGACAGAACAGAATTGATGAAACTTTTTTTGAAGGGGGTTTTCTTCACTATCATCACTTTAGGCTTCTACGGTGCTTGGTTTAGTATGAACTTAAGAAAATATGTGGTCGAAAATATCAGAATGGGTGATGCAAATTTTGTTTACAGAGGAAAAGGAAGTGATTTTTTTATTTTAAACCTGAAAGGCTATTTTTTAACCATTATTACTTTAGGAGTTTACATTTTCTGGTGGCAGAAAGAATTGTTTGAATATTATATTAACAACCTTGAACTCAATAGAGAAGATAAACGTGTTTTCTTTAAATCAAAAGCCACCGGTGGCGGATTCTTCTCCTTATTGGTAGGTAATTTGTTGATCGTCATTTTTACACTCGGATTGGGATTCCCTTGGACAGTAGTGCGCACTTTGCGATTTGGAGCTGAGAATATTATGATGTATGGTGGTTTTGAGTTTGATGCTTTGCAACAATCACAAATTGATTACAGTAATGCTACTGGCGATGACATGGCTGATATTCTTGATTTTGGATTTGTAATTTAATTATGATCGAGACAACTGTTCAATATTTCAACGGAAAATTTGCAACTCCTTATCAAGTGAAGATGGAGGTTGATGACAAGTCCATTCAACTGTATGATGCATCTTATAACGCAGATAACGGAGTATGTATTTTATTAACAAAATGTCACTATGTTGTTTTAAAAGAGAATGCCTTTATTTATTTGAATGAGGGGTCAACGGAATATGTTATTGTTCCTACAAATAATGAACATTACCAACAAATCATTTCAGGAATCAAAAGATCACAAAAAGGTTGGTATGATATATTGATGCGCCAGAAATGGTATACACTTTTTCTAATTGTGGTTGCATTGATCGCTGTCGTTTATTTATTCCTGGATAAAGTTGTTCCGCCGATTGCTTTAAAACTTATTTCTGTAAAACAGGAGATCAGTTTGGGAAATGAATTTTATTCGTCATTTACAGCCAATGAAGAAGTTGACAGTTCAGCAACTTTTATCCTTCAAAAATTTACAGACGACCTTAGGTTAAGTGATCAATATCCTATTCGTGTTACTGTAGTAAAAGATACCGTTGTGAATGCTTTTGCACTACCGGGTGGGCATTTGGTGGTGTACACAGGTATCATAAAGCAAATGGAAAACCCCGAAGAGTTGGTTGCATTACTTTCTCATGAAGCGTCGCATGTAAATAAACGGCATAGTTTAAAATCGATCTTAACCAGGCTCACATCATCATTCATTGTTTCTTTATTTACAAAAGATATCAGCGGAATGTCGAGGGGGTTGATCGACAATGTAAACATGCTGCGGGTATTAAGTTATTCCCGTGAATTGGAAACAGAAGCCGATAATGAAGGAATGAAATTAATGGTAAGAAACAAAGTGAATCCGGTAGGGATGAAATTCTTAATGGAAGACCTACAAAAATTACACAAAGAGATTCCCCAGGGTATTTCTTTTTTGAGTACTCACCCTTTGACAAATGAAAGAATGAAAAATGCTGACTTATTTTCGAAAAAATATATGCAATTGAATGAACCGTTCAATGACGAATTGAATTCTTTGTGGCATGAATTAAAGCAGAGCAGATAATTTATTTTAGGGTCGCAATTATTTCTTTACAGTTACATTTGCGAAATGCAAGAATCTAGCAACACTTTTTCAGAAGGCAAAGTTTTACTGTTTGATAAACCCTTACGCTGGACATCTTTTGACCTTGTTAGAAAAGTACGCAATCTTATTAAAATTAAAAAAGTAGGTCATGCAGGAACATTAGATCCTCTGGCTACAGGTTTACTCATTGTTTGCACAGGTAAATTCACAAAGAAGATCAATGAGTATATGGGCATGGAAAAAGAATATACAGGTACATTTACCTTAGGTTCTACTACAGCAACATTTGATCTGGAAAGCGAACCTCAGAATTTTATTTCGCTTGAAAATATAACAGAACAGCAGATCTTCGATGCAACAAAAAACTTTATTGGTGATATCTTGCAAATGCCCCCTCAGCATTCAGCTATTAAGAAGGATGGTAAGCGCTTATACGAATCAGCAAGGCAAGGCATAGAAGTAAAAGTAGATGCCAGGCCTGTTACCATCAAAGAATTTCTTATTACAAAAGTAGAATTACCATTGGTTCATTTTAAAGTGGTTTGTACTACCGGCACGTATATTCGAAGTCTTGCAAACGATTTTGGCGCAGCATTGCAAGTGGGCGCCCATTTAAGCAGTTTATGCCGAAGCAGAATAGGAGCGTTCGAATTAAAAGATGCCCTCAGTATTACATCATTCGAAGAAGAAATAAAACAATTGCAACAAAATGAAAATTTGTAAGGGTGTAAAATTTAAAAAGGTAAGCCAATACCAAATTGGAATACAAGGTCACTTATTTCAACTCCGTTAATTCTTTTTTCCTTGAATTGAATATTTGAAAAATCCATCCATCCGTTATTTGTTTGTCGAGCAGGATCTTTTACCTTATACGCAAAATCTAAGCGTAATAAAAAATAAGTTGCATCCAAACGCAAGCCCGAACCTACACCAATGGCAAGGTCTTTTCCAAAACGGGCTAAATTGATTTCTGCATTTGGATTGAGTGGGTCTTTTTTTAGTGCCCAGACATTTCCCACATCTGCATATAGTGCACTGGCAATTTTTACAGAACCAAAATTCCAAAGGGTAAAACGATATTCCACATTTCCTTCTAAAGAGAGATCACCAAAACGGTCTGAATAACCTGACGTAGAAGTGTCGCTTAGAAGCGAGGAGCCCAATCCTAATTGTCGCAATCCCCAGGCACGCATACTGTTTGGTCCACCTTCAAAGTATTGTTTAAAAGCAGGCATTACCTGCCCTGATTTAGCAAAGGCAGCGCCGGCAAAGAATCTTGTGGCTATTTGAGTTTTTCTGAATTTATAGATATAACGGTATTCAGCTTCTGTTTTAACATATTGGAAGATCTGGTCATTTAAACTCTTGATCAAAGAAAGAAAGTTCCCTGATCCTTCCAATCCTAAGCGTATAAAATGGCTTGCATCGGGATGTCGGATACTATTAATTGTTTTAATAACCGACAAACTACTACCTACAACATTACCATTGCGGAAAGAGTTTCTTAAAAAAGGGTTTTCAGCAAATAGTTTGATCAATCCTGCTAATGTATCTACTTTATACAGCTCAATATTCAGTGGTTTAAAAAGCCAGGTGAGATTTCTTTTTCCCCATTCGTAACCCCAGTTCGTATTAAATGATTTCAAAACATAATAACCTTTTCTGTCAGTATAAGCTGCTGCACCGTTAACTATTGTGCGTTTATTTTCCAAAGTGTTCAGATAACGCCATTTAGGGAACGGTACAATGAGTTTTGGAAAAGTATAGGTTTGACTCAAACTGAATTGTCTGGTTTGTATCAGCGAATCAACTGTAAGACGTGGACTGAATTCGACACCCACACGGAAAGTAGTTACCGATTGTATCGCGCGTTTCCAAACGTTTCTGTTGCGATAACTAAAACTGGTGGAAACACCTAGGAGGTCACCTGAAGTGATATCACCCGTGTTTCTGCTTACTTCAAGGTCTATTGAATAGTTTTGTTTTGGCGCCGGAATCAAAAAGAAATGAAAGTCTAAAGAATCTTTCGCACTGACTATGATTCTGGAATCTACCTGTTGCCAAGCACCCATCTTACTAAATGTATTGATTGTTTTATAGTACAGCGATTCGTTATATAAATTTCCTGTTTTTAAATAAGTGTGTTCACGTAATGGCTTCATTTTAAATTTGCCATCCGAATAGAACATGGTCATATTATTTCTTGATTGCAGTTTCAGATCATTTTGAATGATCAAACTATCGGGAAAATCAGTAGGTTTTGTTTCCGGATAGAAGAAGATCCTGCGGGTATAATATTTCTCCAGTTTTGAAGAATCAGTCACGGGTTTCTGTTTGATCATGATATCCCATTTTGGATTCTCTTTTCTACTCTTAGCTGCTTCTCCCAGCAATTTTGCCTGTTCGAAGGGATCTAATGTCAATGTGAGTAGTTTATTATCTGTTGTATCTGCTTCAGCGAAAATATCATCCTTATTGAATTTATAATAACCATTATTTCGGAAGATATCCGTTACCCTGTCTTTTTCGCTATTAATAACTTCTTTGTTGAAAGGAGTACCTTTTTTAAGGAGTGTTTTATTAAAATGTTCTAATGCCAATTGTTGCATATTAGAATCAGTCAGTGCATATACGGCAGAATCGATGCTTATATTTTTCCCTGCATGAATGATCATATAAATAGTTACCCGAATCTGATTTTTTACCGTATCATATTTGGGAATAGAATCTTTAAAAACAGTATAATAATAACCATTTGAGTTTAAATAAGAATTCATATACCTTTTTGTTCTGCCGATATTCGTAGAATCAAATGCAGGAGGGTTTTTAATGGTACTCCATAAAAATAATTTCTGCAGTTTAGGCGCTTTCAGACTATCGTCCCAATAATTCATCAGGTCAATTGTTAAGCGTTTTTTCTCATCTTTGGGAATGTTTCCGTTTAATATAACTTTATTGTCAAAAACAAAAGGTTTATTGGGCTGATAATTCCTTACTGTAGCGCAGGATGCGAATAACAATACAACAACCCAGGCTGTTATGGTAAAAAATATTTTTTCTTTTTTCATCAAATACATAGAGAATGCTGAGTCGTAGCGAGGTCAAATATATTCAATCTTTGTGCCAGAAAAAACAAAGACAATTAGAAGGACTTTTTATTGCTGAAGGACCGAAGATCGCCGAAGAATTATTGCAAAGCGATTTCAGCATTAAAAAGATCTATGCATTGCCAGAATGGATAGCTGCAAATCCTACCAATGATAACAGTATCGTTGAAATTGATGAGATTGACCTCAGCAGGATCAGCAGTCTGCAAACACCCCATCAGGTACTGGTAGTTGCTGCGCAAAAAAATAATTTTGAGAAGCCTATTCTCAAAAATAAATTGAGTATTGTGTTGGATGGTATTCAGGATCCCGGCAATATGGGAACCATTATCCGCATTGCGGATTGGTTTGGTATTGAAAATATTATTTGCAGTGAGGATACGGTTGAACTATACAATCCCAAAGTGATCCAAAGTACGATGGGAAGTTTTGTGCGGACAAAAGTTTATTATACTGATCTGAACGAATTTCTTACAACTGTTGATGTTCCGGTATTTGGTGCTGTATTAAATGGCAAGAATATCCATGAATTCCAAAAACCAAAAGAAGGGTTATTATTGTTTGGCAATGAAGGAAAAGGGATTCGAAAAGAGATAATGCGATTTATCACAGACCCAATTACGATCCCTAAAAAGGGCGGGGCAGAATCTTTGAATGCTGCGGTTGCTGCGGGAATTATTTTATCGCATTTGGTCTGAACGGGGATTTGGAAGGATTAGATGGATTTATTTGATTGTAAGAATTGGATCACAAAGAATTACAAAGGCTACTGCAACTTAGTGACTTGCGGTATTTTTTACTAAATAGATCATCTGAACTCTATCGCTTTTACCGGTTTTATTTTTCGTACCAGCAATGTTGGGATAATTAATGAAATAAAACAAACCACAGCAGTTACCACACAAATTAAGATGACCTGCCACCAGATGATCTGGATGGGAGCAACGGCCACATAATAATTGGCTTCGTCTAATTTGATGAAACCAAAATATTGCTGCAATAGACAAATGCCAATGCCGGCAACAAATCCAATACCGATGCCTACCAATGCAATGAGTGATGCGTGGTATAAAAATATTTTTTGAATGGTTCCGTCTGTTGCACCAACTGCTTTAAAAATGCCAATCATTCTTGTTCTTTCCAAAACCAGGATCAATAAACAAGTAATGAGATTAATAATGGCAACAATGGCCATCACTGCAAAGATCACATTCCTGTTTACATCCTGAATATTGAGCCAGTCAAAAATATTGGGATACACTTCCTGTATGGTTTTTCCTGCCCAAACATTCGGAAGTTTATCGGCAAGCTGATAATTAATACTGTCCATTTGTTTGTAATCATTCACAAAAACTTCATAACCACCGATCTGGTCGGGCTGCCAATCATTGATGCGTTGAATTAATCGTATATCACCAATGGCAAATAACTTATCGTATTCTTCAATGCCTGTTTTAAATAGACCTGCCACTAATAATTTTCTCCGGCTGTTATTACCGTTGGATGAAATAAAATAGATATTCAGGGTGTCATTTACTTTTAATTGCAATTCATTGGCAATAGGAACAGAGATCAAAATTTCTTTACTGTATAAACTGTCATCAAAACGAAGCCATCTTCCCTGCTTGATGAATTGATGCAATTGAGTACTGTCGTAATGCCCATCGATACCTTTGAATAAAACACCTTCGATTTCTTTCTTTTTTTCCAGTACGGCACTCTTAGTTGCAAATATGGCAACCCGCTGTACCCCTTTTTGCTGCTGTATGATCTGTTGTACCGAATCATTTTTTGTGATGGGCGATTCTTCGGCCACTAATGCTTTACCTGCTTCAAAATGTTGTACACGGATATGTCCCCAGAAACTGAAAACTTTTTGAGAGATGGTTTGTTGAAACCCGTTCACAAAAGATAGGGTGATGATCATTGCCATTACGCTCAATGCGGTAGCGGCAGTTGACAAACGGATGATGAACCTTGAAAAAGATCTCTGTTTGTTAAAAGCGATGCGTTTGGCAATATCAAAAGCAAAATTCAAGTGCTGATCATTTTAAGATCATCAAATCTACAAGCAAGTGTTCAATGGAACAAAACCAATTGGTTTATGGTCGATAGTCCATGATCCATGGGCTATCGACCATGGACTATGTTCTATTTCTTCCTATACTTGTACTATGAAAGGAATATTCTTCTTTTTACTGTTGATTTGTTTTGCTTCGACTGCACAACGATTGCCTGATGTTGTTTATATGCCTAATATCAAGACCGTTCAATTGTATCAGCAAAATAATCAGCAAAGTTTGCCCGTGATTAATTTAAATTCTTCCGATTTGCTTGAACTGCATTTTGATGATTTGGATGGTTACGCCAAAAACTATTATTACACGTTCGAATTATGCAATGCAGACTGGTCACCTTCAGATCTAAGCCCTTTCGATTATATACATGGTTATCAAAATGAAAGGTTGACCGAATACAGAATGTCTTCCATCGCCATCACAAAATATGTGCATTATCAAACATTGCTGCCTGACAGAAATTATATGCCCACCCAAAGCGGTAATTATTTGTTGCGGGTCTACCTGGATGCAGATACTTCAAAAGTTGCATTCACTAAAAGATTTTATGTGCTGAATAGTAAAGTGCAACTGGCAGCACAAGTACTTCAAACTTTCAATAATCAATTGTATCATTCGCACCAAAAAATTCAGCTGAGTGTTGATGCAGGCTCATTGAGTTTGTATAATCCGCAACAGCAAGTCAATATCACTATTTTACAAAATTATCGTTGGGATAATGCTGTCACTAACATTCAACCTATTTTCAATCGCAATAATATTCTGGAATATAATGGAGAAGAAGATGCATTGTTTCCGGGAGGAAAAGAGTATCGCTGGACAGATCTCCGCAGCTTTCGCTTTCAAAGTGATCGCATTCAAAGTATCGATTTGAATGCTAAACCATTTGAAGTGTATCTACGGCCGGATCCGGTACTTGTGAGGCAAGGTTATTTGTTCAGGCAGGACCTGAATGGATGGTATGATATCAGTACAACGGAATCTGTAAATCCTTTGTGGCAGGGAGATTATGCCAATGTGCATTTTAGATTTGCACCTGATCGAAAACAATCATTTGACGGGAAAGATGTTTATATCAGCGGTGCGTTAACAGGAAACAATATTACTCCCGATGCAAAAATGGAATACAACGAAAGTAAGGGCGTTTTCGAAAAAACATTATTATTGAAACAGGGATATTATTATTACACGTATCTCACTAAAGATGCGAATGATAATACTGCAAAACCAGATGTCTCATTAACTGATGGTAATGCCTGGGAAACTGAAAACAGTTACTGTATTTTTGTGTACTACCGTTCTTTAAGCGGAAGGCATGATGAACTTGTTGCTTTTACTAATATTAATTCCAAATTCGGAAGATAAGTTCTTGTAATTGGTATTAGCATTTCATGGCTTCGGCTGTTGCGTCGCTCCCGATTTATCGGGACTTTTGCGTTCTGAACTTTTTCAGCAAAGATTCAAAATCAATTTTATCGAATTCAAATTCATCAAATTGTTTATCGGTTTTACAATAGTTTACAATTAATGGAAAATGATTAATGTTTGTTGCATTAATCATTAAATTATATTCTTTCTTACCAGAATAATCATCTTCAAAAACTGCAATCCCTTCTTTTTTGTTGATAATATAAATATTAATTGTTCGAATAAATTTTTCCCAATGCTGTAAAGAATACCTTGTCGATTTTAATTTTAATTGATAATGAGTATCACTTTTTTTAATTATTGTATCTAAAGCAGAAAGAATTCTTTCACACCCTTTATCTACGACAACAGAATCCGTTATTTGGAATTGATAATTCCAACAATATTCAGATGGTGAGTACATGTAAAATGAATCTTTATATGAATAAAGCATACACCATCTTGTTATAATATCTTTTAATTGCACCTTTTTGAATTTTGTTTTCAAAGTCTTCTTTAAATAATTAATATTTCTTTGATATTCTTTTTTACTATCAAATTTAGAAAATCCAAAATCAGCAATCCATTTGTATTCCTGAGCATTTTTATTTCTTTCAAAATATATAGCGTGATAATAATCATAGCCATAATCGACACTATCTTTCACTTCTCTCACTAAAAATGTAGTATCATTCATTTTAAATTGTGCAAATATTAGGCAGGGGAGTAAGCCAAATAAAAAAATAAAAGAAACGCTTTTCATACACCTAATTTATAATATTAATTCATCATTTAAAATTTATCATTCATAATTTCCTTCCATCCCTTACATTTGCAGCCGGCAGGTCTTACACGACCAGCTCCTGCTGAACCTCCCCAGGGTAGGAATACAGCAAGGATAGGCGGTTGTAGCGGTGCGATGTGAGTAGCCTGCCGGTTTTTTTTTACCCCCAATCCCCTGAAGGGGAGTTATTAGTCAGCTGATTGTACAATCAAATTTTAAGAAATGAAGTTTTTTATCGACACGGCGAATTTGGCGCAGATCAAAGAAGCTAATGATCTGGGGATCTTAGATGGTGTTACTACGAACCCGTCATTAATGGCAAAGGAAGGCATCAAGGGAACAGAGGCTGTTATGCAACATTACAAGACCATTTGTGAAATGGTGAATGGTGATATCAGCGCAGAAGTTATTTCAACCGATTTTGATGGTATTGTTGCAGAAGGTAAAATATTAGCAGCTATTCATCCGAATATTGTTGTGAAAGTACCGATGATCAAAGAGGGCATCAAAGCCATCAAATGGTTTACAGATAATGGCATCAAAACTAATTGCACCTTGATCTTTTCTGCAGGACAAGCCATACTCGCCGCAAAAGCAGGTGCTACATATGTATCACCATTTATCGGAAGAATTGATGACAGTGGCTGGGATGGAGTTGAACTGATTGCGCAGATCGCCAATATTTATGCGATACAAGGATTTAAAACAGAAATATTAGCAGCATCCATCCGCAATGCCTTGCATATAGTAAAATGTGCTGAAGCAGGGGCAGATGTATGTACTTGTCCTCTGGATTCTATTTTAGGCCTTTTAAAACATCCGTTAACAGATATTGGTCTGGCTAAGTTTTTAGAAGACGCAAAGAAGTTTGCATAAAAATAATTTACTAAAAAAGCCATTCAAATTTTGAATGGCTTTTTTATTGATCAGAGTTCAATCACTTTCTTTAAGAGGTGACTTTCAAAAGCTTTCTCTATAATATTTACAACTGCAATACTTTCCTCAGCTTTTACGGCCAAAGATTTTCCATTGGCGATGGATTGATATAAGGCTTCAAAATAGCCCATATAATCTCCTATTTCGGTTGGCACTTTTTCGCGTATTATTTTTCCATCGATCTCTGTATGTAATAATCCTTCTTCACTTTCAGGTTCAACTCCCCAATTGGCAACGGTTGGTTTTATACCTTTCAGCAGATCATCTTCCTGCACATCAGCCCTGTTCTTTAAAAATGCGCCTTTCTTGCCATAAATAATGTAACCGGGCAATGGCTCCCGAATAAAGAATCCGCTTTTTAACCGTACGCGCAGATCTTTATAAAATAATAATAATTCAACATAATCATCCGTCAGTGATCCTTCTCTTGTAACGGCAATATCTGCAAATAACGAATAGGGTTTGCCGAATAACTGCAATGCCTGATCAATCAAATGCGAACCGAGATCATATACGATTCCAGTACCCACATCTCCAGTCTCTTTATGCTTTTTATAACTAAAAGCAGGAGTGTACCTATCGTACCTGATCTCTGCTTCAACAATATCGCCTAAACAACCACTGTCAAGTATTCTTTTTACTGTTTTATAATCGCTGTTCCATCTTCTGTTCTGATAAGGGCAAAGCAATTTGCCTTGCTGTTCGGCAATCTTTTTTAATTCTTCTCCTTCAGAAACCCTTACGGTTAAAGGCTTTTCTACAACAATATGTTTACCTGCTAGTAATGCTTTTTTTGCATATTCGAAATGGGTGATATTGGGGGTGTTTACGATCACGAGATCAATATCATCAGCCAACAATTCTTCCAGAGATGCATAACTTTTTGTGCCGGGATAATCATTTTGAATATTTTTATTGCTTCTTTCCCATGCACCAACTAATTCAAAGCCGGGATGTGCATGAATGAAAGGGGCATGAAATACTTTGCCACTCATGCCATAAGAAAGCAGTGCTGTTTTAATTTTTTGCATAACAGTTCAATTGAACCGTTAAGTTAAGGCACTATCAATTATCCACACAAAAAAGATGGGCAAGAAAAATTATTTAACCACAAAGGGGTTTGAATATTTCTCGTCTGTAATTAATTTTTGATCGGTCAGTGTTTTTAAGAATGCAACCAATGCTCCTTTATCGGCAACAGAAAGATTCATTTGTTTTGGATTGCCATTGGGGTCTTTTAATTCTGGTGCAAGATTAACATTGGGTTTAATACCGCTGTTGTAATGTTCTACTACCTGCTCCAATGTAGCAAAACGGCCATCATGCATAAAAGGAGCTGTAAGCTCGATATTTTTTAAACTGCTTACTTTAAATAAAGCATTCTGTGCCGTGATATTTGTTATGCCGCCAACACCTGCATCTGTGCTGATGATATCCAAGCCATTATTCTTTGGTTCTAATGCTGTAAATGTTTCTGTGCCATGACAGGCAGCACATGCCAGTTGCGGACTGAAAAATAATTGCTTTCCTCTGTTTTCCTGTGCAGTGAAGTTGGGGAAGTCAATTGCAGCCGGATTTTGATTAGCAGCCAGTGATGATCTTCCATCATCATATTTTGATTGATAAGAAATAATGGAACGGACAAATTGCGATAATGCTTTCGATATTCTGTCGCTTGTTACAGAAGCATCACCAAATGCTTTTTGAAACAGGGATGGATAATAAGACAAAGCAGATAATTTTTTGACCAATGAGTCCAATATCATTCCCATTTCTACATGATTCTGTATCGGCTGTAATGTTTGGAACTCTAAAGTTGCCGCTCTCTCATCCCAGAAAAATTTCCCGTCAGGATAATATCTGGCATTGGTGAGGCTCATTGAATTTCTTGCGGTTAAACCACCTGCAAATCCTTTACTTAATAATGCGGAATCAGAAAAACCAAAAGCCTGTTTATGGCAGGATGCGCAGGCAATGCTATTATTGACAGATAAATTTTTATCATAAAATAAAACTCTCCCCAATGTTGCAGCATTATCAGTTATTTGATTGCTGCCCGGTGTGTTGATCTCATTCAATGCCGGTGCTGTTGTTAAATATACTGGCAATGAAATGTTTGCATAGTTAAATACTGATGCAGGGAGATTTAGAATAGTAGATGTTGGATCTGTTATCACATCACTTTTTGTACAGGATGTGATAATGGCAGCAACAGCAATGGATAAAAATAAAATGAGTTTGAAAGGTTTGGTTAACATGAGCAGGGTTTTCAGATAAGACGGAAGATCCCGCTCATTCCTTTGCTTGATATGTTAAATACTTGTTAGGATGAAGGAATATTTTACCTTTCCGTAAAGAACAGTATATGAAATTATTCATGATCTTAATAGGGTGTAAACCCGATGGGCGCCATACAGAACAGCATGATATATTTTTCGGTATCGCGAATGACTTAAAAGAATTGATCCCGGAAATGAATATTTTCTGGCCCGAAACCAAGGGCAGGTTTCATCTGGACGGATGGAGAACGGTTTCACAGGTAGATGGACAAGAAGTGCATGTGATCGCAAAAGATGAATCATTCGCTTATGAGCAAACACATAAACTGTTTTTCATTAACCTGGGTGGCTATAAAAAAGATGAGTTTGAAGAATTTCATTATAAATTAATTGTTGCTGCTCCTGATAAAGCCGCTGCCATTCAGCAATCGAAAGAAACGGCATTTTTCAAGCATACGAATTTTGAAGGTGCCAATTCACATATCGATGATAAGTATGGCGTTGATGTGGATGATCTATATGAAATAGAAGATATTTTACCATTGCACATCAAAGAACAATTCAGCATTGTTTTATCGCCTGCAAAAGTTGTGGTAAAAGACGAATTGCATTTGGGATATTTTAAGCTGGATAAATTGTAGCAGGTATCAGTATTTCTCCAAAGCTGTCATTCAAACACTTGTACTCCATAGCTTCATGTGGCGGAGTGCTTACACTCCATAGCTTCATGCGACGGAGTGCTTACATTTTACAGCATTCTTCTGCAGTTTGAATAGAGATAATAACCCATTCATATAATAAACCTTGAACCTGAGAAAAGTTCGTTTGCTTTTCTTTATCTTGTTTTACTCTTTTTCAACCATCATTAATTGTTAGAAATGAAAAAAACAATATTACTCCTTTCAGTACTTTTTACTGCTGTTACTTACGCTCAACAACCATTATTGTTACGACAACCGGCTATCAACAATGATGGATCCATTGTTGCGTTTTCTTTTCAGGGAGATATCTGGACGGTTTCTTCCAAAGGCGGTAAGGCAACCAGACTCACCATTCATGAAGCTTATGAAGGTAATCCCATCTTCAGCCCTGATGGAAAACAAATTGCTTTCTCGGGCACACGTTTCGGTAATAATGATTTGTTCGTAATGCCAACCGAAGGAGGCGTTCCCAACAGATTAACCTATCATTCAGCACAGGATAATATTTCAAGCTGGACTATTGCTGATAAAATTTTATTCTCAACCGCCAGAGAGTTCAAACAAATTGAAAGACCGGCAGAAGTATATTCCATCAATCCGAAAGGGGGAACAGAACAACGCATTTTGGATGCTGTAGGTTTCGATCCTGTTTATTCTCCTGATGGAAGATTCATTGCTTTTGTTCGTGGCGATATTAATCCGGTTGCACGTCAGGCTTATAAAGGAAGCTCTAATAGAGATATCTGGATCTACGACACACAGAACAAAACATACAATCAGTTGCCCGGTTTTGAGACCAATGATATCTTACCACAATGGGGCAGCAATCATACTTTATATTTTTTAAGCAGTAATGATGGGGCTTATAATTTGTATCGTTTGAAATTAGATGCCAATGCAAAAGCAACCGGGACTCCTGAAAAAATAACAGAGTATAAAGATGAATCCATCCGCTCATTCAATATTTCTGCTGACGGCAATTCTATCGTTTTTGAAAAAGATATGAATCTCTACGTAATGAAAACTGATAAAGGTTCCGCTCAAAAATTAACCGTACAGATCAGTGCAGATGAAAGATTGGATGCATCCGAACAAAAAGTACTGACAACCGGGACTAATCAATATGCTGTTTCACCCAATGGAAAATTGATCGCATTCACCATTCGCGGAGAAGTGTTCATTAAAGAAGCCGATAAGGAAAAATCAAGAAGCATCAATGTTTCCGATCATCCATATCGTGATATCCAGCCAGCATGGTTAAATGATTCTTCCCTGATCTTTTGCAGCGACAGGAACGACGGTAACTACGATATGTATCTTGCCCGCTCATCCGATACAGCAGAACATAATATTTTCAAAAGCCTGAAACATGAATTGATCCAGATCACCAAAACAGCGGGAGATGAATCGCAACCTGTTGTTTCTTCTGACGGAAAGAAGATCGCTTATGTTAGGGGTAGAGGAACATTTGTAGTGGCTGATATTGCAGCTGACGGAAAATTATCCAACGAAAAAATTATCACAGACAGCTGGGATGCACCCAATGATATTGCATGGAGTCCCGATAATAAATGGATCGCCTATGCCCAAAGTGATCTGTATTTTAATCAGGAAGTATTTATTGCTGCAGCTGATAATTCAATGAAGCCGGTAAATATATCCATGCATCCGAGAACAGATGGTCATCCATTCTGGAGCCCTGATGGTTCTAAACTGGGATTTATTTCTGAGCGAAGCAGTGAACGAAGTGAAGATGTATGGTTTGTTTGGTTGAAGAAAGAAGACTGGGAAAAAGCAACGCAGGATTGGCAGGATCGTGATACACCTGCAGAAGCAACAGCTGCTAAACCCGGCGCTGAAAAGAAAACAGTAAAACCTATTAAAATAGATTTCGATAAAATCCATCAACGCATTGTGCAGGTCACTAATTTTCCCGGCAATGAAGCTGACCTCAGCATTTCAAAAGATGGCGAAACATTTTATTATACCACAACTAGCAGTACTGCAAAAGGACGCGATCTATACAGCATTAAATGGGATGGAAAAGACCTGAAAGAAATTACCAAAGGGGGCAGCAATCCAACTAATGTTACTATGGATCGTGATGCCAAATATTTTTATTATATCAAACTGGGTGCATTGGCAAGATTGGATATTAAATCAGGCGCACCGGAACCATTACCATTCACTGCTAAAATGAAAATTGATTACACGGCAGAACGTACCCAAATATTTGAAGAAGGATGGCGTACTATCAGAGATGGTTATTATGATCCTAAATTTCATGGTAACAATTGGAATAAATTGCACGACAAATACAAAGAGCGTTGCATCAATGCCAGTACGGGCAACGATTTCAGAGACATGTTCAACTTAATGTTGGGAGAAGTGAATTCAAGTCATATGGGCTTTACAGTTCCCGACAGGATCGAAACACAAAAAGAAATAACCGGTTTATTGGGAACAGAATTAATACCTGTTGACAAAGGGGTAAAAATAAATCATGTGGTTCCTGAAACACCTGCTGACAAACTCAGCAGCAAATTAAACGCAGGCGATATCATTACTGCTGTTAATGGTGAAGTAGTTATTGCAGCAGACAATTTTTATGAAAAATTAAATGGATTGGTCAATGAAAAAGTTTTATTGACAGTAGCAACTGCCGATGGAAAACAAAAAGAGATCGCCATTCGATTAACAGCAAGTATTGCAAATAACTTGTATGATGAGTGGGTTGAGAACAGAAAAAAAATGGTAGAGCAATTCTCAAACGGAAGATTGGGATATATTCATATCAAAGGAATGGACTTTCCGAGTTTTGAAGTAGTAGAAAGAGAATTTACTGCAGCCGGTTATGGCAAAGAAGGTTTGTTGATCGATGTTCGTTATAATGGCGGCGGTTCAACCACTGATTACCTGATGACGATCTTGAATTATAAACAACATGCTTACACCATACCCCGTGGTGCAAGTGAAGACCTGGAAAAAGATAAAAAGAAATTCCGCGAATATTATCCGATAGGAGAGCGTTTGGTATTTGCTGCATGGACAAAACCTTCCATTGCTTTGTGTAATGAAGGAAGTTATTCCAATGCAGAGATCTTTGCACATGCCTATAAAACATTGGGCATTGGAAAATTGGTAGGTGTGCCAACCAACGGCTCTGTAATTTCAACAGGTGGCAAAACTTTGCTGGATGGTTCTTTTGTTCGTTTGCCCGGCAGAGGCTGGTATGTAAAAGCAACGGATAAGAATGAAGAGTTAGGACCATGTGTTCCAGACATCATAGTGAACAATCAACCCGATTGGATCGCTAAGGGAACGGATGATCAGTTAAAAGCAGCCGTAGATGAATTGCTGAAAGAGATAGATGCAAAGAAGAAAAATAATTAAAGCATTTCAGATCAATAAAGATCCCGTTACAATTGTAACGGGATTTTTATGTAGCACGCATTTGTATTTCAATTAAGCTCTTGTTGTCCGAAGGACTCCTATGGAACGTCGCACGCTTATTCACCTTGTTCTTTATTCAATTTTTTATAATTGAGGAAAACAATAACGAAGGCGAAATAAAAAGAAGTCCTAAATAAACGGTCGTTTTATGAGACTTCTATGTATCCATGTGTGTATATTACTCAAAACACATTTACAATCCTCTTACAGGATGTGGATTTTCAGTAAGTAAGATAACATATGATTCAACAAAGAAATAGTATGAATGAAGTACTTACTGTAGTTTCATTCTAAATACTAACATGATGAATTCTGTAACTGAAGCTCTAGACCTGTTAATAATAGAAGCTAAAAAGATTGATCCAACAAATTCTAAATTCGGTGACAATAAAGAGTTATTAAAAATTGTAGCAAATTTAGATATCAGAAGTACGCATTTTAATAGTACACTGTTAGCTATATCTCAAGCCAATCCTTTGGTCCCTCAAGAACTATTGGCTATTGGAAATCACTTACAAGAAGATATTATAACTATGACCAACAATATAAAATCATCTGATACAATAGTTGGATACAATGATTGGGTTAAAGTCATGGCCGAACTTGGAAGTATAAAGAACATACTAAGTAGTGAAGAGCAGAATACTTAAAAACCTCCATCGTTATGATGAGGCTAACATACTTTCGCATGTTAAAATGAAATGAACACTAAGAATAGATATTCGCAGCAGTTCACTATATATGCAGCTGTAATATAGCCATTAAACAAACAATAGACACAGACACGTTGCTAACCTTTTACCAAAGTCTTAAACAAACGGTGGTTTTATGAGACAAATCCAATAGTAAATGCTAAATAATTATAGAAACATTAATTTACCAAAAGTTCACCTTCTTTTGATTATATATAGCACTCTCGAAAAAAATTAATGATGAATCATCAGCTGTTGTGTCTGGTTGTAATTTTTTCCTATAATCTTTAAAAAATAATTCCCTGTCTTTATTCCGTTCAATGGAATAGTAGTAGCCTGGTCCTGAGCATTGATTTGTTTGATTATTTGTCCGTCTGCGGTTACTAATTCTATTGTTAATGGGTATATTGGAATTTGCTGGAACTGGATCATTAATTCAGTTGTAGCAGGATTCGGCAGCAGTTTAGCAATATGATTATCGGGCGTAGAAGAAGGATTATTTATAGCCGTTATTATTACTAAGTTAAAACTATCACTTATATTTTTACAACTATTACTATCAATAACCTGTAGCTTGTAAATACCAATGATAGAGGGTTTATATGTTGAATTGGTTGCCCCGGAAATAGCTGCATCATTCAATAGCCATTGATAATTGACTCCAGTAGCAGTTGTGCTTAATTGGGAGCCATTCCAATTAATAATTGGTTTTACTGGATTAGGATTTTCTTTGATTGTCAAAGTTTGTGAAATGACAGAACTTCCATATTGATTTATAATCTTACAGAAATAGCTTCCTGAAGCAACAACTAATTTTGATCTGGCAGTATCCCCAAGAATGAGGTTTCCGTTCTTATACCATTGATATGTATAACCATTACCATTTGATGCACTTAAGCTAACATTTGATCCCGTACAAAAAGCAAGTGAAGAATAAGTTAGTACTGTATCAGAAAATACTTTTGTAGATAATGATGCTATTTTATATAAGACCCTTCCAATTGCTAAGTAATACGAGCTGTCGCTGTAATATGTTTTACCGAGATTGCTGGATACTCCCAATAACTGACCATTTGATAGTGTCATATAACGTCTGTTCCCATAAAATATTAACAGACCACCATTTGGGCTTAATAGGTCAATATTCGCATTTGAGCCATAAAATGTAATCTGTGATTGATTGCCTACAGTATCCCTGAGCCATACATTTGTCTGTCCTGAGCTTCCTATTTTTGTGAATGCAACATATTTGCTTTTCACCTGATAATCAAATTGTGGGCTTGGCTCTTTTGTTCCCATGTCACTTAATAGAATATTGTTATTTCCATTGATCAGGTAAATCGCATATTTCTGATTAGTACAACATGGGTCATGTTTACGGTAAACAATATTAGTTTCATCAGCAATGGTATAAGTATTCCATTTATTGTTGTCATTGTTTGTCAATACAGTATTACTGTTATTAATATACGAATTAATATTGTACGTATTATCCCAGTAAACAACTTGCCCTTTGTTTGTTACTGCATTCATCCAATTTCCAGCATTCGTACTTACTATTGTATTATTACGGGTTAACAAGTTGCGAAACAGAAGTGAATTGCCATTTGACCAAATAGCATAATCACTTATTGTTGATAGAGAATTTGCGCTGTTTAATTGCCCCAAAGTATATACTGTATTATTATTCCAATCATAAGCCCAACTGTATGAGCTTGGAAATAAAGATGAATCCACTCCCGATAGCGTTGCTCCATATGGAGTTAAAAAAGATTGTGGATACAAATGCATTTTTAAGGGAATCAAAGTATAATCACCTGTTTTTATATTCATTATTGTAGGATATGATAAATCGAAACCATCCGATTTCAATATTTTTCCGAAATTAAAATCCCATATTTTTTTATCACTTACATAATACTCCTGTAATTCTGAACTGGTATCAACATAAACCATAGATTTAACGGTCGTATGTTGTAAACGTGTATCCCATACTTCTACAGAAAGACTGTCACTTGTGCCATCATAATTTAACAAGTTTAATACTGTGTTAATAGAATCTTTTATTTTTCCTGTATAAATAGCGTTTCCTCTATAACCCACTATTACATTGCAAGTATCATTGTCTATACAAAATATTTTTAATGGCAATGTTGTATGTGCAACCGATTCATTCAAAGGTTCCTTTAGTGTTATGACAGGGGGAGGATCATAGATTACACTTACACTGCTAGATTGTTGGTTATTCAGTATATCTGTAATTGTTATCAGTAAAGTCAAAGTGTCTCCCTGATGCAAACCGCTTGTGGAAATATTCCCTTCAAAATATGTGCTGACTGAATTGTAAATCAGTGAAGATTGAAAACCACTTATCGAAGCAATTACGCTGGTAAGTTGATAAGTTGATTTAACTGAGGCTTTAACTGGAATATTATTATTTATATACTGATTCTTTACAGGCGTTATAACCGTACTTGTTATGGTCTGAGAGAAGGCAGAAATATTCAATAATAAAAAGATGAATAATATTGAATTCTTATTACCCATTCCAATTCATTTTTAACGTAAGTTAGTTTTTTATAACGGTATTTTTAAGAAAGCCAACATTGTGTTTATGATGCTATTTGATAGGCTTTTCACTAAAACGTTCCTTTTATGATTCTCTTTTTTCATCCAATCATTTCTCATTGAAATTACTTCTATAAATACAACCCATTTTCCCAAAAAAATGATTCATTAATCAAAATCCCATAAACTCAATATCGAACGTTTATTTGGGACTGATTTTAAAAAACAAACCCCCGCCATTTAAAAAAATAGCAGGGGTTTATTTTTTCCCAAAACCGATTTATTTATTAGCAAACTTGCTAACAGGAGGTGCCCAAACCAGATCGTCATTATCATTACCCTTATAAGCTGCCGAAAATTTATATTCTGTACCCGGCGTTAGATCTTTTACGGTTACTGTATGGCTGGTTACTGGTTTTAACGTCCATAATTCGGGGTCGCTAACCGTATTAGAAGCAAGGCTGTATGCAAACACTGTTCCATTATCGCCAACAGGTGATTTGCTCACCTTTGCGATCAACTCACCGCTATTGCCATTATCAACCGATAGATCTGCGGGTGCTGATTGTAAGTGATGCTGTGGCAAATTTGCCATAGGCAAACCACTGCTTTGCAGTTTTAACAGATCCCCATCGGCTTGCAGGTTTACCTGTATCGCAATAATGCGCAATGCGGCTAGTAAATCATTGCGGGCATCATTCTTTTCAATTATTGCAATGGCATTTCCTGTGGCCACTGCTGCCAGCTTTGTATGAAAGGCAGTTTGAGTACTAGTTAAAGTGGTCAATTCAGCATTAACAAAAGTAAAATGGGTATTGCCTGTTAGCGCAGCAACGGCTGAATTGCCTGCTACATCTAAATTAGGATCGGAATAGTTTGTATATCCCGTAATAACTTTATTCTTATGCATTATTTTAAAATTTTGATTTTATAAATAGGATTAGGATTTCATGTTTTAGGTTCAAGAAGAGTCGAAATAAGGCTGGGAAGCGTATAAAAGGTCTGATTTTCGTTGAAAACGGATCCTTGTAACCGAAAAACCGTTTAGTTTTTCAGAGAAACCGATGCGTTTTCTGCTAAAACGGGTTCG
>CAIKTE010000099.1 GCA_903830285.1 uncultured Chitinophagaceae bacterium | reverse complement strand
CCAATAAAATTTTTGCAGCGCCTTCTGTTTCTTCATTGATTGTTCCAGCTTTTAAATGTGCTTGTTTCCTGTCTTCTTTTTCCTGCTCAATAAAAGGAGTTAAAACTGCAACACTTTTTTTCATCACTCTTGCACTCTTCACTACTTGTGGTAAAAACATTTTTCCTGCACCAAACAAATCACCCACTACATTCATTCCATCCATCAATGGACCTTCAATTACATCTAATGGTTTTGAATATTTTTGACGAGCTTCTTCAGTATCTAATTCAATGTAATCGGTTATGCCATTTACCAACGAATGCTTCAAACGCTCTTCCACACCAGCTTTGCGCCATGCTTCATCTTTAATTTCAACCTTACCTTTTGCTTTTACAGTTTCGGCATGAACAATTAATTTTTCTGTTGCTTCATTGTTATCATTATTTCTGTTCAACAAAACATCTTCGCATAACTGACGAAGTGTTGGTTCAATTTCATCGTACACAACTAACTGTCCGGCGTTTACAATACCCATATCCATTCCTGCTTTAATGGAATGAAATAAGAATACAGAATGAATGGCTTCGCGAACATGATCGTTACCACGAAAAGAAAATGAAACATTTGAAACACCGCCACTTACTTTTGTTAGCGGCATTAATTTTTTTATTTCTCTTGTTGCTTCAATAAAATCAACGGCATAATTATTATGTTCTTCAATACCGGTTGCAACTGCAAATATGTTGGGATCGAAAATAATATCCTGCGGATCGTAACCAACCTGTTCTGTCAATATTTTATAAGCTCTATGACAAATTTCGATTTTGCGTTGTTTGGTATCTGCTTGTCCCACTTCATCAAAAGCCATTACAATTACTGCTGCACCAAATGCTTTGCAGATAAAAGCCTGTTCAATGAATTTTTCTTCTCCTTCTTTCATGGAAATGGAATTCACGATACATCTTCCCTGCACACATTTTAATCCGGCTTCTATGATAGAGAACTTCGAAGAGTCGATCATAATAGGGATCTTTGCAATATCCGGCTCTGCCTGCAACAAATTGAGATAAGTTGTCATTGCTTGAATACCATCCAGCAATGCATCATCCATATTCACATCCAAGACCTGTGCACCACTTTCTACCTGCTGACGCGCAACAGATAATGCTTCTTCATATTTGTTTTCACGGATAAGGCGAGCGAATTTTTTAGAACCTGTAACATTGGTTCTTTCACCAATATTCACAAAATTTGTTTCAGGCCGAATGATCAACGGTTCTAATCCTGATAAGCGTAAGTATGGTTTGATCGTATTGATAGTGTTCATTTCTCTTCTTTAAAATTATACCAATTCAGTTTCTAATACAGGCAATAGTCTAGGTTGAATATTCTTCACATGTTCTGCAATGTGTTTTATATGATCAGGAGTTGTACCGCAACATCCGCCAACTATATTTACAAAACCTTCTTTTGCCCACTCTTCAATAAAATGTGCTGTTTGATGGGGTTGTTCATCATATTCTCCCATTGCATTGGGTAATCCTGCATTGGGATAAGCTGAAGTATAACATGCGGCAATTTGTGACAACTCTTCTATATGCGCCCTCATTTCTGCTGCGCCTAATGCACAATTCAATCCTACACTTAAGGGCTTGGCATGCATTACGGAAGTATAAAAAGCTTCGAGTGTTTGTCCGCTCAATGTTCTGCCACTTGCATCTGTGATCGTACCGCTGATCATGATTGGAAGCTCTCCTTTCTTTGTTTCTCTGAAATATTTTTTAATAGCGAAGATGGCCGCTTTTGCATTCAATGTATCAAAGATGGTTTCGACTAATAACAGATCAACACCACCATCTACCAATCCGCTGATCTGTGTATAATAAGCATCCACCACTTCATCAAATGTTACTGCACGATAACCGGGATTATTTACATCAGGAGAAAGGCTCAATGTTTTATTCAACGGGCCAATGGCTCCAGCAACATAACGTGGTTTAGACGGATCCTTTGCTGTATAGGCATCTGCTGCTGTTCTGGCGCATTTGGCTGAAGCGACATTTAATTCATAAGCCAGTGATTGCATATCATAATCCGCCTGAGCAATAACAGTGCTGCTGAATGTATTAGTTTCAATGATATCGGCACCGGCTTCTAAATATAATTTATGAATACCGATGATAATATCCGGTTGCGTGATGCTTAGCAGATCATTATTTCCTTTTACATCGCTATGCCAGTCTTTGAAACGTTCACCCCTATAATCTGCTTCCTGCAGTTTATGCCGCTGGATCATGGTGCCCATTGCACCATCGATGATCAATATTCTTTTTTCTAGTTCTTTTCTGATGCTCATAACTTGTATTTTTTTGCAACTAAGACCCCAAGGCACAAAGAAGCACTAAGTGATTTTTAGTTTTGTTTTGTTGCGAACAACAAAATTAATTGACTGAACTTAAACGTTTGTGAGAGTATATTATGTTGGATACTTCTGCAACGTTTATTAGTTCAATTTTTTGGACAGGCCGAACAATAAACAAATCCGCCTGCTAAATGCAAAAATAGCAGGCGGAGCTTGAATTACCAAAGATTGAAGACTTTAATCATACCGGCAGGTAACGGTTATTTCAAGTTCATCTGCGATTTCGTTGGTAGTGATGCCATAATCGGCTCTTTTTATTTTGAAAATACTCTTCAAGCTGATCTTTCCTTTGGAAACGGTTATTGTACCGGCTGCAAAAACTTTTTGAGTAATCCCATGAATGGTGAGGCTACCTGTAGTGCTGATCTTATTTGTCTCGTCTTTTGTAAGATCTAATTTATTAATATTATTCAGGATGCCTTTGAATTCGCTTTTTGGGAATTCATCGCTGTTCATGTAATCTTTATCGTTAAAATGGTCCTGCATCAATTCATTCTCAAAATGGAAACCTTTAACCAGTGCTGCAAAACTTAACTGTCCGGTTTGATCATTCAGTTTACTAATCACCTGACTGTTGGTTGCTTCAATATCTTCTTCGGGTGTATGAGAAAAGAAACGAATAGAAGCTTTATTGGTACTAAAAATTTTTGCTTCCACAGCTTTCTCAGTTGCGGTAACTGTATTTTTTGCTGAATCTTTGACGGGTATTGCTATGCTGTCTTTTGGCACAACGACTTTAGTTTGTGCCGACGCAGCATTGTTGGTAATGATGGCTTCACTCAACTGAACCTGATCTGAAATAAAACCTGTTAGTATACCTTTTACAGAAACGGTAGTTCCGATCTGGGCATCTTGTTTTGTTTTTAACCTGCAGGAAACAGATGTGCCGAGAATGGCTGTTTTTAAGATAACAGTGGCTGAAAGGCTATCTGAATCTATCTTTTCAATCTCGCCGGTCAATTCAACTGCTTTGTTATTGTATTTGGTATAGGCTGCATTTTCGTTGTTTTGAAATTCTTTGACAATATCGGTAGCAGACATTGCAATTGATTGTTCCTTGCTGATATCTCTTCTGAAATGTGTAGGAATATATTCTATGAAATACCAGATATCAACTGCGGTCAATGAGATGGCCATTAAAACAGCAAAAACGATGTTTTTATTCTTCTGAAAAAAAGAGGCAGTGTTTTTCGAAATGAATTTTTGCCATAGAATAAAGGCAATGATCATCCAAATAATTAATGCGATCGTAAACATCCACGGTAAATCTTTGAGCAGTTTAAAAAACATGAGCAGATTTTTTTGCAAAACTAAGCCGTTTTGCGTTGGTGAAGCTGAAAGGAGGTCTTGAAAAACTTATCAGAAACGGAAAAACTATTTTACATACTGTTGAACTGGCAAACGATTGGCCAAACTTCTTGCCAGGGTCATTTCATCTGCATATTCCAATTCGCCGCCAAATGCGATGCCTCTTGCAATGGTAGTAATGCGACAGTTGAACTGTGCTATCTTTTTTTGAATATAATAAATGGTTGTGTCGCCCTGGATATTGGGACTAAGTGCAAATATCAATTCTTCGGTTTGTTCTTTTTCAATACGGTGAACAAGTGATTCGATAGTTAGTTGGTCGGGGCCAATACCATCCAATGGAGAAATGATGCCGCCCAACACGTGATAGGTTCCATTATATTGTTGGGTACTTTCAATGGCAATTACATCCCGAATGGTTTCAACCACACAGATCATATTTTGTTTACGCACTGAGTTGCTGCAAATACTGCAGATATCGCCATCGCTGATATTATGGCATCGCTGACAAAATTTTATATCTCTTCTCATCCTGGCAATGGTTTCGCCAAAATGCTGTACATCATTCACATCTTGTTTTAATAAATGCAATACCAAACGCAAAGCGGTTTTTTTACCGATACCCGGCAATTTAGAAAATTGTGCCACAGCATTTTCAAGAAGTAATGAAGGAAGTTGCATGTTGTAAAGATAACAAGTGCCGGGAAACAATGTATAGACGATGAACTGATGGTTTTAAAATACTAAAAGCTCAATTCGATCTCATTATCCCAATCGGGTTTTACAGTTAATTTTTTATTGATGAGTTGAACCACTTCCGGTTGTTTTCTCTTTTTATAATTGCCGGCATCCCATTTGCCGTTTTTATTGGCGTCAAATAAAACGCGCAGATCATATTCTCCCGGCTTATATAACTTACGATACAGTTCATTTTGTGTAATGGGAATGGATTCAACGATCTTATCTGCCTGAATAAATAGCAGTACGGGGTTTTTAGAAAGGTCGGCATTCGTAAATCTTATTTTCAGGCTGCCATATTCTGATTCTTTTTTTGTTCCGAATCGCAGTGTATCTGTTTTTAAAAGCATTACTCCTGTGGTATCGGTTACTGCATCTTTTAAAATGATCAAGCGAAGTTGTGTATCGGCTTTCCAGTTGTAATTAATGCTGACCTTTGTTTTAGTTGTATCCAGTTTTACCGTATAGTTTTTCAGTGCTTTGTAATTGGTATCCGTTAAAATGATCTTTGAGGAATCAAATAATTTCAATTTCCTGGTAAATAACAGATCGATACCCGGTGTTAGCAGGTCCTGCAAACCACCGTCTAAAGAAAGTCCAAAACGCAAACGGTTATCCACTTTTTGTGTTTTGGAATTGGGATTTGGTTTCTCAACTGGAGCTGATTTTATCTCGATCTTTCTTTTTGCTTCTTCGTATGCGTAGAAAGTAACTGGTTTAGTGTTCTTATTTATGATGACCAAAGAATCTGTAAATGCAAATAATTTGGTGCTGTCGTCATATTTTTTGTTGTATTCATTCGGCAATACAAAAGCAGAAAAAGTTCCTTCCGGCAAATTCCTGAACTTGAAATTTCCTTTACCGTCCAATCTTGTGTAATAACGCGGGCGGTTCTTATAGATAGCAGTATCATTCAGGTTTCTATGCAGTAACACGATCAATGTTGAGTCTACTTTCCCTGTTTCTGCCAGAAACACTTTTCCGGAAAATGTATTTTGATCTACAGTTTTGCCCGTAGAAAAAACATAAGTAAAATTCTTTGCCACATTTCCTTCATTAACATCTTTTATGGAATTGCCAAAATCTAAGGAATAAGTAGTGTTAGGTTCCAGCGAATCCTTCAATTTAATGGTCACATTTCTAAACTTATAATCTACCAGCGGCATATTTTTAGGGACTGGAGATACAATTAAATTGGTCTGTGCATCTTTTACTTCAACAAATTCATCAAATGTCAGGGTAATCTTATTAAGGGTCACATTTTTAGCACTGTCTTTCGGGAATGCTGTAAATAGTCTTGGAGGAATAGTGTCTCTTGGTCCGCCCCCGGGGGAAATAATATTGGCACAACCTGTTTGAATATGCATCAAATAAATGATCAGTAAGAGGACAGAAACATATCGAAACAGCTTGCTCATATTTTATTTTTAAAAACTAAGGGTACAAACATAAATGCTTTCCGGCTAATCAAATCCTAAGGATCATATAAATCTCTGACAAGTTGGCGCTTAAGCCTAATATAAGCCTAGGATAAGCCTAGTATAAGTCTAGTATAATTCATGGTTAATTTAGCTCGGGAACTGTCATTTATTCCTCTTCTTCGTTTAATTCGTGTAATGCAACAGCCATGTTGTTTGTCTTTACAAAATTACACCAATGACAATCGGGTTTTCCGCAACCGGTATAAAAGTCTTTGTTCTGGATCTTTTGCCAAACGGTTATTATTTGTTCGGTTACGGTAGTAATATCTTCCGGACTGATCACTAATTTTTCTTTGCGGTAATTCTTCTTTTTATCGGGCTCAATAAAATCAAATTCGGTGCTGATCACTTTCCAGTCCTTCTGCTCATAGTTGTCCACCAGAATTTTATAGAATACGGCCTGCCGCCAGTAATCACCACCATTGGGATCTTTTTCATGCGGCGGTTTTAACTTGTCTTTTGCCTTATCAATATCGCCTGTTTTATAATCGACCACATTGGCATTCTTGCCATCGAATTCTATTTTATCCAATTTGCCTTTCAGCGGAACATTTTTAACCACTACATTTCTGATGGTTCTTTCTACCGTTACCACTTTGTTGAATGAATAAATATTGGCGTCATAATAATTCTGCAATACCTCATGACCATATTCCATCCTTCTCGCAAATTGTTCTTTGGTAAAATTTTCGCGATGCCTTTGCATGTACCATTCAAAGTCTTTGATGAATTCTTCTTTGGAAGGGAACTGGTTATTATTCTCCTGCATCTTTTTAAATAAACGCTCCAATGCAAAATGCACGGCAGATCCAAATTCAGTTGCTTCAGATTTTCCGGAAGGAACACGGATGAGGTTATTATAGTAAAACTGTAAAGGGCATTTTAAATAATTATTGAGTGCCGTTACATTCATCACAAATTTTTCGAGAATGCCGTTGATGAGATCGCCTTCTGCCTTCTCAATTTCGGGAGCAATATTTTCAGCGAACTGCAGTATCTGAAATTCAGCCAGCACGGTTGCATCAACAAATACTTTTTCTACTGTAATGGCATGTTGTTCCTGAATCTCAGCAATGAACATGGAAGCTTCTATTTCTTTTCCGTCATTTTTAAATCTGCTGTATGAGATCTGCAAATGTTGTTCTGCTCTTGTTAATGCCACGTAAAATAAGCGACGCAATTCTTCGGCATCTTTATGCTTGGTCACAGAGGTAAACATGGTATCGGGAAATGAGTAACCACCACCGGGCTTTCTTTTCTTTTCCCAGTTATAGGCATTACAGCCTACAAAGAAAACATATTCAAATTCCAATCCTTTGCTTCCATGTGCGGTTAAAAGATTCACGCCTTTTTCGCTGCCGCTTACCTGGATCAAGGGTAATGCGATATCCTCTTTCTCCATCAGTTCAATGATGTTGATGAGTCCCTGCAATCGCATGGATGGATTGCGTCTGGTTTCTTCTTTTACAAAATCAAATAATCCGCTCAATACCTGCAAGAGCCAGTGTTTATCGGCATTTTGCATGATGAAGTTCAATACCCCTGCTTCCCTGATCATATTTTCAAACAGGGTTTGCAGTGTAACATTGGGAACATCGGCGATCAATTTTTCAATAACGGCGCCGGCTTTTTTTAAATTTTCATTAGGCCCCTGACTGAACAGATCTTTTACCGGTGCTTTGATCGTTTGTTGGACCAGCTGACGCAAAGAAATTTTATTCTCCCCGAATTTTTTATTCGCAACTTCTACGGTTAGTTTAGCGATCTCAATAGGAGGAATTCCAAACCAGTCGAAGTGTAGGATCTCAAAAAGCATTTCATCACCTCCATAAGGTATATCATGTTCTGCCGCCAGATATTTCAGCAGCAATAAGATCTTTTGTGCCAATGGAATATCCAAAATATTCAGGCTTCTTTTACTGAAGAGGGGTATTTTCTTCAACTTGAAATACTGCGTTAATTCTTCTCCGTATTTATTTTCTTTATAGATGATACCGATCTTGCCCGGTACAATATTTTGCTGCAATAATCTTTCTATCTGCAACAGCACATCTATCATTTCCTGATGCTGTGTTTCGTATTCTTTCAGTATCGGTTGATGAGTTGATTGATTGATTCGTTGATTGGAAGAGAATAACAGCTTGCTTAATCCCTCTAATTGAGTAACCAATCTATCTTCATTTTTATCGATGATAGTTTTTGAAACATCCAATATGGGTTGCGTACTGCGATAATTATTGGTGAGAACGATCGTCAAAAGGTCTTTTTGGTAGCTGTTTGCAAAATTGATCATGTTCTCAATATTGGCTCCCTGAAAACGATAGATACTCTGATCATCATCGCCTACCACAAAAACATTGGGTATATCCCAGTAATTGATCAGTAATTCAACCAAACGATTTTGCGTTCCGCTGGTATCCTGATATTCATCCACCAAAATATATAAGAACTGTTCCTGATATCGGGTCAGCAGATTTTTATTCTCTTCAAAAGCTTTGATCACCCAGTTGATCATATCATCAAAGTCGTAACGACTGCGGATTCGCATCATTTGCTGAAAATGATCAAACTCATTTACTGCTGCACGAAGCTTCTCCATTTTCTCTTTTTCTTCATCGATCTTATCGGTACGCAGGTCTCCTTTTTTAAATTCTTTGCTGGCGCGTTTGGCAATGTACTCATCACGCAGTGGAAGGTCGGCAAAGTATTCATCGATCTTGTTGTTGATGAAACCGGGCGTGTAACCTTCCCGCTTCATGGTGCTGAATAAATTTTTGAGATTATTGATCTCAAAATAAACATCACCCCGATATCTTTTTAATGGATGATTTTTTGGAAAGCTATCTATCAATTGTTTAAAGAGATCGATGCGCTCCAATTCGGAAATAGGATCGAGCGCCGTTTTTTCGAACAGAGAAAGATTCTCCTGGATCACATCATTGCAAAAAGCATGGAATGTATAAATATTCACTTTATAGGCATCACTGCCAATGAAGTTGAATAATCTTTTGCGCATGGCCACCACACCTGCATCGGTATAGGTAAGGCATAAAATATTTTCGGGAGCAGTATCTGTATCCAATAAGATCTTTCCAATGCGTGCAGACAAGATCTGCGTTTTGCCCGTTCCCGGTCCGGCAATCACCATTACAGGCCCCTCAATCGTATCAACAGCGATGCGCTGTTGTTCATTGAGACTTTCATAAATAGCCTGAAATTTTTCCTTTTGTAATTGCTTACTTGCCATCTGTTAAAGGTAATTGTTGCAAAAGAAACTATTTTGTCAACTTCTCGGAAAAATAATTGTTTATGATTCAAACAGAGAAGTATGAGCAAAGTTTACGGCATTAAGACCGTTCAAAAGATACCCATCACATTAACAGAAGCATGGGTGTTTTTCAGTAAACCCGATAACCTGAAAAAGATCACCCCTTCTGAGCTTGGTTTCAATATCATCAGCAAGCATCATGGCGAAACCATGTATGCGGGACAGATCATAGAATATAAGATCAGTCCCGTAATGGGCATTCCTTTGTATTGGATGACGGAGATCACGCATGTTGAGAAGGGAAACTATTTTATTGATGAACAACGTTATGGTCCATACAGTTTATGGCATCATCAACACCATTTTAAAGAGATAGAAAATGGTGTTGAAATGACTGATATAATTCATTATAAATTGCCTTTATACTTTCTGGGTGATATTGCGAATGCTTTATTTGTGAAAGCACAACTACGCAAGATCTTCGATCACCGCTTCAAGGCCGTGGAAGATTTATTTGGGAAATGGGAAGGTGGGAGGTAGAAGATAGAAGCTAGAAGGTAGGAGGTAGAAGGAAGAAGGTAGAAGGTAGAAGGTGGAAGGAAGAAGGTAGAAGGTGGAAGGAAGAAGGTGGAAGGCGTAGGGTGAAAGGTGAAGGGTGAAAGGTGAAGGGTGAGTGGTGAAAGGTGAAAAGTGAAAGGCGAGGAACATGCTAAGTGAATCGCTCACTAACATTTGTTAGTCATTAAATTTTGTCGGGTGAAGAATCATTTTTGTTTATGAAAGCAAAAGGCTTATAAATTTGCATCCTGACAGGAAATAGAAAGGGTAAAGAGAACTGGATTGGATCATTCATATCGTATTGCTTCCTTTGAAATTGCATAAACAGTGCCTGAGAATCATTGCAAACGTTTGAAAAAAGTATTTGCCTGTAATTTTTCAGTTCACTGCATCAAATCAACGAAACATATTGTCAAGTAAATACTTCAATTGAACCTTAACCCAAAAAACCAATGGCGTCGCAAACAGCCAATCATCCAACAACCCAAATTAGTAAACTTACTGTAGCTGGTTTAATAGTAACACTGGGAATTATTTACGGAGATATCGGTACCTCACCTTTATACGTTTTTAAATCTATCATTGGTGATCGAAAGATCACGGAAGAATTGGTCTACGGGGGGATTTCCTGTGTGATCTGGACCCTGACCTTACAAACCACTTTTAAATATGTATTACTTACCCTTCGTGCAGATAACAGGGGTGAAGGTGGTATCTTTTCTTTATTTGCCCTGGTTCGTCGTTATGCAAAGTGGTTATATATTCCTGCCATTATAGGTGCTGCAACTTTGCTGGCTGATGGTATTATCACGCCACCTATTTCTGTTGCATCGGCTGTTGAAGGTTTAAATGGTGTACATGGTTTAGAAGATATCATTGTGCCGGGCAATACCTTAACCATTGGAATTGTAATTGGCATCATTTCCTTATTATTTTTCTTCCAACGATTCGGAACTAAGATCGTTGGTTTTTCTTTTGGGCCCATGATGTTAATTTGGTTTTCGATGATCATGCTTTTAGGTGTTGCACAAATCATTCATAGTCCCGGTATATTAAGAGCGATCAATCCTTATTATGGTTTTGAATTACTCACTAATTATCCGCATGGGTTCTGGTTATTAGGTGCAGTATTCCTCTGTACAACAGGAGCTGAGGCATTATACAGTGATTTGGGACATTGCGGAAGAAAGAATATTCAGATCAGCTGGATCTTCGTGAAAACTGCTTTGGTATTTAATTATATGGGTCAGGGAGCATGGTTGCTTGCACAGGGAAGTGATACATTAGGTGCCAATATCAATCCCTTTTATGAACTGATGCCACACTGGTTCTTATTAGTGGGTGTTGTTATCGCAACATTTGCCACCATTATTGCCAGTCAGGCCCTGATCAGCGGTTCATTTACACTGATCAGTGAAGCCATCAGTATGAATTTCTGGCCAAGGGTGACCATTAAATTCCCCACCGATGTTAAAGGACAGATCTATATACCCAGTCTCAATTTTATTTTATGGATAGGATGTGTGGGTATGATGCTATACTTTAAGAAAAGTGAACACATGGAAGCGGCCTATGGATTTTCCATTGTAATTGCCATGTTAATGACAACAACGCTGATGTATGTCTATATGCACTTTGTGAAAAAATGGAATAATATATTGGTATTCCTGATCATGAGTGTTTTTCTGATCGTTGAAGTTTCTTTCTTTATTACCAACGTAGCAAAGATCAAACAACGTTGGATGTTCCTGTTCTTCGAATTTGGATTGATGTTCATCATGATCGTTTGGTACAGGGCCAGAAAGATCACCAACCGTTATTTGTATTTTGTGAAGATGCGGGATTACCTGCAGGCTTTAACAGACTTAAGTGCTGATAAAGAAGTGCCTAAATATGCCACTCATTTGGTTTACTTAACTAAGGCAGATATTCCGGGTGATATTGAAAAAAGAATTATCGATTCCATCATCAACCGTAAACCCAAACGTGCAGATGTATATTGGTTTGTGCATATTGACCGGGCAGATAATCCATATGAAATGGAATATTCTATTAATGAATTATTGCATAATAAAGTAGTACGCGTGAATTTTAAATTGGGCTTCCGTGTACAGCCAAGGATCAATCTGCTATTTAAAATGGTGATGCAGGAAATGAAGAAAAATAAAGAACTCGAATTCCTGAATAAGTATGAGAACTTGGATCAGAGCGATTTTCATACCGATATCACATATTGTATCATTGAGACTTTCCTTTCTATCGAGAACGAATTAACATTACGTGAAGGCTTTATCATGGATTCTTATTTTGCCATCAAGCGTCTGGCACAATCCGATCAAAAAGCATTTGGTTTGGATAATGCCGTAACACTTACCGAAAGAGTTCCGTTATTAATTACACCAAGAAGCTATTTACCGTTACGACGAGTACAACAAAGCTGATAGTTTATTTTAAGCTGCAGTTAATGTGAAAGAAAAGGTACTACCCTCATTCAGCACACTTTGCACATTGATGATGCCACCTTGCGCTTCAATGAATTCTTTGGAGATAGCAAGACCCAATCCCGTGCCGCTGCGGTCATAAGTGCCCGGTACTTTAAAATATCGCTCGAACAGTTTAGGCAAATATTTTTCTTCAATACCTTTTCCGTGATCTGCTACTGCAAAAGAGATCTTGTTTTCTTTTTGTGTTACACTGATATCAATGGCAGAAGATTCCGGAGAATATTTAACGGCATTGGTCAGGAAATTTATTAAAACCCAGGAAGTTTTTTCCGGATCTGCCTGAACTGATGATAATTGCAGCTGAATATTTTTCTGAATGCTGATATTCTTTTGCTGTGCCTGAAACAGAACGGCCTGTAATGCCTGTTCCACAATGATTGCAGGCTGAACAGGTTGTAGTTTTAATTGGATATTGCCTGTTTCTACCTGTGTCATGTTCAGCAATTCGCCTGTTATTTTCAATAAGCGGTTAGAGTCTTCAGTAATACTTTTTAATAATTCTTTCTGATCATTACTTAATTCACTCACCCTGCTGTCTGCCAGTAATTGCGCACTCATTTTAATGGAGGAGATGGGCGTTTTCAATTCATGAGAAACTGTGGCAATGAAATTTGTTTTGGCTTCATTCAATTCATGAAAGGGGGTGATATTGCGTAATACGATCACTTCTCCGATCACTTCATTGTTATTGGTAACGTCCAGTACATCTTTATTAAAATAGCTTTCTTTGTTATCGGCATAGATCTTTAATTCATTCTCGCTTTTGTTTTGCAGTAATTTCCGCATCAGGTCATTCTTCAAAGCGATGTCTGCAGTGTATTTGCCGATGATCTCGGATTCTTTTAAACCCAATAATTTTTCGGCAACCGCATTCAGGAATAAGATGTTTTTCTTTTCATCCAAGCCAATGATGCCGTCTTTCATTTGATTAATGATGGTTTCAATCCTGCTTTTTTCAAATTTTATCTTGGCGAGATTGCTGTGTTCGTATTCATCTAATTTCTGAGCCATAACATTAAAGGCATTGGCAAGATCGCCGAATTCATCATCCTGATTTAAATAGATCCTTTTGTCATATCGTTTATCGGAGATGGCTGTAATACCTTCCGACAAAGCTCTTACCGGTGCCGCAATTACTTCTGGGATATTAAATACCAATGTGAATGCAATTAAACTAAAAACAGAAAATATAACAGTCAACCAAAACTTTGCGTCGCCTGCGGTACGCTCTGCCACTGCATTTTTACGCAAAATGGCATTTTGGTTCAAATCATTGATCACTTGAATGGCCTGCCTTATCTGAAAATAGTTAGAGTTGTCCGATAGGTTGGTTTTTAGTTTTTCAAAGCTTTTTCGTACTTCATCAGTTGCGTCTTTTTCACCGGGTTCTGTAATATTATTTTCCTGTTTTTTTAAATTGGTTTCAATGATATTTAAAGCTTTGTTGTTTTGTGGCAGCAGTTCCAGTGCTTTCAATATATTGTTATTGTACACCAGTGTTTCATAATTGTTTCTAATGATATTAGTTGTATCACTGCTGATTCTTTCAATATAAAAAATGCCGAGAATTCCGAACAATAAAATAACAATGAACAGAAAACCTAAGCCAAAAATCAATTTAGTCTTTAATCGAAGTTTCATATTATGACAGTATTACAATATCGATTTCCATTGCTGATAATTTATTAAGCAGTTGATTGAATACAGCAGTATTCAAAATTACATTTAATAAGTTCAGATGCGGTTTTCCGATACAGATAGTTGTAATTGCTTTTTGCTCCGTCACTTCCAGGATCCCTTTGGCAATTTTGTTGCTTTTCACTTTTATCACTTCTCCACCCAATTCGGTTGCCAGTTTAAAATTATTGATCAGGTGACGTTGTGCGGCCAAACCAATTTTATCTCCGTCTTCTTTTGGAGTTTGAACATACAGCAGATACCATTTTGAATTATAGTAAGTGGATAGTCTTGCAGTTTTACGGATCACTTTTTTTGCGATCTCGTGATTACTACTGATACATGCCAAAAAACGTTCCTGTTTTAAATTTGTGTTTCGCGGCAATTCTGTTTGAATTTTCCTTTCTACTTGCGATGCCACTTCTTTTAATGCGAGTTCCCTTAATTGCAAAATTTTTTCGCTCTGAAAAAAATTCTTTAATGCTATTTCGATCTTATCCGGAGAATAGATCTTCCCTTCTTTTAATCTTGTTACCAATTCATCAGCGGTAAGGTCAATATTTACTACTTCATCGGCTTGTTTTAAAACATTGTCGGGAATGCGTTCTGCTACTGTAACATCAGTAATAGCTTTCACTTCTTCATTCAAACTTTCAATATGCTGAATATTCACGGCACTGATCACATTGATACCCGCATCCAGAATATCCATTACATCCTGCCAGCGTTTTTCATTTTTACTTCCTTCAATATTGGTGTGCGCCAATTCATCAACGATCACCACTTCGGGATGCAGATTCAAAACAGCCTGTACATCCAGTTCTTCCAGTTCCTTTCCTTTATAAAATAATTTTCTTCTGGGTATCACCGGTAAGCCTTCCAACAGATCATGGGTTTCCTTCCTGCCATGTGTTTCAATATATCCGATCTTCACATCAACTCCATTACGCAACAATGCAGCGGCTTCCTGCAACATGCGGTAAGTCTTGCCAACACCTGCACTCATACCGATATAGATCTTAAACTTACCGCGCCTGCTTTTACGGATAAGGTTTAAAAAGTGTTCGGCATTATTTCTTATTTCTTCTGCCATTATTTGTTGTTACTGGCTTTTGAATTTCTCCAAGGGAGTCCTTCGTACAATTAAACAATTGTTGCATCTCATTCTTCAAAGTTCCGAACTTTATTCCTTTAAAATTTATAAGTAGCTGCGAGAATAAAGCTTCCGTCACTTTTTGTTCCTTTACCATCGCTGGTGAGGAAAATATTGTCTTTAGCATTATCCAATCGGAATTCAGGGATAATGGTAAGATTACCGCCAATATGGATAT
>CAIKTE010000098.1 GCA_903830285.1 uncultured Chitinophagaceae bacterium | reverse complement strand
TCTTTCGGACTGCACACATTGAATGCGTTGGTAGGTTATACTTCTGAACAGAGGATCAATTCAAATATTTACGCGAATAAAACAGGTGTGACAAATAATGATGAATTATTCAGGGTTTTGAGTGGCGTTTCTTCATCGTCTACTGTAACGTCAGCCTCAGGGACAAAAATTGATGAAACTATGGCATCGGTTCTTGCACGTATTAATTATGTATATGGGGACAGATATTTGTTAACTGCAAGTGTGAGAAATGACGGTACTTCGAAATTTGGTTCCGGCTATAAGTATGGAACTTTTCCTTCATTTTCCGCAGGTTGGAGAATAACAAACGAGAGCTTTATGAAAAAGCTCAAAACCGGTTTTTTATCTGATGCCAAATTTAGAGCTGGATGGGGAACACTTGGAAACCAAAGCATCCTGCAAAATTTTGGGTACTTGTCGCTAATGACAGTAGCAGATGCCTATAAATATGTTTTTGGAAGTACTCCGTTTATTGAATCGGGAAGTACACTTACTACTGTTGGAACATCCGATATCCAATGGGAAACAACTGCACAAACAAATTTTGGTCTTGATCTTGGATTCTTTAAGAATACACTTACTCTTAGTTTTGATTACTATGATAAACAAACTAACAATATGTTACTTACTGTTACCCTGCCATCATATGTGGGATATACGTCGAATCCGGTAAAAAACGTTGGTGGTGTTTCAAATAAGGGATTTGAATTTGTTGTTAACTATAAAAATAAGATTGGAGATTTTTATTACAACCTGAACGCTAATTTCTCAAAGTATGCGAATAAGGTTACCAATTTACAAGGTGGTATTATAACCGGAAGTGACGTGAAAGGTGTAGTAATAAATCGTACAGAAGAAGGTAGTTCTATAGGACGTTTTTATGGATATCAAACGAATGGTATATTCCAAAGTGATGCAGAAGTGACGGCATACAAAAGCAGTAATGGGACGGTAATTCAACCTCTTGCCAAAGCCGGAGATGTTAAATTTAAAGACCTTAATAATGATGGAGTTATAAACTCTTCAGATCAAACCTGGATAGGGAGCCCATTGCCTGATTTTACGTATGGTTTAAATGTTGACCTTCAATACAAAAACTTCACCCTTACAGCGTTTTTCCAGGGCAGTTCCGGAAATAGTATTTATGATTTGAATAGAGCATATGGTCTTTCAGGAATAAGTAACATAACCCAAAACCTGTATGACAGTGCCTGGCGCGGTGCAGGTACTTCAAATAGTACACCTCTTTTTACCAATGTCGATGCCAATAATAATTTCCGGGTTTCTGATCTGATGGTACAGGATGCATCATATTTAAGGATGAAAAGTCTTCAGTTGGGTTATGAACTGCCACTTTCAATTTGTAAAAAAATTGATGTAAAAAAACTTCGGTTTTGGGTAGGAGGTGCTAATATTTTAACTTTTACCAAATACAAGGGTGTTGATCCTGAAGACGGACTTACGAACGGTCTTCCGACCGCAGCCGGATTAGTCTATTCTTCCTATCCGAAGCCGCAGACCTATTCCATTGGTGTAAATGCTACTTTTTAATTTGTAACTCGTTAATATTCTGATATGAAAAATACTATTGTATCAATAATACTACTCGGTATGATAAGCCTGTTTTTTACGGGATGTTCCGAGAATTTTCTGACAAAAGAACCCTACGCTGCTCAAACTGACGTTGCTTATTTTAAGACCTCTACGCAGCTTGAAGAAGCATTGGCAGGTGCATATAGAAGTATTTCCAATGCCGGATTTAAAACTGGGATTGAGTTCGCATGGTGGAGTTTAGGGAATATTGGTTCAGATGATGCTTTAATGGGCTCAGGAACTGAGTCAAAAGATCCGGCTCTTCAGGACATTTCAATGTCAAGGCAACTATCATCAAATGTAAGAAGTGGCCAAAATTGGGCAGATTTTTACCTGGCAATTGGCAGATGCAACCTGATTATTGATGAATCTCCTGTAGTAGAAGGTGATACAGCTGTTGTTAACAACATAACAAGGCAGGCCAAATTTTTACGTGCACTTTGTTATTTTCATCTGGTGACATATTGGGGTAGCGTGCCATTATTTAGAAATTATCCGGAAGTCGTTAATGCTGTCAGGGCAAAATCTCCAACTGCAGATGTTTGGGCTCTGATTGAACAGGACTGCAAGGATGCGACAAAACTCCCTTCCAGGAGCAAATGGGGATCTGCTCAATATGGCAGGGTTACATCAGGTGCTGCTTGGAGTTTATTGGGTAAATCATACATGTGGGAGAAAAAGTATACTGACGCCGCTATAACTCTAAAAAAAGTAATTGATTCAAATGAATATTCGCTCGTAAGTGATTATGGAAAGGTATTCCGGGACGAAGGAAATAACAGTCCGGAGTCTATTTTTGAAACACAGCACATAACTGCAACTGCTGCAAATTTGGGATCAATTAATCCGTATTTGCAAATGCCATCAGAAGGACCAATCACTGGTTGGGGTTACAATAGTCCAACCCAGGATCTGTTGAATGAATTTGAAAAAGGAGATCCGCGGATAATATATACGTTTTTGTTTATAGGAGATGTTTTCCCCACAAGCACTGGCACTTATACTGCAAGTAATGTGAGCTCTATGACGGGTTATTTCAGTCGTAAGGCATTTATCCCACCTTTGGTTCAAAATATGCAGGGTTCCCCTTATGATATGGCACAAAACATTAAGTTTTTACGTTATTCAGAAGTGCTGCTGCTATATGCTGAAGCATTGAATGAAACTAGTCAGTCAGCCCAGTCACTTCCTTACTTGGAAATGGTAAGGAGCAGGGCCAGGAAAACACCTGCTACTGATCCGCAGCGAAAATCATGCAGTTACGATTTATCGTATACAGGTAGTTTGCTTCCGGCAGTCACTACAACAGATCAAACTGCTCTCAGAAATGCAATTTATCATGAATATCGTGTTGAACTGGGATTGGAGGGACATCGTCGCGAAATTCTATTGCGGACTGGCAAGTTTTTTACACAAATGAATAAAGTGAAAAGCCTCAACTTAACTGATACAAATACGTATTCTTTTTTGCCCATCCCCAACGATGATATTGCAAAATCCAACGGAATTTTGGTACAAAATGGTAATTATTAGTTTTTATACTTTATGGGTTTAAAATACTCCGGCGGAAAGTCTGGACTTTTTAACTCCTAATAAATTTTATTTCAATGATTATGAAAACAAAAATATATTTTTGGCTCACTTTGCTGTCCTTTGCCTCTTCTATGATATTTCAATCCTGTAGTAAAGAGGACAATACAGTTTCACCGGTCGTATTCAATGGAGATGCGACGAATGGTTATGTCTTTACAACAACTACAACAAAATCACCTACACTCCAGATTAACAAGATATCAATTAAGTCTGGTGATTTTGTTGTGGGCTATTTTGAAGTAGTTACAAGTTTAAATGTAACTTCATTAGCAGGCACCTATACGATTACTGATAATCCAACAGCTGCAGGTCAAGCAAGCATGGGATATTATACCTCATACAATACCAATGGAGGAAGTTACATAAGGCAACAATCTGAAAGGTGGTACATTACTTCCGGTACTTTGACAGTAACAAATGATGGAAACAATTATTCAAGTTTTGTTGCTTCTGGGTTAACTGCTGTTAGAAATACTGACGGGGCTATTAACAATAGCGTTTCAATAAATCTAGCGCATGTTGATGGAAATGTTTCATTAAATTATACTTCCACTGAAACAATAGTTTATCCTACTGATGTCCCCCTTCTTCATACACCTATGCCTGGCGTCCAAAGACACATTATAACACTAAAAAGTGGAACAACTGTCAGTGCATATTTTGAAGTAATTAAGCCTTACGGGACAACCACCGCTGTATCAAACTCAGCCTACACTGTTACCGCGTGGAACTTAACTACAACAGCTGAAAAAATAATGGG
>CAIKTE010000097.1 GCA_903830285.1 uncultured Chitinophagaceae bacterium | reverse complement strand
TACTTCTGTTCTGCCTTCATCTGTTCTTCCGGTTTTCACAGGAACCCAAATCGATTTGTTAGCATGTATCGCGATCACAAATACCCCTGTTGTGGAATTCAATACTGCTGAAGCAGGCACCACATAAGCATTCGTGTTAGAACCAAGCGGAATAGATACTTCGACCACCATTCCGGGCAATAGTTTTCGATCATCATTGATCACATCCATCTCAATATGCAGTGAACGGAGTTTGCTATCCAATGCACCGGCGATCCTGTCTATTTTTGCTATGAACTTTTGTCCTGCCAATGAACTCACGGAAAAATCAATTGCTGCATTCTTACTGATGAATGATGTATAAGCTTCCGGCACACTGACAACCAATCGTAATTTTTTATGTTCCTGCAATGTAAAAATGGGCAGATCAGATCCTTTACCCGATGGACCTACATAAGCTCCGGCACTCACATTTCTGGTTGTGATGACACCACTGAAAGGTGCTTTGATCAGTAAATATTCTTTGGTGTTTAAAGTTTCCCGATAATTTGATCTGGCAGCTTCTAATTGTGCCTGATCAGATCTCTTTTTAGCAAATGCCTGTTCCAGATCATTTTTAGAAATGGTACC
Source organism: uncultured Chitinophagaceae bacterium (assembly GCA_903830285.1). GTDB lineage: Bacteria > Bacteroidota > Bacteroidia > Chitinophagales > Chitinophagaceae > CAIQDX01. Next base: position 16,700 of record CAIKTE010000097.1, on the reverse strand, counting down.
AGGTGTTTTACTGGTCTCATATAACCTTTGATAAGTTTGATCACTGGCCAAATAGATGGCTTCCTGTGATTTCAGCTTTGACTCAGCCGATGATACCTGTGCATTGATCTCAGGTGCTTCCAACTCGGCTAAAAGTTGACCTGCGTTAACTTCACTTCCCACATCAACATGCAGTTTTTGAATATAGCTATTCACTTTTGCGTACAGATCAACCTGCTGATATGCCAGCAGTTCTCCCGGAATTTTCACCGAGGAAGTTAAGTTACTCTTGTTTAAAATAAATGCTGTTATCACAGCAGGTTTTACTGCTTCGGTGTTTTCTTTCTTATCTGTTTGATTCTTGTCGTTCTTACAGCCAATCCATATTGCTGTAAAAGCAAGCAATATTGTTATTCCAAAAACAGTAACACTTTGAGAAAACTTATTATTCATACACTGAATTTACTTTTATTTATACATGTTGCTTTAATCATTTTATTTTATCCCTGATGTAATGATGCAATAAAATGAGAACTTTTTTCATCTTCAGGATCCAAAGAAACACTGGCTATAGAAGTTTTTCCTTGTCCCCATGCAAACACCAATGGCAAAATGAATAGTGCTGCAAAAGTTGAGGTAACCAATCCTCCTATTACAGCTCTTCCCAAAGGGGCTGATTGATCTCCTGCTTCACCAAAACCCATTGCCATGGGTATCATACCTACCACCATTGCCGCAGCGGTCATTACTATGGGACGAAGCCTTAATGCAGCGGCTTCTTTGGCTGATAATATAGCATCACCATTATGCATCCTGATCTGTTCTGCATTGGTGATCAATAATACTGCATTGGAGATGGAAACCCCCACCGACATGATCATTCCCATATAGGATTGCAGGTTCAATGTTGAACCGCAAAGTATCAACAACCCTAATGAACCTAATAATACTGCCGGTGCTGTTGTTAATACGATCGCAGAAACTTTAAAGGATTGGAAATTGGCAGCCAGCATTAAAAATATCACAATGATCGCTACCATTAAACCGCTTTGTAAACTATCCAGTGTTTCACTCAATGTATTGCTCAATCCGATGAGTTGAACATTTAAACCACGCGGTAATTTACCCAGTGCATCAATTGCTTTATTTACATCTTTTGAAGCTGCCCCCAGATCTTTTTTAAATAAATTGGCTGTTACTGTTAATGCGGGTAAAGCTCCCAGATTATCTATTTCACCATAGGTAGAATCCAGAGAGATCGTAGCCACATCTCCTAATAAAGGTCGAGCTGAATTTTTTAAGATAGGGATCTCACCAATATCATCGCGACTCTTCATTTTATTTTCAGGAACTTCTACCTGCACACTATAAGTATATCCACCCTTCTCATCGGTCCATGTATTCTTTTCTGTATAACGTGAAGAAGAAGTACTGGCGATCAATGATCTGGATATATCTGTTACATCAACTCCTAATTGTGCTGCTCTTACCCGATCGATATTGATATCCAAAGCCGGATAATGAATAGACTGACCTAATTGTACATCACGCAAATAAGAGATCTTTTCTAATTCAGTCACTAACTTCTGCGCATAGGCTTCATTCACTTTTTTATCTCTTCCGGTAAATCTCACTTCAACGGGAGTTGGAGAACCCTGACTTAAAATCTTATCTGTTAATTCAATGGGTTCAAATGAAAGTTTAATATTTGTATTGATATTCCTTGTCATCTTTCTGATCTTATCTTTCAGATCATCCAGATCGAATTTTACATTTTCTTTTAATGCAATTTGCAGCACGGCTTCATGAGGTCCCGCCATCCACAAGAAGATAGGACTTACTGAAAATAACTGAGGATGCATTCCCACATAAGCAGATGTTATGGATATATTGTCTTTCCCTATCAGCTGATTGATGCTATCTAATAATTGAAGTGTTGTTGCTTCTGTATGTTCTATTCTGGTACCATCAGGCAAACGCATCCTGACCATGAATTGCCCGCCGTTTACCTTGGGCAAAACATCTCTTCCAATGTTTGAGATCAGAAATCCTGCACTTGCACAAACAACGATCAAATAAATGAACACAATAGGCTTTCTATAGGGCATCATTCTGCCAATGAAACTCAGATAACGTTTCCTGATGCGATCAAAAGCTGTCATTTTATCTTCACTGATATTCTTTTCTATCAGACTTGCTTTCTGACTCCAGGTATCTTCTTCGCCTGATGAATTTAATCCTGCAGCTGCAAATTCTTCATCATCGGTCATTTCCTTCCCATCCGATTTTTTGTGATGCTTTACTTTCATGATCCAGTTAGCCATTACCGGTACAAAAGTTTGTGCCAATAAATAAGAAACGATCATACTGAATCCAATGGCCAATGCCAAAGGAAGAAATAAAGAACCGGGAATACCACTCATGGTAAATGCGGGTGCAAATACAGCAAGTATACAGAACAGGATCAACAATTTGGGAAATGCAATTTCCTTACAGGCATCCCAGATAGCCAGGGCTTTAGGTTTTCCCATATCCAGATGCTGATGAATATTTTCGATCGTGACCGTACTCTCATCCACTAATATCCCCACTGCCAGTGCAAGACCACTCAGCGTCATGATATTAATGGTTTGACCAAAGAGGTTTAGAAAGAGAACAGCAGAGATGATGGAAGTAGGGATTGTTAATATAACGATCAACGCACCTCTCAGATCTCCTAAAAAAAGTATGACCATTAATCCGGTCAGGATAGCACCAATCACTGCTTCACTTAAAAGACTCTTGACAGAATTGATCACATAGGTGGACTGATCAAATTCATAAGTCAGTTTTACATCTTCAGGTAACTGTGACTGCATTCTTGGAATTGCTTTCTTCAGATTCTGCACCACTTCCCATGTAGAAGCATCTGCACTTTTAGCAATGCTTAAGTAAACAGAACGACGGCCATTTACCAATGCATAACCGGAAGTAATATCTGCGCCATCTTCAACGGTTGCCACGTCTTTCAAATATAGATTTTGTACAGTTCCTTTGAAAAGAGGGATGTTTTCAAAATCCTTTATGTTTTTAATACTGGTATTAGCTGGTGTGATATAATTTTTATCGCCGATGCGAACATTTCCTGATGGAGTGGCCTGATTATTAACACGCATCGCTTCCACCAACTGATCAGGTGTCATATTATGCAATCTTAATAACTCAGGATCAGCTTTAATGACGACTGTTCTGATATTACCACCAAATGGAGGAGAACCGATCAATCCAGGAACTGTCGTAAAAGAAGCACGAACATAAATATTGGCCATATCCAGCAATTCATTATTCGTTCTTTTATCACTGCTCAATACCAATTGTCCTACCGGTAATGTTGAAGCATCGAAACGAATGATAAAAGGAGGATTAGAACCAGGCGGAAATCCTGATTGTGCCCTGTTACCAAAAGCACTAACTTCAGCAGCTGCCTGCGCCATATTTGTACCAGGATAGAAATTGATCTTCATTAATGTCAATCCCTGTATATTCTTTGTTTCAATGCTTTTTATACCATTTACAAAAAGGAAAATATTGATGTATTGTTTGGCAAAGAAGGATTCCATTTGTGCCGGTGTATATCCACCAAAAGGATGCGATATATAAATAACAGGCATATCCAGTTTTGGGAAGATGTCGATCTTGGTAGTGGTAACTGCCTTGATCCCAAAAAACAATAGTCCTGCTGCCAATACAAGTATTGAAATAGGTTTTCTTAATGCAAAACGGATCAAATTCATAATGAGGTTTAATTATTTCTATGATTACGTGCTGTCTTTTAAAACTGATTTTCAAACAAACTGAATTCCCCTGTTGAAGCTGCTTTCAGCAAGAGTGCCTGCCATACATTATTATTGGCAATATCTCTGTCTGTTTCAGCCCTAATCAATGTATACAGGGTTTGAGTAACATCCACAAGATTGGTCAGGCCGTTTTTGTACAAAACCGATTTCTGCATATAGGCATCAGCTGCTGCTCTTACCTGTATCGGCGCTTCATTGTGAATGAGTATCGCATTTTTTATTTTACTGTCTGATAATTTTAATTGTGCTTTGATCTGTTGATCTACCAATGCATACTCTTCCTGCAAACCCTTACTGATCAAATGCTGTGACTTCACCTGCTCTGCTATTCGATAAGGTTGTGTAAGATTCCAGCTAACACCTACTCCCAATAAATAATTACTGCGTGTAGGTGAGATACTGCTCCAATAGTTTTGTGTAAAATCGCCTGGATTAATGGCATAATCACTATTAAATCCTGATCCTCTTCCCTGCAGTGCTCCCACTACCGTGAATGCAGGATAGGACGTCGTTTTATAATAACGGGCCTGTTCATCGCTTGCATTGATCCTGCTTTGATAATATTGCAGCAAAGGATGCTTTTCTGCTGCTACTGAATCTGCCAATATTCTCGGGATCCTGGTAATGAAAAAACTATCCACTATATAATCCTGAGCTGTTACTCCTAATAATTGAGACAGCTGATTCGAGTATTCCTGTTCCTGATCTCTTGCTTTTGTCAATAAGATCTTCGCAGAAGAATATTCGGCATTTGCCTGAGAAGAGTCTACGCCTGGGATCAATCCATTCAAAGCTCTCACTACTACCACGCGCCTGAAAGTATCTACCCTATCCAGATTCTTTTCATAAGAATCTGTCAGTTGCTGAGCAGCTATCAGGTTTAAATAAGCGGAAGCTATTTTTACTTTATGCTGAAATATTTCTTGTAAAAGGTCTTTATCATCTTTAGCAGCAATGGCCTGTGCCGTTTTTACTTTTTCCTTTGCTTTACCGAAAGCATAAAAGTCCCAGTTAATATTGGTCAGGTATAAAGCACCAAATACAGCTGTATTATTTTGCTGGGCAAAAGCAGGCCCCGAAGATGCAACCCCTAAACCATTGAAGCCGTATAAGGGTCCATATTGCCCATTTGCTGTACCAAAAGATTGTTGTGCACTGATATTAAAGTTGGGTAGATTTTCTCTCTTCGCTTGTTCAACCGAAATTTTGGAAGCTTCTGCATATTGTGTTTTCGCTTTTATAGTGCCGTAATTTTCAATACCGATCTTTAAAGCCTCTTTCATTGAAAGAGGCTTTTGGGCATATAAAGTCCCAAAGCTGAATAGTGCAAAGAATACCAATAAAACTGCAGATTTATTCATCATATTTGATCTTGTATTTTGAGTAAAAACGTATCTCACCATAGATGCCGGTAAAATTAAAAGGTATCCATCATTAAATTACCAATATTTCGAATAACGTAAAACATAAAACCGTTTGTTCAAAAGATGATCTTTTTTATTGCAAATAACTTTCAATTCCTGCTCTTTTACTAACGAATTTCAAATCAATACTTACGGTTTTCAAACAAAGGCCTATTTTATCCGGGCATCGTTTCTGTAACAGCAGGGTTCTTATATCATTGAATGATCCTGATACTGCAATATCCCTATAATTCGGTATTGCAATAACTGGTTTAAACAGCATCTTTGTTTCAAAGTATTGATTAGTCAACTTATTCTATGAGTAAAAGAAAAAAGATCGGTCTTTCTGTTGTTTCAATCATAGTGATTGTTGTATTATTATTTTCCGTTTCATTTTTATTCATTGATCCCGAAAAAGAAAAACTGACTGATGATCTCAGACAAAACACTGCCGGAGAATTTGCAAAACTTACCGCTGGCATCACACATTATCAAACAATGGGTAATGATTCAGCTAAGACCGTTATTTTAATTCATGGTTTCAGTGTTCCTTATTATATATGGGATGGCAGTTTCGAATATCTGGCGCAACAGGGCTTTCATGTAATAAGATATGATCTGTACGGCCGTGGTTATTCAGACAGGCCCTTAGCAGCTTATGACGAAAATCTTTTTCGTAATCAATTACTGGAACTCTTTAATACTTTGAAATTAAAAGCACCTGTTTCATTAGCAGGCGTTTCATTTGGCGGCGCAGTGCTCACCGATTTTGCAGTTCATTATCCCGAACTGATCGATAAAATAATTCTGATCGATCCTGTCTATGATTTCAGGAAAATAAAAGCTTCCAAACAACTGGCCAATATTCAAATGGCTTTACAATCGGATAAAACCGCCAAGGGGCAACTCGAAGATTTTAAATATCCCCAACGTTTCCCTGACTGGGTAAGCAAATACAAAGAACAAATGCAATTCACCGGTTTCAGGAATGCAGTACTCTCTACCCGCTTTGATTATAGTGGCATTGCCATCAAAGAGAATTATAAGAAACTAAATGAACTGCACAAAAAAGTATTGCTCATCTGGGGCAAAGATGATAAGACCGTAACATTCAATTACAGTGATTCTATTAGAAATGTACTGCAAACTGAATTCTTTCCTGTAACCGATGCCGGCCATCTTCCCCATCTGGAACAAGCAAATTCCGTGAATGCTAAGATGGTTGCTTTTTTAAAGGAATGATCCTATTCGGCTTTGATGGTTGTTTTGCCATCAGTTAATCCATCACCGATCGCTTCAAATACAATATTGCCATTGGCTTTTATACTCTGAACGATCACCTGACATTTACCATTGAACAAACTGCGTTGATATTTTCCGTCAAGGTATTTATCTGCTTCGTGACTGCTGGGATCTCCATTACCCACACCAATGATCTTAGCATTGCTAACATTGAATTGTAATAGATTCATCGCATCAGGTACTTCTCTTCCTTTTTTATCTTTTACAGTAACATTGAATACGGCCACGTCTTTTCCATCGGCTGTAATGCTTGTCCTGTCGGGTGTTGCAACGATCTGGTATGCTTCACCAGTTGTTTCAACAGATGCTTGCAATAATTTTCCCTTCTTCCATCCTATTGCTTTTATTTCGCCGGGCTGATAGTTTACGGTCCATGAAAGATGTCCGTTCTTTGGCATTGTTTGTTTACCCAGACTCTTTGCATTTAAAAATAATTCAACCTCATCTGCATTGCTGTTCACATCAACGCGAATGGGTTTTCCTTCCTGTCCTTTAAAATTCCAATGCGGAAAAATATGCAATACGTCTTTATTGCTCCACCAGCTTTGATAATAGTAATAATCATTCTTTGGAAATCCGCAAACATCCATCACTCCAAAATGCGAATTGATACAAGGCCATCTGTATGGAGTTGGTTCACCGCGATAATCAAATCCTGTCCAAACAAATCCACCTAAGAACCATTCTCTGTCTGCAGCGATCTTCCACCATTTTTCTGCTCTTGTAGCCCAAGGAGGGAATATTGAATCATAATCAGGGACATAACCTTTGATCGTATCATTGATATAAATGCCACGTGTACAAACGGTGCTTGCCATTTCAGTTCCGATGATCGGCTGATTTGGGTTTTCTTTTCTGTACGGATCAATAGCCATCACATTATAATTAAACCCACGAACAGGGATCACTTCATTGATACCTCTTCTGATATTACCCATATCAGCGGCATAAGTTGCCGTACGACTCGGATCCAGTTCTTTTTGTTTTGCCAATAAGGTCAATGCAATTCTGGTGGATACATCTGTGTATTGCAGACCATGTTCTTCATTGGCTAATGACCACATGAATACAGAAGGATGATTCCTGTCGCGTAAGATCAATCTTTCAAATTGGCTCATTACTTCGGCACTGCTGCCCAATAATCTGTTCTCATCCAATACGATCATTCCTAACTCATCACAGGCATCCAATAGTTCTGCTGTTGGAGGATTATGACTGGTACGGTATGCATTATCTCCCATTTCTTTCAGCAACTTGATCCTATAGTATTGCAATGCATCGGGCAAAGCACTTCCTACGCCTGCATGATCCTGGTGGTTACAGGTTCCCAATACCTTTACGAACTTTCCATTGATGAATAATCCTTTGTCTTTATCAACTACAACCGTTCTGATTCCAAACTTGGTAACCACACTGTCAATTGTTTTTCCGTTTGATCTGACCAATGAAACCAATTTGTATAAATAAGGTGTTTCGATACTCCATAAATTAGGCGAAGCTATATTGGCAGTTTGATTGATCGTCTTTATTTCATTCACTTTCAAGCTTAATTTCTGAGCAGCAAATGAAGTCACTTTCTTTCCTGTTTTATCGATCACATAAGATTGAATTTCTCCTGCTGTATTTGTATATAACTGATTCTGCAATTTTGTTTCGGTGATGATGCTGGCATTACTGCCAGTCACTTTTGTCTGAACATAAGTTCCATTAGAAGCAATATGCAAAGGATGGATCTTATTCAGCCAAACATGACGGTAAATTCCGGCACCTTCATAGAACCAGCCTTCAAATTGTGAAGCATCTACCCGAACGGTGATCACATTATTTTTTCTGAATTGCAGATAATCGGTCACATCCAGTTCAAATCCTGTATAGCCGCTGAAATTGGAACCCAGATAATGTCCGTTGATAAATACCTTGCATTCACGATACACTCCATCAAATTGCAGCACATATTTATTGCCTGAATCTTTTTGAGAAACGCTGAATGTTTTACGATACCATCCGATACTGTTTTCAGGATGTGCTACACCAATGGTCTTATATCCATGAGAATCCATTTCGAAACTGGAAGACTTTTCGAAAGGCAGTTCCACTACCCAGTCATGGGGTACATCTACCGTACGCCATGCTGCATCATTATAATGAGGATCGATACAGGTATTGCCCGCTTCACCTGCTTTCTGGTAAATATTTTCGATGCCGTAATTAAAATCTTTTTTGGGGTCTGCAGCATTTCCCAAATGAAATTTCCATCCTTCATCCAAAGAAATTTTCTCTCTTATGGATTGTGCATGAACATTTACTGTAAACAACATCAACAGAAATACAAGTGATCCTAAGCGCGTTTTCATATCGTAATTTTTCTATTTTAAGAAGTCTATAAAGGTATTGATAAGCATCTAAAAAGGAGAAAAATCATTCATGTTTAAACGCTTATTTTCAATAAAAAATGCCTCATTTCTGAAGTATAAGATTAGCAAAACACTAAGACAAGCAGAAATAAAAAACACATAGAAACATAGAGAATGTAGGTCACAGAGTTATCCTATGTTTCCTTTTCTTAACTATGTGTCTATGTGTTTAAACTGCTTCATTCAAGAAGCATGAAAAATCTACAAACCTCATAAGCCGGATTCTGTTTCTAAACTATCATTTATCTGCGATAAACATTACTGTTTACCTGTTGCTGCCTACCCTGAGCCTTGAGCGAGCAGCTCTTAAAACGGCTCTATACGTGGCATTACAGCACCCAAGGTTTACCCGCTGCTGATGTTACCACCAACTGCTGTGAGCTCTTACCTCACATTTTCACCTTTTCTCCCGATAGATCGGGAGTAGTTATTTTCTGCGGCACTTTCTCTTTCAAGTAAACTTGAAGCCGGTTATTCGCCGGTAGGTTGCTCTATGCTGTCCGGACTTTCCTAATCATGATCGCTCATAACTCGATAGCTCGGGTTTGTAGAAGGCAAAGATAACAGATAGTTTATTTGGGATCTGATATTTGAAATTCATGTGTACTGGCCGCTATTCTGAGATGTAGCACAGTGCTCCCTATGATTCATAAAAATACATAGCTCTCAGTCGAAAGTTTATTGAAAGCCTCGATCTCTTGAATTTTAAAACATGGCTTCTTACTCAAGAAAATGCATATCCTCTTCCGATAAATTGATCTCGATCGATCTGCAATTTTCATCAAAATGTTTGATCGAAGAGGTTCCGGGTATGGGCAATATAAAAGCTGATTTATGTAATAACCATGCCAGATGGATCTGTGCTTCCGTTTTATTGTATTTTGCTGCTACTTTACTGATCCTGTCATCTTTTTTAGGCAGAGAATTGATGAGTGAAAAATAAGGGATCAAGGGGATCTTGTTTTTTTCGCAAATTTCTAAAACTTCTTCTCCCCCTCTATTTTCTCCATGAGCTGTTTTTAATGTTCTGCGTTGCGCATGCCCATACATATTCTCAACAGTAGCAATATTGCCCATAGATATAGCAGCATTCAATTCAGCAGGATTTACATTGCTTACTCCTACATGTAAGATCTTTCCTTCTTTTTGTAATTCAAACATGGTGCCCATGGATTCCTTAAACGGCACATCAGTATCAGGCATAACTCTAAAATGCACCAAGGACATTTGTTCTAATTTAAGTGTAAGGAGATTGTTTTCTATGCTTGTTCTTACATTTTCAGGACGGTTAAAATTGATCCAGCTTTTATCCGGTTTACGCGTCGCGCCAACCTTAGTGCAAATAACAAGATCGGAAGAATAAGGATATAAAGCTTCAACGATCAAACGGTTCGTAACATCTTCTCCGTAATAATCGGCAGTATCTATGAACCGAATACCGTTTTCTTTTGTCTTTCTTAATATTTCCAACGCTTCATTTCTATTTGGCGGCTCACCATAAATACCGGGGCCTGTTAATCGCATGGTACCATAACCCATTCTTTTTACGGGTAAGGGTGCATTAGAATTTGATGCAATAATAATTTCTGATTTATTTTTTGGGCTTATCATAATTCGTAATTAATGTTATTTCTATAGGATAAAACAATTTAGTTATTTAATTAAAAAAACACTTAGTTAAAATAAAACATGTATATTGCCAATGCTTCTCATAATGTAAGTTTTTCAAGAGTAAAAGCCTCGTTCGAAAGAATGGGGCTTTTTAATTGAATAAGAAACCATTTCTTATGGATAATTAGTTTGAAATTAACATCCTGTTTGAGCAACTATGCTGATCATGTTGAACATGTACGACAATCTCAAGCTTTTTTCGATTTAGATTTAAGGTAATTTTCTCTTAATGCACGAAGATCAATTTTCGAACAATCAGCGATCAGATCCTTTAGCATCTTTAGCGGCATTTCATCTTTGCTTTTGAAATTGATGCAGCCTTTCTGAAAGCTTGCTTCTTTCATCAATCCCTTATATTTGTCGTATAAAACAGGTGAGCCATACATGGGCAATACGTGCAAGGACATATATTTTTTCATGCTGGAAAGTCCATATTTAAAGGTCCCCGGCGCATTATAGATGATCATCTCTTTACCCATCATAGGTGCAATGACAGGTATGACGGTCTTGTCTTTCTGGATGATGATCTCATGAATTTGCGACAATAATGCTTGTCGCTCTTCCGGCTGGGTGGATATAAATTCTGAAATTGTCATAATTGATATTTTCGAGTTTATGCTGCAGCAGTTAAGATCCGGGCTCTATAGAAAGATCGAATTTTTTACTGCAATTACTGCAACTGAATGGCTGATAAAACCGCAGATGAAGTTATTAATTAATTGCCAATTATTACAGACAGGAATTTGGTTGCTGTTATAGTATTTAATTTTTTACGCGGTCTGCTTCACTGTCAACACCTCCGGTATTTCTTTTGGGTTTGTTTTCCATTTGTTTGCCGAAACTGTAAGTAAATCCAAGCGTTACAACCTGCGTATCAAAAACATTATGATAGGTTATTATTGCATTCGGAACATTAGTGATATATCCGCCGGATGTATTCGTATGAAAAATATCTCTGACATTCAACTTCAGCGTCGCTTTATCATGCAGTAGCTTTTTTTGCAGGCCTGCATTCAATTGCCCGTTCGGGGTCATGTCAAATTGCGAATATCTGCGTTTTCCTACATAAAATCCACTCAGTTCTCCACTCCATCCATGCTTAAAACTAAATTGATTATTAGCTGTAACGTACATCCAGTGTGAGCTTTCATCAATATACCCGTTGTACAATGCACCCTTGAATTCATTTTGCTGATAGTCGCTGAATATATTCACATTCCACCATTTAGTCGGCTTTAGCGAAAGGTTTACTGTAAATGCCATATATGTGTATTCACCGATATTCCCAGTTCGGCTCACAAAAACATTTCCGCTCTGCTCAATGGTCTCTGACTGAAAATCCGTTACATGATTATAGATGATGGAAGTCGTGAATAATCCTTTATAATGATAAGACAACTCACTGTTGCCTGAAAATTGAGGCCTTAAAAATGGATTGCCTGAAAAATACGCATACTTATTAATGATGAATACAAAAGGATTCAGGTCCTGATAATCAGGTCTTCCAATTCTTCTGCCATATGAAAAGTTGAGCAAATGATTCCCTGCTGTATCTAATTTATAAGAGAAAAAAGCTGTAGGAAAAAGGCTGCTATAATGTTTTTCAAATGATGAATCTGCGATCATGATATTACCCAGTTGATCGCCAAATCCATTGGTGTTTTCCAAACGCAGCCCGGTCTGTAAACTGAATCTTTTGAATTCTTTATTGTAATTAAAATATAAGGCATTGATATTTTCTTTATACAAAAACTGATTGGTATTGCTGTAATCAACCCTGTTCATCCCGTTGATCACATTAAAATAGTTAGCAGCATTATCCGTTGTTACATAACTGCTTTTTATGCCGGCTTCTATTTTTGCTTTATTTTTTAAGGGATGTGTATAATCGGCTTTAAAAGAATAGATATGAATATAGGAAGGCAGGTTACACACGATCTTTTGTGTATCTAACAGCATTCCGTTTGCTGCATACACACTGTTTAGAAATGACTTGTCACTGTTGGAATAATATTTTATATAATCAATATCAAAGCTCAGTGACCTGCCTGCAGTGTCAAACTGGTGACTATAATTAATATTTACTCCGGCTTTACTGAACCTGCTTTTACTGTAATTATCTGCCACCACAGTTGAGTCTAATTTGCTGAGATTATCATAGAGCAAACTTTCACCCGGACTCTGCTGTTCAGATAAGGATAGTGACCCTGTATAAACGATACCCCATGTGGTCTTGGGCGAAATATAATAATCCATTCCCAGTTTCAGATTACTACTGTGAGAAAGATTTGTAAAATGGGTGGTTTGCAAAAATGATGAAGTCGGATCACCATTTGCATCAAAATAATTGCGATCAACTGTTAACGTACGGTTGTTCTTAGAATGAAAAGTTCCCAGATTGGCAAAAAGATTTATTTTGTTAGATCGGTAATTCATATTAATGCCGGCATTATAGCGCCAATAGAACCCCTGCGCATAACTTGCATTGACGATACTGTTAAACCCCTTCAATTTTGATTTTTTTGTTTTGATATTGATCACAGCAATACCGGCTGCTTCATATTTTGCAGGCGGATTATCCATTAATTCAATTTTATCGATCGTGGAGGATGGTAATGATCTAAGATAAGTAGCCAGATCAGAAGCTGATAGATAAGTTGGTTTATCATCTATCAAAACCAATATTCCAGTCTTTCCTTTATAACTGATATTACCGTTTTCATCTACTAATACACCCGGTGATTTTTCCAATACTTCCAATGCATTCGCTCCTGTGTTGGAGATCAATGCGTCTACATTAACAATGGTTCTGTCGATCTTCTGTTCTACAAATGGCTTACTTGAAACAACAGTAACGGTTTGTAGTTCGTGGGCAGCGGAATCATGCAATTGTATAGTGGTCAATTGAATATTTTGCTGATGAAAGATGATGGGTGTGCTTGAATATGTTTTAAACCCTAATGCAGCAACCGTGATAAAATAAGTATTTTCTGTTATGCTGCTTATTTCAAATCTTCCGCTGTCGGATGAAACGATAGCTTTCACCAATGAACTATCATTTAAACGCATCAAAGAAACGGTTGCAGATGTTAATGGGGTTTTATGCCCATCGAATACCTGTCCTTTGATTTTTGCAGATGATTGCGCAAAAATAGTTCCTGTGATCAACAGCATATAAACCAGGATAATATTGCGACTGATTATTTTCATCAATGATTAATTGAAATATAGAAGCCGTATAATTGATCGGTTCAATAGTTTAGCAGGCAGGCTATTTGAAACGTTACTACTGTATAAAAGTTACAGTCAACAGTTCAAATAGCTGCTTTTAATGATCATTAGAAATTAAATGGAATACATTTACTAAAAGCTTACTAAAAAGATCAGGATTATTTAACTGCTTTTTTTACATAAATATTACCCTGCCATGTTTTCATGGATATTTCAGCACCGCCCCCATTTATTTTTCCGGTTATGGCATTATCCTTTTTTATCTTATACATGCCCGGCTCTTTGGTTGTGTTTACCTGAGATGGTGTTTTATCAATATTGATATCAAAATCACTATACACATCTCCCCTTTCTGAATTTAGTTTAAGGTTGGCTTTACTGTCTGCGGGAAGCGTAACATTCACATTCCCGTTAAAAGTAGTGAATGCCATGGGTGCTTTTGGATCAACACTGCTGAATACAGTTGTTATATTGCCATTGGTTGTATTGGCAACAACAGATCCGGAGATATTCGTAAGCTTTATAAAACCATTGGTATTACTTACTTCAAGCTCTCCTTTTACATTCTCAATTTCCACACCTCTGTTAACGGTGCTTACCTTGATCTTTACATCCTGCGGGATCTTTAAACTAATGTTTAAAGCTTTATTCGGGTTGCTGGTGCTGATACTTACATTATTATCATTTTCTTTTGCCACAACTTCATAACTCCCTGAAGTGCTGATCTTTTTCATGCCGTTTGCTGCAGAATCCATATCATTATTTCTTTTTTTAAATAATGTTGCTGATTCGCCAAAATGATTGATCTTGATCTTGTTGTATTCATCTGATCTATTCTTAAGATTTTCAGAAGGATCATCATTAATACTCACCAGAATGTCTTTACCGCTGTATCCTGTAATTTTAATGGATCCGGTTACCAAATGAACTTTTAAGGAATAAGCTTTGCCCGGATTACTTAATGGCACTGTTAATTGTTCAGTTGTTTCGGTTTGCGCAAATGGTTTTGTTATCAGTAAGATGAATAACAATAACAAAACAGAAGTTTTCATTTTTTTCATGACTGTATTTTTAGGATTGTTTTTTAATGTATACACTACCGTTGAGTGTTCCGAATTTGAAGGTTGTACCGCCTTTTCCAAAACGTATTGTTTTACCTTTTGAGATCTTGTAAATGGTACCACTGCCTTCAGTATTTTGATCTTTGGTTGCCGTTACCGGTAATATCTGCACTTCAGAAAAATCTGTATAAAAATCACCATTCATGGTTTTAAACTGCATATCGGCAGACAAAGAAGGTTGATAGCTCACTTTGATATCACCATTAACGGTATTATAAGATGATTGCTCGGTAGGATTGGATACATAATTAATACGCACATCGCCATTTACAGTATGCGCATAAGTGGTTCCTTTAGCATTAGTGATAACAATGCCGTCATTTACATTATTTACATGCAGGGCACCGCTTACATCGTTGACTGTTATGATACCATCATTGACAGTTGAAATATGAAGACTAAGATCGTAAGGAACTTTTATGCTGTAATTCACCTGAGCTCGATAATCAAGTTCTTTTCGGTCATTATCATTGTAATACCAATCATGATGCGGTCGTGAATCATAAGGCGCAGCAACAAAAGCAATGATGCTGTCGGGCTTTTCATCAAACCCTAATTTGAATTCTTTTTTAGCGATATCCAGGGTCTTTAGATCCGGAGCCGAGATCGTTTCATCTATTTCCATCAATATTTTATCCCCTGCATAACCTTGCACTTTTATAGACCCATTTACATTATAGATCAGCAATGCGCTCAACGCATTTTTACTAATGTTGAATGTTTTGCTGCTCTGGTCTTTATACTCTTCAGGGTATTTTTCTTTGAACCGGATACGCCTGGCTTCCTGTTTAGCAGCTGCTTTGGATTGTTCTTTAGATTCCTGTGCATTTGCCTTAAGTATGACACATGAGAGTAACAGTCCCGTTAAAACCGGGATAAATGATTTTTTCATATGCGATGTCTTGATGTTTGTTTTAAATCAATTGGTGGATACTTTCTTTGATCTTGGTTTTTACCGTTTCATTCAGGTCTTTTCTATTGAGCAATTCCTGTAATGGTTTTACAGAACGTTTCTCCTGCAGCTTGACCATCACATCTGCAATGGCAGATTGCATCATTGGCGATTCCTGTTGCATGATACTTTCAATTAATCCTTCACGCACAGCCGGTTCATGCGAAAATTTAACCAGTGCCTCTAATGTTACCAAACGAACATTTACATTGGGGTCATTATTAAGTGTTGTTAATAAGGCACTGATGATCTGTTTATCTGCTTTATTGATCTCATTGGTGAAATTCACCGCACGGATCCTTTCTGAAGCTGATGGGTTTTCCAATAAGGAAACCATCATTGTCTGTTTCATTTCCTGTACTTGCGAAGAAAGAGTATTGATCTGTTGGCGTGTGGCCCATTCGGCCTGCACCGGTCTGCTTAAAAAATATCCCGCTGCAAGTCCCGTCAATAACAATATAAAACTGTAAGCCAATTGAAGACGGGGTTGTAAATGCCATAGTTGCTGTATTTGGTCGAACAGTCTTTGAAGGGCTGTTTTATGTATGGCTATTTCGTCTTTATAGTTTTTAAGAATTGCATTAAAGGATGCACGCATAGATGCTGACGGTTCCTCAACAGGCAATTCTTCCAATATGTCCCAAGTTTTTTTGAGCTCAGCTAATTCCTCATTGCAGGAATTGCAATAGGAAAGATGGTCACGCAATTGATTGCGTTCTTTTTCTTCCATTTCCCCGGAAAGAAAACAAGCCAATTTTTCTCTATCGTAAGTACATTTCATGGATTCTTTT